>CAZZLQ010000004.1:0-70744 GCA_964655245.1 uncultured Bacteriovoracaceae bacterium | reverse complement strand
GACGACCTCGATCAATCGGAGCTAAAAAAACGCCCGCAAAAGAATAACAGGCATTTTCAAATTCCCCTTCCACCACAAACTGAGGGGTATCATTATCGTCAAAGCCTAACGGGGTAAAAACTTTGGAAACCGGCGCCTGAACAGGAACTGCAAACTGCGCCCCCTGAACCAAACCCCAAAGATCTTGAGTGAAGGCTTGAGAGGGCAGCACTGAGCCCAAAAAAATCAGAGACAACAAGGTGAATCGCATGAAAACCCCCTTTCGGCCAAACACTATCGAGTTCGGCCGGTACAGAAAACAGAAATGATTGATCATGACCCTTTAGCCACAGGACGCTGAGGGTCTCTAATCCACTCGCTCCATGAACCCGCATACAGTCGAGGAAGCGGCAATCCAGCCACTTCGCAGGCAAGAACATTCATACAAGCAGTCACACCCGACCCACAGTAGAAGGTGGGCGCGATACCTGAGGAATAAAACTTCTCAAGCATAGGGCGCAAAACATCTGATGATCTAAACTTCAAATCGTCCGTAAGACTTTGGCGGTAGAAAAAATTGAATGCGTTTGGAATATGTCCCGCAACAGGATCAATCGGCTCAATCTCACCGCGATATCGAGCGGGATCTCGAGCGTCGACGAGACAGTCGATCGAGCCCACCTCGGAGACTTCGACCAGTAACTGGGCCTGAGGCCTTACATCCAATCTTCCACGTTCAACGGCCGCTCGCCCTTTCTCGATAGGACCTCCCGACTTCACATAGGATGCCCATCCACCGTCGAGCACACTGACCTTGTCATGACCCAAAAAACGGAGCATCCACCAAGCCCGCGCTGCAAAAGCCATATCCGAATCATCGTAAGCGATGACTTGCACGCGGGAGGAAACGCCCAGGGCCTCAAACCGCTCTTTCATTTGCTCTAGGGTTGGCAGAGGATGGCGGCTCGTCGTGGGCCCCTTCAATCCGCTCAGATCTCGCTCCAGATGAGCATAGACAGCTCCTGGGATATGCCCCTCCCCATAGCGCCCCTCGCCGGCCTGGGGGTCCTTGAGGTCAAAACGGCAGTCTAACCAGACAATAGGTTCCAGCGGGGCCCTCAATAAGCTCTCTAAACCGCCTTTATCGAGTCGCACCAAAGGTCCATTCCTGCTCATTCAAAAATCTAAGCCCAGACCTGGGTCGGTTGTACATGGTTTACGACTTTGGTATTTATTTGCCCTAGTGCCGCTTTCTTGGCTAAGACCAAGGGGTGGGTGCGATTGCTATCCAAGTAGCATCACACCAAGGGTAAACCAGTTTTGATCATTTTTGGGGGTCGTTATGAAATCATTATTCACAGTGGTGCTGTTTGCATTTTTCAGCGCGTTCGGAATTGCTTCCGTTGAAGCATCAACTCAAGAGAAGGGTCAGCCGGACATCGGCCTGATTGAATCTATTGCTCGGATCAGGAAGGTCCTCACCGAGAACTCATTCTTTGTTCAAAATGCAGTGGATCCAGCATCCGATCGTAAGGTCCGAGATATTTTGGTGGAAGATCTGATTCGAAAGATCAAACAACTTCGTCGAATCGAAAGCCTTCGCTCGGAAGTGAAGAACCTAGAAGAGCTTCTTTCCGATAATGCGATCTGCACTTCATTTGAAGAGATCATCGATCCAGCAACCAATCAATCTTTCTTGGAAGTGGCCCATCAAGAGTTGACGGCCAAGAAAGAGGAGTTGGATGAGCTCAGCAAGCAAGCCACGTTAGAAAATCCAGAGATCCCTGCGACGGAAAGCGTGACCAAGACTCAGAAAACTCGCACCTTCCGCTCGATTGAGCCCTTGCCTTTGGGAGACTACTGAGACTTCCAAGCCTCAGCTCTTTTCAGCTCATCGGCTTTTTAAGGCCTCCCGCAGGGCACTAAATGCTTGGCCGCCTGAACCGAATCTTGCAAGATTTCGTCAAGAGAGGTTGAGATGCGTTTTTGGGTGGTTTTGCTTTTTGCTTTTGGTCTGGGCACGAATCTTCAGTTTCGAGATCCTCTTTTTGCGCGATGTCATGACACGCTCCGCGTTCTTTCTCTGATTCATCATTTTGAATCACAGGCACCGCACCTGCGTCCTCCGATTGGAATGAATCGAAAAGATTTGGCTGAACTCCTGATTTTTATGCAGGATACTCCTGAGTTTTCGGATGCAGAGGTCATCGTCCTGTACGGAAGCCGCACTAATCATTCGGAAGGTCCGAAACCTTTATCGATTTCAGATCTCGACATCTTGGTTCACTGGAATTCTGAAACCTATAGCCCCAACGATTTGCTCAAAAAAAGTGTGGAAGCAAGTGATGAGCTCCGCCCCTGGAAAGGCATCCTAGGATTTACAGTTGAAATTCAGATTCCGGGTGTCATGGGCTTTGATAGATTTTTGGGAGATCGAATTCCCCTCTTTGATGCGATCTACGAGATGCGGGCGCTCGATGAGGAAGTCCGCCTGGGAAACTACGGGGCTCACTATCATCGCAAAGCCTTTAAGGACCTCATGAATCGTCATAAAACTCATGTGAATCCGGGAGCCATTTTTGTCCTACGCAATCCGCGCCGAGCTCTTCAATGGGAGCTGGAGCTGCGCAAAATAGGATTTAGTCAAATTCTCCACATGTACTGATTCCCTGCTCGTTTTGAGCATTTTTGTTGTGGGCAAGGAAGGCGTTTGCTAATTCCTTAGCTCTAAACAGATCCGAGCTCGTGTGGCGGAACTGGTAGACGCACAGGACTTAAAATCCTGAGGGCCGCAAGGTCCGTGCCCGTTCGATTCGGGCCACGAGCAAACTCCTCCTCATAGACTTTCGGTTACATCATATGGGGTCAAGTCTCATTCCTGCACATCCTGGCACCATATCACGGCTTCTTTGTCCGATCTGGAAGCCGACCACCTGAGTGCGAGTCTGCAAGCGGCGCCGATGAGGCTCTGAGGCACTTCGGTGAACCGGTTGTGTACACAAACCTCGCTGGCCTCAGGAGGCACACTATGACTGCAGAGTCTGTCAGCTTTTCTTCTGGCGTGCTCAGCGGTGATGCTCAATGACTCGCACACCTGGAGAGAAGTCACAGATCCGCAAGCCTGTCTTCTTCAAAGGCGGATGAAGATGCCCCGAATGAGTTTAGAAGCTCAGAAGTTGAAGAGCTATTCGTAGGCTTAAGTTAGATTGAGCGAGAACGCTGGCTTGAGCTTGTTGGAGGATTTGCAGGCGAGTGAGTTCTGCAGTTTCCTCTGCAAGATCCGCATCCATGATCTGAGATCGAGCTGATGCGAGATTTTCACGAGTCTGAGAGGTAACGGACTGAGCATAGTCGAGGCGATGAGAAAGGGCTCCGAGATTTGATCTCTCCTCGGAAATCCGATCAATCGCGTTATCCAAGATTCCTAAAAGTTTCTCTGCCTGTTCTTGGGTCTGAATGCGTACTTCATTGTCAGCTGCAGCCGTTGTTAACACAGCCGCATAAACCAAGGCAGAGCTACCAGAGCTACCAAAAAAATCCACAACCCCATCACCGGTGACATCGCCAAGGGCAAAGGCATTTAGTCCTGAAGCAACAGTGACTCTCGATGAGAAAACTCCACCACCCTGACCCAATGATACAGAGATCGATGAGTCGGTCTTTACAACAAGATCAACTCGTCCATCATCATTGAGATCCTGAGACCTGATATCCTGAACAATCGCTCCCATGGAGTAGGCCGTTGAGGATGCAACAAAGCTCCCACTTCCATTGTTAGTCGCCAATCGCACGGTCACTCCATCCCCCAAGATCAGGTCTAGATCGCCATCAGAATCAAAATCACTTACCTCAAACAATGTGGGATATGTGGAACCAACTAGAAAGCTGCTGACAGTCTCCACCAACTCGCCGGTTCCGTTTCCAGCGTAAAGTGTAACGGAGTTAAAATTCCGATTCAGGATGATGACATCTTGATGACCATCGCTATTGAAGTCCCCAACCACGGCCGATCCTCCATTGGGCGTATCTCCAAGATTCTCTGGACTCAAAAATCCACCATTCCCATCGCTCAAAGTAATGAAATTCAACACACCGAAGACATTGCTCGTGACGATATCGAGAGCTCCATCTCCATTGAAATCCGCCAGCTGTATGTTGCCCTGAGGTACCTGACCACCAGTTTCTTCTCCGAAGCCCCCTCGGCCATCACCCGCAAGAACTGCGGATCCATTGAAGACGATGTCGAGATTTCCATCTCCGGTGACATCTCCCACGGCGAAGCGGTTGTAGTTTTCGAAGCCAAAATTATTGTCTACGAACCCCGCAAACACAGTTCTTGCGACGGCAAATGTTCCGTCTCCTTTGCCATCAAGAACTTGAAAACCCAATTCTGTCGCCACGATGAGATCCAAATGACCATCTCCATTGAGATCTGCAAATTCGCTCATCGAGACAGTTCCATTCACCGCAAGAGTTGACGTCTGAGTGAACGCTCCCGAGCCCACGTCCTTTCGAAATACTCCCGATGCCCCCATCGATCTCATCTTAAGATCAACACTCTGATTCTTCTCCGTCCCAACCTGAATCTTTTGAGTTCCCAGACTTCCATCCAAAAGGGCTGCTCCATTGAACGTCGTATCTTGTGTTATACGATTAAACTCTGCGAGTAGGGACTGAAGTTCTTGATCCAGATTGGCGCGATCGTTCGAAGTCAGTGTGCCATTGGCCGCTTGCACTGCAAGCTCACGCATTCTCTGAACGAGATCAACCTGCGTCTGCAAGGCCCCCTCGGCCGTCATCAGCATTCCCTGTGCTTCATTCATATTGAGAATGGCTCGGTTCAAGCCACGAACCTGCGACTCAAGGCCCACACCTCGAGCAAGACCTGAGGCATCATCTCGAGCGGAGTTGATTCTTTGGCCCGAGGACAAGCGCTCAAGAGCGCGCTGAAGCGCCTTGGAGGTGCGTTGCATCTGCGTCTGAGTGCGCAGGGAGGCTATGTTGGCGTTAATACGCAACACAACCTCCTTGACCCGGAAGCGACGCATCAAATTGTCGATAATTTCGACACATTCCTCTCCTTCTCGACTCATCTGCAATCTTTGCGATGCAGCAATGCACTTTGCTGGGCAGCAAAGATAATCATATCTGGAGCTTGCCCTAAGCATACTAAATGCGTCATGCGCCAACACCTTGCGTCGGTTGAATAAATTCGCTTCACCGCATCAACTCCCGTAAAATCTTCGCTGGGGAGGAACTTCATGAAACTTAGATCACTAGGCGCGTGCCTAGTTCTTGCAACTCAATTAATGACAACACAAACCTGGGCCAAAGAAGCCGACAAAACTTTTTTGGATCCGAGACTTGAAGCCTGGAACCAGATTCCAGAGAGCTCGCTTGGCATTGCCGATCAAACCAAAACGGTCATCGTCTTTGTCAAACAACCTCAGTTTCAAGATCGCTCGGGAATGCCTCTTGGAATCGCCAAGCAAAGCGAAAAGCAATTCATCACAGACTATGTGACCGAGATCGCCAATGACGCTTTGGTGGGCACTCAGTTCGCCGTCAAAGGAAAACTCGATGTCCTGTGGTCTTCACAAGCTTTTGTCACTCTTGTCGATCGAGCCACTCTTGCGCGGCTATCTGCCAACCCCAATATCGAGGGGATTGTTGAGAACATCGTCATTCAGCTTGAACAGCCTATTGCTTCAACGAATTCAGTAAAGACTGACGAGAGCAAACAAACCTACGGCCTTCAAAAAATCAAAGCACAAAGCGCCTGGGATCAAGGCCTCACGGGTAAAGGCGTGATTGTTGGCGTGATCGATACCGGAATTGATGAATCTCATCCTGACCTTGAAGGCAAAGTGATTCTCAATAAAGACTTCACCAAAGACGGAAACACCACAGATCACCACGGGCACGGAACTCATGTGAGTGGAACCATCGCAGGCGGAAGCGCGTCTGGAAAATCCATTGGCGTTGCCCCTGAAGCTCAAATCATGATGGCCAAGGTCTTTGACAAAAAAGGCGGAGCCACCATGGAAGGCCTGCTCAAAGCCATGGAGTGGTTTCTTGATCCTGATGGCGATCCCAATACCAATGATTCACCACGAGTGGTTAGCAATTCATGGGGATCAAACTCGCAGTTCTCTTATGGCTTTCGAAATGTCATTCGATCCTGGAGACGCTTTGGAATCTTCCCGAATTTTGCCGCAGGAAACTCGGGCTTCTTCTTTTCGATCAATGCTCCTGGCGCCTACCCGTTCAGCTATGCCATCGGTGCTGTTGATGAAAATCAAAAGGTCACTTCGTTCAGTAGCCGCGGGCCCACGATTTGGTGGGAAAGCAAATGGTATCCTCAATTCATCAAAAAACCTGACGTCTCTGCTCCTGGACTTGATGTTTACTCGTCCATGCCTGGAGGAAAATGGCAGCGAATGTCTGGAACGTCGATGGCCACTCCTCACGTCGCAGGGGTGATTGCACTGATGCTTCAAGCCAATCCCGATTTGACTGTCGAGGATATGCAGGAGATCCTTGACACGACAGCCAAAGACCTAGGATCTAATGGCAAAGACAATCGATATGGACATGGCATTGTTCAAGTCGATCAAGTCGTGGAAAGGGCTAAATCATGGCAGAGAACAAAGTATGTTTCGTTTTTCCAGGACAAGGATCCCAATCAGTGGGGATGGGATACTCCTTAAGTCAAAAATTCTCTGACTTTGAACCTATTTTTACTGAAGTTCTTCGAGAAGCCGATGCCAACATCGGCTTCTCTCTTTCCCAGATCATCAAAGATGGTCCTGCTGACAAACTCAAGGAAACTGCGATCACTCAACCCGCTCTGCTCACCGTCAGCACCGCGATGAGCCGCTGGCTCAAAACCAAAGGTAAATCTGCAAGTATGGCCACAGGCCACTCCCTGGGAGAGTACTCAGCCCTCGTGCACGCTGAGGCCATTCGATTTCAAGATGCCGTCAAGCTAGTAAATCTGCGAGGCAAACTCATGCAAGAAGCTGTGCCCCTCGGCCAAGGCGGGATGGCGGCCCTGATTGGAGCGACTCCGGAAAGTGCGCAGAAACTCTGCACCGAGATTGCTGCTTCCACCAAAAAAGTCATTGAGCCCTCGGTCTATAACTCTCCGGGCCAGGTTGTCGTCTCCGGATCCATCGAGGCCATTGATGAAGCCTGCAAACGAGCCAAGGAGTTTGGAATTCGATTGGGCACCAAGCTCGAGGTCTCGGGCCCCTTTCATTGCTCACTGCTTAATCAAGCAGGCCTCAAGCTCATGGATGCGATGAACAGAATTGAATGGAGTAAGCCCCAAGTGGCCGTCCTCTCCAACGTCACCAGCAGAGAGCAATGGGATGCTCAGGAAATCAAAACGAACCTTATGAATCAGGTCTCTCAAGCCGTGCGTTTTGAGCAGTGTATTCGTCATGCGATGGAGCATGGCTTCAAAACATTTGTCGAAGTCGGCTCAGGAAAAGTCCTCACCGGAATCATCAAAAAGATTTCATCGGACGTCATCTGCGTTCCTCTTGATGAGATTCAATCGCTTGATCAGATTCCTTAACGAGCCTTCTCTCGTCCGCGGAAGATCTGCCCCACAGCGCCCTGATCTGTGGGCATGATAATCGTGTTTTGCAAAGTAACATGGCGTGGCTGCGAAACGGACCAAAGAATTGAATGTGCCACATCTTCTGCCTTGAGCACTCGAACGCCGTCATAAACCTTCTTCGCCTTCTCTTCGTCATGATTGAATCGCACCAAGCTGAATTCGGTTTCCACCATCCCAGGGCAGATTTCACTCACTCGAATATCTGTTCCCATGAGGTCCTGTCGCCAGGCCTCTGAAAACGCATGAACCGCAAACTTTGTTCCACAGTAGACCGACCCACCACCATAGGATTGAAGACCTGCAATCGAACCCAGATTCACAATGTCCCCCCAGCCACGCTTCAGCATTTGAGGAATGAGCAACTTTGTCACCCGCAAGAGCGAAAGGACATTGGTTTCAATCATTGTTTTCCAGTCTTCCTCATTGAGGTCCTGAACCCCTGAGCGCCCCTTGGCAAGACCTGCATTATTCACCAAAATGTGAACTTCCTTTTTTGCTAAAATCGACTCGATCGGATCCAAGGAATCTGTGACATCACAAACCAATGGCTCAATGAGAGAATGGGCCTTTTGAAGCTCGTTCAGCCGATCTTTTCGTCGAGCGACAGCCAAAACTTCAACCCCGTAGTGGGCTAAAAGAAGAGCCGTTGCCCTACCAATTCCAGCGCTGGCTCCCGTGATCAAAGCCCTTTGTCCTGCCAATCGCTCTCGAATCATTGAATCCATTGATACACTCATTCGCGCTTCTCCTAAGTCTCGGCTTTGTTTATAAAAGCAATATGAAGATGATCAAAGCTAAAGTCTTGTTTTCTGCAATTCTTGTTCTTAACCTAGGGCTGCTTTCCGGATGCGGCATCCAGAGTATTCCTCGCCAAAAGAATGAGGTCGAAGCCAGCTGGGCTGATGTTTTAGCTCAGTATCAACGACGAGCGGATCTCATCCCTAATCTCGTTGAAACGGTAAAGGGATATTCAAAACACGAAGCTCAAACCCTTCAAAATGTTGTCGAGGCTCGAGCCAAAGCGACACAAAATCAAATCAAGTTCGATCAACTCAACCAAGATACAATCAAGCAGTTTCAAGAGGCTCAAGCTGGACTTGCCGGCGCGCTGTCTCGATTGATGGTGGTAGCCGAGCAATATCCAGATCTCAAAGCGAATCAGAACTTTCGAGATCTTCAGGTTCAACTCGAGGGAACTGAGAATCGCATCACCATTTCTCGACAAAGATTCATTGAGTCAGTGAAAAATTTCAACAATCTGGTCACCGTGTTCCCCACCAATCTAACGAACTCGGTTTTCTTCAAGTTCGAAAAGATGCCGCAGTTCACCGTTGAAAATGAGAAAGAGCTTCAAAAGGCTCCTGAAGTGAAATTTTAATGCGGCGTTTTCTCCTCCCAGCGGGACTTTTGCTCGGGATGATGGCTCCGATTGGTCTTTTGCATTCGAAGCCCATTGAGATCCCCGCCCTCTCGGGACCTGTGATCGACCAGGCTCAAGTCCTCTCCGCCTCAGATGAGGCTCAATTGGCTGCTCAGATTCGCAGTCTCAAAGATGCCATTCAGTTTCAGATCTGGACGATTCCGAGCCTCGAAGGCGAAAGCATCGAGGGCTTAAGCATCCGAGCAGCGGATCAGTGGAAGCTCGGCACCGCCTCAAAGGACAATGGAGTGTTGATCCTGGTGGCCTTGCAGGATCGGCAAGTTCGCATCGAAGTGGGCCAGGGACTTGAGGGCGATATCCCGGACGTGTTGGCGGGTCGTATTATCGACGGATGGATGACTCCCTCCTTTCGTGCGGGCAACTATTTGGAAGGTTTTCAAAACGCCATTCGATCCATTCAGCAAATTGTCTCTGGGCAAGAACTCCCAGCAAAGCCTCATCAAAAAAGCGGACGCTCTCAACTGCTGTTCAATTTGCTATTTATCGTTTTGATGCTGGGCCTGCTCATTCTCCGAATGATTTTCCCAAGCCGCTTTCGAGCCTACTCGCATCGACGATACGGCTCTTGGGGTGGAGGTGGCTTTGGAGGCTTCGGTGGAGGTGGTGGATGGAGCGGAGGCGGTGGCGGCTTTAGTGGTGGCGGCGCCACAGGACGTTGGTGATCTATGTCAAATTTAACGAATGAATTCAAAAACAAGATCGAAGCAAAGATTTCTCAAATCGAGGGAAAATCCGAGCTTGAAATTGTTCCTGTGATTGTCGAGAGATCTTCTGATTATTATGCATGGCGATTCAATTTGAGTGTGATGGCCGGAATCATCTGCCTCTATGCTCTCTACCTCTCATCCCCCACTTCTATTCATGCATCACACTGGTTTTTCTCAATTGCTGCATCGATCGCGACCTGGCTTCTTCTTCACTGGAAACGATTGCTCATCATGCTGACTCCTCGAAGAGTTTTTCTAGAAGCCGTACAAGATGAGGCCGCACAGTGGTTTCTTCAGGAGGAGGTTTTTAACACCAAGAATCGAACGGGGCTTCTCATCTTCATATCAGAAATGGAGAGCTCTGCTTTTATTCTCGCAGACAAAGGCTTACTCAGAGTCATTCCCGACAGTCGATGGGCTCTGCTTGGGCAGCAATTGGCCAATGACTTCTCTCAGTTATCTGCGGGGGAAAGTTTCTTACGAACCCTTGATGAAATCGAAGTAGAGCTTTCGACGCATTTTCCGGCATCAGCGAGTAATCAAAACGAGATTTCTGATAAAGTACGAGGTTCTTAATTGGGCTGAATTGACGGAGGCGTTTGGCCCACGGTCAACGCTGTTCCGGCCACATACTCAAAGCCCGTGTACTCCAGTGAGGCATTGAACTTCCAACGAACATATTTGTAGTCAGAGGCGCTTGAAGTCTGAGCCGTTGGATTTTGCAAGATCATACTGATCGAGGCATCCCCTGGATACTTGCGAACACCTGCGACTACCCAAGGAGAGGCGGCTTTCAAGTTGATCGGGGTGAGCGGATCACTCACGTTTCGGATGATGCCGGACTCAGTCTCTCCAGAGACTTTCTGTTTGCCATTCATCGACCAGCGATAAATCGTTCCTGCAGTGCCAGCGGTAGGATGACTTGTTTTGGCCTGCCAGAAAATTCTCCAACGATTTTCAGAGGGGAAATCATAAAGACCGACGATCAGGTATTCTGCCCCAGGACCTGCTGGATTATTCGCAGAGTCAACGAGGACTTCCTCACTGACAAATTGACGCCCCTGAAACTTCAAGATTCGAAGATCATTTCCTGCTAAAGCGTTCCAAATGAGAATGTCGGGATCACCATCAAAGTCATAATCTACAGTACCCGCCACAACATGGCTCGATGGAATCGAAAACTCAGCAGCACCGTTGGAAGTCGTCAGGGGCAATGAGGACTGATAGGTTGATCCCGCTGCACCGGTCAGTTTTAAAATCGAGAGTTTTTTGGAAGTGTTATTCAAAATCAAGAGATCTATTTTTCCATCTCGATCAAAGTCAGCCGATCCTACGACCGCAGAATCAGGGGGAATGCTCGCCACAGGAGCGGTGCTTTGAAGACTCAGCACATTGCTCAGAATCTTCATAAACCAGATCGATATTACGCCTTGAGACGTCATGACAAAATCGGGAGAAGCATCTTGATCGAAGTCCGATCTGATCAATGTGTTTGGCGCTGGCCCGGAAACGGGAGAAGTCGGACTAATCACAGCAGGAGGCAACTCCTCCTCTGCTCCACACCCTGTCAGAGCACCAATGACAGCAATAACCTGAATAGAATTGAAGAAAGCCTTGAAAACAGACATAATCGTCAAACCTCATTTTTAACGCAACGCCAACAGACCGCCCAAAGCCTAGAATCTGCAAAACCCAGGCCCCCTCAAAGGGCGCTCCTGGCCTGTTTAAACGCAGCCTAGAGCGATTTAGTGCAAACTTTTCAGGGCCGAACCGCAAAGATGATGGAGGCTTAAAAACCAGTTTTTGGTGATTTCTCGCTGTGCCCCTTTGAAGCAGCCCCCGAATTTGCTAGCTTCTGCCGGTCGTTATGCGCCGTGTTTTTATTCAAACTTTTGGCTGTCAAATGAACGAGTACGATAGCGAGCAAATGGTTCAGATTCTGAGTCCTAAGGGCTTTGAGCGCACGTCTCGAATGGAAGATGCGGAACTCATCTTGATCAACTCCTGCGCTGTTCGCGAGAAGTCTGAGAACAAAGCACTGAGCTTCTTGGGAAAACTCTCCGCCATCAAAAGCCTAAAGCCTTCGACGGTGATTGGATTTGGTGGCTGCGTCGGACAGACAGAAGGACCAAAGTTACTCAGTCGATTTAAGTTTCTGGATTTTGCCTTCGGCACAAACAATTACCGTGAGCTACCCCAACTCATTGAACCCTTTGAAAAAAATTGGGAAACTCTTGAGGATTTTGATCTCCTCCTGCCGTCTTCCAGACCCGAGTCGAAGTCTCAAGCATTTCTCACGATCACAAATGGTTGTGATAAATTTTGCTCGTATTGCATCGTCCCCTTCACTCGCGGCCGAGAGGTCAGCCGAAGTCCTGAAGAGCTCATCGATGAAGCGGCTGCTCTCGTCCAAAAAGGCGCTAAGGAGATCATGTTACTTGGCCAAAACGTCAATTCCTACTGGGGCAAATCAAAGTCCGGCGCGTTTCATTCGCTCTACGATCTCCTCAAGATGTTTCAAAACGAATCCGAAGGTGGTGCATTGAAGGGTCTTGCTCGACTGCGCTACACAACGTCTCATCCTCGAGATTTCGATGAAAACCTCGCTCGAGCGTTTGCTGAGCTACCGATTCTTTGCGAGCATCTTCATCTTCCTTTCCAAGCTGGCTCAGACTCCGTTCTGCGCCGCATGCGAAGATTTTATACGGCGGAAACATTCCTCAAAAAAATGGAGCTTGTCCGCAAGTATCGTCCTGACATCTCTCTTTCAACAGATGTGATTGTGGGGTTTCCAGGGGAAACCGCGGAAGATTTTCAGCAGACGATGCGAGTCATCAAGGAAGTCGAATTCGACAACGTCTACGCGTTCAAATACAGCACTCGTAACTACACTCGCTCTGCAAAAATGGAAGACGACGTGAGTGCTCAAGAGAAGACCGATCGAATCACTGAACTTCTCAAGGTTCAACGTGATGTATCAGCTCGCAAGTATCGCGAAGATATCAACCAGACCATCGAGGTCATGCTTGAGGGACCCTCGAGGTGGAATGCAAATCTATGGACAGGTCGCTCTCGCAAAAATCGCTTGGTCCATCTGGCTCCTCAAGATGGATTTCGTGAAGGTCAAATTTTATTTGCCAAAGTCACCGAAGCAACCCATTCTTGGCAACTAGGGGAAGTAAATGAAGTTAGCCCGCTATTGGATTCCCGTCCTTCTCATCTTCGCAGCGATTCGTTACCTCTCGAGCATTCCTCAGAGCGATCTTCCGTCGCTTGATTTTCCCTTTATAGACAAATTAGTGCACCTAGCGATTTATACCGCGCTCGGTCTCGTGGTAGCTCGAGCTCTTACTGCGACTCATCGCTCTCATGTCAGCTGGAATGAGTTTCGACGCTTCGTCCTTCTCTCGATCGTGATTGTCTGCATCTACGGAGCACTTGATGAGCTCTACCAAGCGCAGACCCCTGGACGCTCTGTAGAGCTCGCCGACTTTCTAGCGGACTGCTTAGGCGGCACGCTCGGCTCATTCCTTGTGATTCCCTATCGGCGTTGGGTTCTGGGCATTGAACGGTCCTGATTGACGAGGATCGCCCTCATTGACGTATGCTAGATCTATGGGTCGATTCGTTACGTTAGATGCCTGTGAGATACTACAAGACTGGGCTTTGGATGAGCGCTCAGCTCTTGCTCATTTTTTGGAACCTAGGTCCTACGAAATCAATTCAACTTTGATTGATCGGACATCGAAGATCGCCGAGCTCATTCTGATCGCTTCGGGTAGGGTCAAGCTCAGCGCAGAAGCCTACTCTATTGAAGTTTCGCAGGGCGCAACAATCGGAGAGCTGTCTCTCATTCATCCGACACAAAAAAGAGTCTCAGCGATCGCTCTGACTCCCGTTGAGGCCTACGCCCTTAACGCTCAACGATGGCTCGAACTCAAAAGAAACACTCCATCAATTGCCGTTAAGCTGATGGAGAGCATCCTCAAAAAAGTAAGTCATGAACTCGGCTCGTTTGAACTCCCACCGAAATCGCAATGGGCGAAATCAGCTTCGGGTTTATAGTGAAGCTTCTGGCTTAAGATGCTTCGTAAAGATCTTCTTAAGCTCCACAGCGACTTGGTGAACACTGAGTTTAATGCCCTCGGCACGGAGTGAGGTCATGACACTCCACTCAAAATCACAGGGGCGAATTCTCTTAAAATCTTCAAGATCATTACAAACGTTCAATGCGATCCCGTGATAAGTGATCCACCGACGAACCGCGACACCGATACTTGCGATCTTCTTGACCTCACCATTCGCTCGCTTGATCCACACGCCCGTGGGGCCAAAGCGACCAGCTTCTAAACCAACGCCCGAAAGAAACTCAATCAACACTGTTTCACAAAAACGCAGATATTCGTTGAGTCCCAGAGGAAAGTGAGTCCCTTTCAGCTTCAGAAGAGGATAGATCACAAGTTGACCTGGCGCATGAAGCGTCACGTCTCCACCGCGCTCGATTTCAAACATGGCTACTTGAGGGTCGAGAATATTTTCTGATTTAGCTCTACGTCCTTTGGTAGCGACTAACTCATGCTCACAAAAGATAATGCATTCGGAAGACTCTTCCAAAGCAATCGATTCAACACGCTGACGCTGAAACTCCCAGATGGACTCATAGTTCGGCTTACGAACTGACAGAAAGTCCACTAGCTCAACAGGTGCTACTTTCACTGGCGACAGAGTGACTGCCGCTGATGAATTAGCCTGCGCGAGCGACACTTTCACCTCGAGCTGCGTGACCACCCTGGAAAACATGGATTGCATGTCCATAGTAGCTTTCCGCCGCTTCCATGATGGCTTCGGGGTAAGTCGGATGAGTGTGAATCGTCAACGTGAGATCCTCGACGCTGGCACCCATCTCAATGGCGAGTGCACCTTCGGCAATCAAGTTACCGGCCTCAGGTCCAACAATGTGAACACCCAGCAAATCATTCGTCTTTGCATCACCGATGACCTTGCAGAAGCCCTCTGAGCGATTGTTAGAAAGCGCTCGGCCCAAGGCTGCGAAAGGAAACTTGCCTACTTTGACATTGAGTCCTTTGGCTTTTGCTTCACCTTCAGAAATTCCAACGGATGCAATTTCAGGATCCGTAAAGATCGCCGCCGGAATAACTCGGTAATCCACTTGCGCCTTGGAATCGCCAGCAAGGTGAGCAGCCGCAATGATGGCCTCATGAGAAGCTCGATGAGCAAGCATCGGACCCGGAGTAATGTCTCCAATCGCATAAAGATGGGGAACGGCTGTCTGCATAGATCGATTCACCGGAATACATCCACGCTGATCCACTTTAAGACCCGCTTTTTCCAAACCCAAAAATTGAGAGAAAGGTCGTCGACCGGTCGCGACCAAAACGATATCGGCTTCAAAGCTCTCTTCCTTGCCGTTTGAGTTGGTACCTTTGACTGTGGCCTTCTTGCCTTTGACCGTCGCCGAAGAAACCTTAAAGTTCGTATGAATAGAAGCTCCGCGAGATTGGAAAGACTTCTCAACAACTTTGACCAAATCCGAATCAGTGCCAGGCAGAATTTGAGATGCGTACTCAAGCACTCGAACTTCTGTTCCAAGCATGGAGTAGAAACTCCCCAATTCCAAACCAATCACTCCCCCACCGATCAAAATCATTTTCTTCGGAATCTCGGGCAGATTGAGCGCTTCCTTACTGGTGACAATCACCTTGTGATCAACCACAACCCCTGGAATCGAAGCTGAGTCAGAACCTGTTGCAATGACTGCTCGATCAAACTCGAGGGTTTCCTTCTTCTTGGAATCCACCATCGTGACTTCCAATTGGCGCGCGGACTTAAACTCCGCGGTTCCCATGAAGACTTCGATTCCGTGACGCTTGCAAAGACCTGCAATCCCACCGGTCAGCTTTTGAACAACGCCGTTCTTCCAGGTTTGGAGCTTTTTGAAATCGATATCAACGCCTTTGACCTTGATCCCCATTTCATCAGCCGAATGCTGAATGGTTTCGTAAACATGACCCGCATGAATGAGAGCCTTTGAAGGAATACATCCCCAGTTGAGGCATGTCCCACCAAGAGCATCTCGATCGATCAGCGCAGTCTTTTTTCCAAGCTGAGCCAACCGAATCGCACAAACATATCCACCCGGACCAGCACCAATAACAATGGCATCAAACTTCTTCATAAAAACTCTCCTTCACTCTCACATGAACGCAATTTTGGCAGGATTTTCGATGTACTCACAGAAGGTGCGCAGATAACCCGCAGCAATCGCTCCATCGATGATTCGGTGATCACATGTAATGTTGGTGTACATCATGGGCTTCGACACAATCAGGTCTTGGCCGTTGATTTCCTTAACGATGGGGCGCTTCTTGATTTGGTACATTCCAAGAATCACAGTCTCAGGATGATTGATAATAGGAGTCGCATACAATCCACCGATATTACCCACATTCGTGATGGTAATTGTCGAACCACTCAAATCTTGCATGCTTGCCTTGCCTGAACGCGCACGATCGACAACCTCTTTGATCTCCTTAGCGAGCTCAAAGATGCTCTTTTGATCGCAATCCCGAACGACGGCAACCATCAGACCGTTATCTGTCTGAACCGAAATACCGTAGTTATAGTAGTGCTTGATCACCACCTCATTGGTCGCTGTATCCAACGATGAATTCAAAATCGGAAACTTCTTAAGAGCGGCAATCGATGCCTTGATGAAGAACGGAAGATACGTCAGACGCGGCAAACCATTTCGCTCGGCTTCACGATTGGCATCATCTCGAAGTCTCATGATTTCGGTAAAATCACATTCATCAAAGTGAGTGAAATGAACAGCTGTAAACGCTGACTCAGACAACCGATCAGCAATCTTTCGTCGCATGCCAATAAAGGGCACTCGCTCTTCACGCTGCGGCAACTGAGATTTAAAAGTTGTCACAGTCGTTGTCGTGGTGGTTGTTGTCACTTCAAGATCTGCTCGTAAGACTCTGCCTCGATCCCCACTGCCGCTCACCTGAGCAAGATCAATATTTTTCTCTCGAGCCATTCGTCGGACCGCTGGAGATGCCAAAACTCGCTCAGTGCTTGGAGCCGAGGTTCGTGCGGGAACAACAGCTGCAGGAGCTGACTTGGCCGCGGGAACTTCTATACTCGCTACGCGAGCGGGCTCGGTGGCCTTCACCGGCTCAGTAGCCTTGACGGGCTCAGCGGCTTTACTCGCAGTGCCAGACTCTTCAATATCACAAATCGCTGAGTGAACTTTCGCAAGATCTCCTGCTTTATAATAAAGCTTCTTCACCACTCCTGATCGAGGGCTCGGAACTTCAACCGTTGCCTTGTCAGTCATAACCTCCACTAAGGTCTGATCTTGGCGAACCGTATCGCCCTCTTTTACTTTCCACGCAACGATCTCTCCTTCTGAAAGACCTTCTCCAAGTTCTGGCAATTTGAATGTGAACATTCGTTCTCTCCTATCGTTGTAAGCGCTTAAGCGTTTGCTCGCTTTCGCAGCTCTCCTTCAATAAAAACTTCTGCGGCTCGATAACTACTTCTCACCATGGGGCCTGAAGCCACAAATCGAAAACCCAGCTCTAAACCAATCCGCTCGTAGTTCTTAAACTCATCGGGAGTCACATAACGAATCACGGGATGGTGATTCTTGGTGGGCTGCAAATACTGACCGACGGTCACAACGTCCACAGCCGCATCTCTCAACTCTTTCATGGTCTCGATGACCTCAGCCTCAGACTCTCCGAGACCCACCATAATGGACGATTTTGTAATCAAATCTGGTTTTTGTTCTTTTGCAGTTTGGTGAAATCGCAGGGACTGCTCATGACTACATCGAGCATCACGAATGAAGGGAACCAAGCGAGACACCGTTTCCACATTGTGAGCCAACACATCAACCCCCGACTCAATCATTTTTGCAATTGAGGCCTCTTGGGTCCGGCGAAAATCTGGCGTGAGCGTCTCAACGTAAACATGCTTCGGCAGTTGCTTAATCGCTCGTACCGTAGCTGCAAAATGAGCCGAGCCTTCATCCGGCAAATCGTCCCGAGTCACACTCGTCAAAACAACATAGTTCAGATTCAAGAGTCGGACACTGTCTTGAATCTTTTGAGGCTCCATTGGATCCAAAAGGAGTTTTGGATTACCCGTTTTCACATGACAAAATTTACAAGCCCGAGTGCAAACTTCACCCATCAACATGAAAGTAGCCGTTCCTGAATTCCAGCATTCGTAGATGTTCGGGCAGCGAGCTTCTCGGCAAACGGTGGCAAGACCATGTTGAGTCACCAGACCTTCGATGGTCTTGTAATTTTCTGACTCCTGAAGCTTCACTTTGAACCATTCAGGCTTCTTGAGGTTCGTTGACTCCGACGCAGTCCCAGGAGCTGTTTTAACTGGTTTTAAAGGCCTCGGCACAAAAGGCATCTAAGCATTCTTTGGGGCCTTAAACAAGCTTTGGAGCCCCCAAAGAACGCCCTCTTCAGGCCAAATCAATCAGCCCGGAAATGAGCTCAGAATAGGCTATTCCGGCCAAATTCATCATCTTGGGATACATACTGATGGGGGTAAATCCGGGGATCGTATTGACCTCATTCAAAAAGAGTTCCCCTTGGGGGGTCAAAAAGAAATCCACTCGCGCCATTCCAGCACAATCGAGGGCCTCAAACACATCTTTGGCCAACTTTTGAGCTCGAGCTGATTCATCCGCCGTCACAGGAGCTGGAAGCAAAAGCTCAGCGGCATCTGCATGAACATACTTAGCCTCATAGGAATAGAATTCGGTTTTGCATCTGATTTCTCCAAGGGGACTCGCCGTCAACTGACCGCGCTTTCCATAAACCGCCACTTCGATTTCACGACCGAGGATCGCTGGTTCAATCATGGCCTTCACATCCATTGAAAGAGCCCCGTCAACCGCCGCCTTAAGGTCCGCAGCCGATTTAACTTTGGTGACTCCCAAGCTACTGCCCAAATGAGCCGGCTTCACAAAAACTGGAAAACTCCAAGGCAGCTGTGGAATGACCCCTCCCCGATAGACCTCAACAAAAGGAACCACGGGCAAATCATGATCGCGGCAAATCTTCTTGGTCATAGCCTTATCCATACACAAAGCTGAAGCCTTCACTCCGCATCCAACAACCGGAATACCCGCAAACTCAAACATCCCTTGAACCGTACCATCTTCGCCACCCGGCCCATGAAGAAGTGGAAACGCCACATCGAATTCCTTGCGCTGCCCCTCAACCACCAAACACGGCTTCAGCCCCTCCGCTGAGTACGGCCTCATCTCAACAAGGACGCCCTGAGGAGTCTTCACTTCGAGGGGATTGTTCGGAAGCTTCGAAAGTGCGCCTGGCTCAATATAAGTCATCGCACCCGACTTTTGAATGACAACAACCAATGGTGAGTATTTGCGAGCATCTAAGTTTTGCAAAACATACTTTGCTGAGATCAAAGAGATCTCATGCTCTCCCGAGCGCCCTCCAATCAGAAATAAAACTCTTTTCATTTAGGCCTTCCACTTGATGCTACAGCCCATGGCTGCAGTTTGTGTTGTCCGTATCGACTGTCCTGCCAACAAGCTCTCAAGAGCTTCATCTAAGTAACGCTCCTTCACCGCCGATGGATCTTTGTGGTTATCATCCAAACGTCCGTGGTAGCGAAGCTTGCGATCGCCATCATAGACATAAAACTCAGGGGTGCATGCAGCATTGAATGCCTTCGCCACTTTCTGCGTCTCATCCCAAAGATAATGAAAGTTAAATCCTAACTTCTTCGCCCTATCCTTCATCCCCTCGTAGGAATCTTCCGGATACGTTTTTGAGTCGTTGGCATTGATGCAAACAAAGGCGACACCGCGCGACGAAAACTTCCCCACAAGATCAATCAGTCTCTGCTCATAGGCTTGGACATAAGGACAATGATTGCAGGTAAAGGCCACCATCAGCAGCTTCGACTGGGAAAAGCTCTCCTTGGTATATCGCTTGCCATCAACGGCAAGCAGATCAAAGGAAGGACACGGCGTACCTAACTCAATGGGTTTTGATTCCGTCGGCATAGACTCAACGCTAGCAGGAGGAAATGCCCGGGACAACTCTTGATCAGATCTCGACCTGAATGCCGAATTCAACCACCTTGTCGGTTGGGATCTTGAAGAATTCCATCGCGGTTTGGGAATTTCGAGACATCAGAATGAAAAGTCGCTCGCGCCACTTCTGCATGCCGACTCGGTCAGTCGCAATGATCGTTTCGCGTCCAAAGAAATACGTCACATCATCTTTGTTGACCGGGACTCCATCGAAGCGACACATTTCGATGATTCGCGGAATATTGGGCGTCTGCATGAAGCCGTAGTGAACGGTGACGAAATGAAAATTCTCACCAAGGTTGGAAATCTGTATCCGATTTTGAACAGGAATAAACGGGATCTCTTCAAACTGGACGTTCATGATGATCACCTGCTGATGGACCACATGATTCAAAAGAAAGTTCTGAAACAGCCCCACAGGCAACCCATTGGGGTCTGAAGTCATGAAAACGGCCGTTCCCTCTGTTCGATAAACACGCTTCTCCCGTACTTGCTCAATGAATTGGGCCAAGGTCATTCGCTTCTCACGCAAGCGCTGCATGAGAATCTCGCGCCCTCGCTTCCACGTGAGCATACAGGTCGAGATGATAGCGGCGATGAGAAGACTCACCCAGCCACCTTCATCAAGCTTCATCATATTCGACGAAAGAAACAGCCCCTCAATGGCCAAAAATCCGATGCCGAGGACAACGATAACGATCGGGTTCCATTTCCATCTTTTCCACGCAATATAGCCGGCCATCGAGGTTGTGATGATCATGATGGCTGAAACAGCCACACCGTAGGCACCTGCGAGGGCACTTGAACTCTTAAAGGACAAGACGAGAACAAATGTGGAAACCCAGAGGAATAAGTTGGCCTTAGGAACGAAGATCTGACCGATCTCTCCTGCTGAGGTGTGAACGATCTGCGTCCTTGGCAGAAATCCGAGCTGAACAGCTTGTCGCGTAATTGAAAAAACACCTGCAATCACTGCTTGAGAGGCAACGGCAGTAGCTGTCGTGGCTAGGATAACCATGGGAACCTGAGCCCATTCAGGAGCCAACAGATAAAACGGACTTCGGACAGCCTCGGGATTGCTCAAAACCAAAGCGCCCTGACCAAAATAGTTCAGCAAAAGAGCTGGCAGCGCCAAAAAAAACCATCCCAACCGAATCGCTGACCGGCCGAAGTGACCCATGTCCGCATACAAAGCCTCCCCACCGGTGACAGCAAGAAACACGCTGCCCATCACCGCAAATGAAACAGTCCAATCTCTGAAAAGAAAATCAACCGCGTATCGCGGATCAATGGCTCGAAGAACCTCTGGATTCTTAACAATGGCCATCAATCCCAAAGTGCCAATCACCGAGAACCAGATACACATCACAGGACCAAAAATGCGACCGATAATCCCCGTCCCAACCCGTTGAGTGATGAACAATGCAGTCAGAATCACCAAGGTCAGCGGAATCACAAAAGACTCAAGCCCCTCCGAGCGAACGGCAATACCCTCAACAGCAGAGAGAACAGAAATAGCAGGAGTGATCATTGCATCTCCGTACAGCAAGGCCGCACCAAACACACCGAGCCCGACAACGGAAAAAATCGCCGTTTTGGAGCTTCGAAGGGTTCCCTCACTCGCAAGAGCTGTCAGCGCCAAGAGCCCGCCCTCACCCTTGTTGTCAGCCTTCAAAATGATAAACATGTACTTGATCGAGATGACCAAAATCAAAACCCAAAAAATAAGAGAAAGAACTCCCAGCACCGTCGCGTGATCTACAACCGCTCCAGTGTGAGAGCTAAAACACTCTCGAAGAGCATAAAGGGCACTCGTTCCGATATCACCAAAGACGACTCCCAAAGCTCCGAGAGTGAGAACACCCAAACTGGTGTGGTGAGTACGTCTTTCAAACTGCGAACGATCCATACGTGTCTTGCTTCTCTCAGTTATAGAGAGACGGGAATGCCTTGAAAACGAATAATCCTAAAATCACCCCTCAGCGCTTCTTGAATCAGACAAAACTATCTTTGGTGTTGCCTTTGAATTCTATTTTTGATCTGCCGAACTCCAAAACCCAGGACTGGAATGTTCTCATAGAGCATCGCTGCCGCATCAAAGTAATCTCGGTGATAGATACACAACTGAGATTCCGGGTCATAAATCACATGCGAGTTCCCATCGACCACGATCTCATCCCCACCGTTGAGCCGTTTGTGTCGAACTCTCATTTTCCAAAAGCCAACCTCTTCAGCACCCGACTGAAGGACCTTTGAAAAATCGAATCGGATCGAAATCACGTTCTCGTACAAATCAGCATAGTACTCGGTCAACGTAGCGAGGCCCTTCAAGTTCACAAGCGGATCCACGAACTGAATGTCCGGATGATAAAAATCAGACAGAATCTTCATATTTTGTTTGGAAAACTGATTAAAAAAGTGATCGAGAGAGGGACGAGCCATGAAAGGCATTTTAGCTAAAAGGGTGACCAGGTCGACCCTTTCATCAGTTGATGGGTCGTCGGCTGCGGTGCCTCAAATCAATCAAGAGAGAGTTCAACCTGGCCACTTTTCCAAGGGAAATCCAGTTTTGAGACTCTCTTAGCCCGTTAAACAAAATTGTCAAATTAATTATCAAATTTCGCAAAGAGCTCATTTAAATCAATTATTTCAATGCTTTATGATTCGATCGACGCCACCGAAAGAAGGATGCTCGGCAGCGAATCAACGAGAACCTTCAGTTGTTGCTTGGAGGACTCAGGCGACCTCTCTGCCATCGCAGTCACCACGGAACCGAAGATCAGACTGTGGATAATCTGTGCAGCCGCTTCAACATCCTCAGGCCCCTTCGACTTTGTTCGAGCAATCTCTTCCAGAATAAGAGCTTCCACTCGCTTTCGACCACGCTGCCAAAAATCTC
The DNA here is from genome assembly GCA_964655245.1 of uncultured Bacteriovoracaceae bacterium. Taxonomy (GTDB): domain Bacteria; phylum Bdellovibrionota; class UBA2394; order UBA2394; family UBA2394; genus JBEIHI01. Next base: position 47,974 of record CAZZLQ010000004.1, on the reverse strand, counting down.
GGCCGACCACCGACGCACGCGTGCAACAAAGATGATAGAAATAAGACAAAAATGCGGCATGAGAGGGATAAGCATCCATCCAATGAAAGTTGGCCTCAACATAGGATCGGATCATTTGGTTGGAGGAACCCGACAATCGCACCTTCATAATATCTTCTTCAATGACAACTTGAGCCCGCTGAAAAACATACGCAATAGCAGCTTCGACAAGAGAGTCATAATTTTTGAAGTAATAGCGAATCGATCCCAAACTCATCTTTGATGCATCAGCAATGTCCTGAAAGACGATTTGAAATGCACCGCGCTCCTCAACCAGATTGATGAAAGATTCAAGAATCAGCTCTCTTGTTTCAGGGGGACGATCAACTAAGATTCTCGGCATAACTGCTACCTTCTCTTTCGCTTTACACTGATTTGCACTTCCGAACGTCTGAGGAATTCCTTAAGGCCCTGCATGAGATCTCGGCCTTTGACCCAATGACCCCACTGATCTTGCCTCGTTCTCAACCCAAAGTCTCGACTGTAAAGCCGCTCATGGAGCGGACTCGCCGGTACAAACACGAAGAGGCGATCTCGTCTTTCCTTAAAAAACAACTGAATCAAAAAGCTCACAGCCATTTGCTTCAATGCCAACGCCTCTTCCGGCGAAGCATCGACAAGGTACTGACCAAGCTCTACAAAAGATTCACCTCGAGCTTTCAAGTCTTCGCTCTTCATAAGGCTCAGCTGACGAAACGCACGAGCCAATGCCAGCACTTGCCCTTGAGATCCACTACCCAGCGACTTTTCAAGAACCTCCGCCGGCAAGGGTACGGCCGAAGATCGATCAAACACCGCTTCAAAAAGTCTCAAGTGGAATACCACTCGGAAACCTCTGCCCTCTCGACGGACAATGTAGAAGTCATGAGAAAAATTTCGATCAAGATTACCCTCAGCCTCTTGCCAAGCATGGTACATTCGGGGCGGCAACATTTGACGATAATGCCTTCTCAGCTGCGCGTTTTTTGATCGCGCCAGCTGAGACAGAAATCTTCGAGTACCAATCGAACTCGCAAAGAAAGGACGAACACCCGATTGCTCAGCAAAAATCTGAGGCGGCTTGCCCAAGAACTTAGCGGGAACCCAGACAAACAAATGCGATTGAGAAACTTCCTGAAAGGTTTCCTGCAAGTCGGGCGATAGATGGAACTCGGCGAGATCCTTCATCACCGAATAACAATCTCTCACTGTCGGAGGCACAGCTCCGGCCAGTAATATCGCAGCCAACCCGGTTAACATGGGGCGCACTATAGCCCAGACCCAGCGAAGTGCAATGGGCACTTAAGTCATTGAAAGGATTCATGTCTTGGAGGCGTTGCTGCAACGCGTAAAGAGGCGGAAAATAAAGATGTGAGTTTTAATCGCGAGGGGCTCAGGAGACGAGCACTTCGCAGCTCCTACTGGGAAGGATCCCTCTACAGCTTAATGATTGCAACGGCAGAGCACTTTACCCTGATCTTTGCTGTCTCTCAGAGTCTCTCAAACCCGGAGATAGGCATTCTCACGACAGGTCCACTTCTTGTCGGCGCGATCGCCAATCTGTTCATTCCAGGTCAGATTCGACAAGCCTCTCTCAAAAACTGGCTGATGGTCTTCATCGGAATGCAGATCCTCGGAGTGGCTGGCCTGTTATGGGTCAGCGTTTTTTCGCCGCACAGGTTGTTTGAGGCACTCTTTGTCTGCCTATCTTGCTATTGGCTGGGAGGACTTGTGGCCTCCCCACTTTGGATTGATTGGATGTCCGGCTGGCTCCCCCAAGAACGCCTCGGAAGATTTTTCTCGAGAAGAACGTCGTGGATTTCGCTAACGACCCTCATCTGTACGATTGCAGCTGCCTGCACCGCAAAGGCCTTGGACGCCTCCGCGGGATTCTTTGTCATGATGTTTGCGATTGGATTGGTTGCTCGGTGTGCAGCACTTTGGTTTGTGGCGACTCGGGCAAGCCCACCACGCCCAAAAGTACGCGAATCATCTGAGCTCGTCAGCTGGACATATCTTGCAAGGACTCTCCGCAACGCCAGCGGAGCCTCTGTTCTCATCATCATTGTTGCGACGGTTACTCTCAGACTCGTCGCAGGCGTTTCTTCCCCCTACTTTCTTCCGTATATGATGCGAGATCTTGGATTCTCCACAGCGCTCGTAACTATTCTTCAATCCGTGACGTACGTGAGCACCTTTCTCTTCATGTCATCCTATGCGGAAAGTATCCGCAAACACTCTCTCGCAGCAGCAACGCAGGTGGCCTTCTATGGAATTGCGCTCACAAGCCTCGCGTGGGTTTTGTTCTCATCGCCGATGGCGATCGGATTCATACAGTTTTTCAATGGAATCTTTTGGTCGGGACTGGATCTCTGTCTCATTCTTTGGATTCAAAGCGCGATTCCCACCTCAGCACGTCGCCTGATGGGGATATATGTGGCCCTTTGTCAGATGGCATCAGTCCTTGGGAGCTTGGCGGGTGCAGAACTTCTGAGCACTTATCAATTGAGCAATCTGCAACTCATCGAGATATCGACGGCACTTCGCTGGATCATCGCCATTGGACTCAGTATCGCCCTGAGCACCCGCCTCTCTCGTCAGACCAGTTTTGATGAGAGCGGAAAGTTTCTGATTTATCTCTTTGTCCCAAGCCGGTTGAGAGAGGGAATACGCCTTCGTTTGAACTCGTGGCTCTAGGAATCGCATTGGCCACGCTTCACAGAATAAGAATTGTGAAGCCCGATAAAATGGGTGTACAAAACTGATAGATATCATCTGTAAGGATGAGCAAGCCAGACAAGGCGCGCGACAAAGCAAACGAAGGAGTGTAGTTATGATGCTACATCACTGAGTGAGCGCCGAGCGCAACGCAGTATGGCGCCTCTCATCGGATGCAAATGCGGGAGTAGCTCACTCGACGGCACTCACAGTCTCCGGTGGAGAGTGTGAGGCAGGAGAGCAACATGAGAGACTTCCAGCTTGAAATTGAGTAAGTTTGGTTACCACGCGGGAGTAGCTCAGTTGGTAGAGCATCAGCTTCCCAAGCTGAGGGTCGCGAGTTCGAGCCTCGTCTCCCGCTTTTCTTTGAGGACTATCCCTTAGAACCGAGCGCTTTGACTTTTTCTGTGACTTCCCTGAACTCAGGATCAACTTTTTGAACCTCTTTAAAGAGCTTCTTCGCTTCGTCCTTTTTATTGAGTCGAAGCAAAACTTCAGCGAGCTCATAAGTAATGGATATCTTTTCTTGAGCCATGACATTCGGCAGATTCAACGCTTCATCGAATTTCTTTTTGGCATTTTGCAACTGGCCTTTGGCTAACTCACACAAACCAATCTGATAAAGGGCCGAGGCTCGTTGAGCCGGATGCTTACCAACCAACTCAAAAGCCTGGATCGCATCATCCAAGAGCTCCATCTCTCGATAGGCTACACCCAAGTCAAAATGAGTTTGCCAATCCTCATCGGAAACACTTTGAGCGACCCCCTGCTTAAATGCATTAAAAACATCTCGAACATTCGTTGGACTACCAAAGCCTTCGTCAGATTTGTCATTCAGCAGTTCTGCATCAAGCTCAGCCGCCAAATCAAAGAACTCACCCATCTGCGCATCGCGCGTGTCCTCTTGAACATTAAGCCGCACCTTTCGCCCCAACGCCTCAAGCTCAGTAGTCTTAGACTTCAATGCATCGGCCATTTCAGCAGCAGCCTTTGTGCTCGCAGAGAACTTCTTGATGAGAGGATGACCTGGATACTTTCCACTGAGAGACTTCAAGAGTGCGTTGGCCTCGCTCTCTAACCCTTGGGATCTAAAAAAGTCGACTTCTTCAAGAGACTGGCGAAGCTCAAAGTCACTATCTATTTCAACAGCAGCATCCACCGAATCCGAGCTCAGCTGGGGGGATGGCGCAAGCGCGGCTACTTCCGAATCAATCATCCCCTCTGGATCAAGCTGACTTGAAAGTCGCGACAGCTCCTCCGGACTGAAGTCACTCTCGGTCAGCAAGGCAACTGGCTCATCACCCTCAACAAAACTTACCTCACCTGATAAATCAATGGAGGACTCGCGGTTACTGAGCTCTTCAGCAGGCTCAATAGAAACATCAGGAATCAACTCAATCTCTGATTGATGGTTAACCTCAATCGGCATTGCTGGCGCGCTAAGGTCCATCACAGGACCACTCATACTGTCCTCGAGTATCAACTCATTCACCATCTCATCAGCTTTGGGACTCGCCGCCAAGACTTCCTGCTCATCCAAAACAATAGAGATATCGGATGAATCAAATTCATTGAGCTCAATGGACTCTACAGAAGTTGAAGTTGAATCCTTCTTTACAGTGTTTTCATCGGCCATAGACGCCGCTGAAACACGAGGAGAGGGAGCCACTGCCAAACTATTTGGATCTAGAATGCTCAGCTCATCAGAAGCAATCTTGGCCACATCAGACTTTCCAGCGGATCGAGCCAACATCACAATCTCGTTAAGAAAGTGAGCGGCAGCCTCAGTGTCCTCCTTTTCAAGGGCCAGCTGCTTGAGTTTCCATCTCAAAACCAATGACTTCGACTGAGTCTCTAAATTTTTCTTCAAGAGGTCGTAGGCTTTATCGAGAAGCCCATACTTGAGATAAACATCCGCTTCCGACATTAGCTTTCTCTCATCATGAGTCAGTTCTGATTCAACAAGAGGAAGCTCTGCCGAAGCGGGGGCCGCCTCCCGCAATTCTACTCCGGAAGATTCAGAGGAGGCTCCGGAATCATTGGGTGGCGGATTCGCAATTCCTCGGAGTCTTCGCTCAGCTCGATCTAGTTTACCCTGATCTCCAACGGCTCGACTTAACTTGATGAGTTCCAGATCGACAGCTTTTGATTTCTCAGGCTGCTTCAAGCTCAAAAAAGTCTCCGCCAATAAATCCAAGACATCGACATTTCGGGGGTTCGCTCGAAAAGCGACTTGAATTCGAGCTAATGCCTTCTTGGGCTCGTTCACGGCAAGGTAATGATGAACTAAGTTTCCCAATGCCTTGTGATCGCTTGGATCTAGCTCTACCCAGCGCTCAAAGACTCGAATCACATCAGGAAGATGCCCGCGAGACTTGATGTTTTCTGATAACTTTTCAAGCGCCTTAATAGCCTCGAGATTACGTTGTTTTGAATAGAACAACTCAGCCAGCTTCAGTTGACTGTCGATATTGTAAGGATCCAAGTCAGATACTTTTTTAAGAACGTTGAGAAGTGAATCGTGATCCATCGCACGATCGTAGTGATCGACGACAATCGAGAAATGGCTCATGGCATCTGAGATCAAGCTCAGCTGTCCATAGAGATCGGCTAAGCGCTCATGAACTTGAATGAGTGCGTCTCGAGAACTGATCTTCTCGATCTTCAGCATACGCTTGTAGATAGCAACGGCTCGACTGAAAAAGCCTTCCCGAGTAAACGCCTCCGCAAGTCGCCTCAGGACATCGAAGCCTTTTTCAAAGTTCTCACGCTTAAGATACAAATCAGCAGCTCGACTGAGAGCCTTAGAGTCATTGGGATCGGAACGCAGAATAAGCTCAAACGCCTCTAAGGCCTTTTCATATTGGCCTTTTGCAAGACACTTCTCTGCCTGCGAAAATAGTTTCGCCTTGTCCAAAACACGCCCCCTAGATTCCTCTAGTTTAACCTGAAATGAATCGACGACTCGAGGCGTCAAGAAGGTTTAGTGGCCGGCCTGAAATCTTTGCAAGAAAGATGTGTCATAGTGGCCACGCCGAAAATCGGGGTCCTCTAAAACTCTCAAATGCAAGGGAACGATGGTTTTGACGCCCTTGATCACAAACTCCTTCAGGGCACCTTCCATTTTTCGCATGGCCATCTCGCGATCGGTATCATGCACAATCAGTTTTGCGAGCATCGAGTCATAGTAGGGCGATACGTTATATTCGGAACAAGCGATAGATTCCAAGCGAACACCAAAACCCATCGGGGGATGAAACAAATGAATACGGCCCGGTGATGGATTGAAGTTAGCAGGATCCTCCGCAGTGATACGGCACTCAATGGAATGCCCCGTCATTTTGACATCCGACTGCTTCAGCTTAAGCTTCTCTCCCTGAGCCATTCGAATCTGCTCACGCACCAAATCTACCCCAGTAACCATCTCAGTAATCGGATGCTCAACCTGAATCCGAGTATTCATCTCCAGAAAGTAAAACTTTTTGTCTCTATCCAAGAGAAACTCGATCGTACCGACTGTTGAGTAATTGACCGCCTTGGCAGCCGCCACAGCACACTCCCCCATGAGACTTCGGAGTTTCTCATCAAGTGCTGGGCTTGGTGTTTCTTCGACGATTTTCTGGTGTCGCCTCTGGAGCGAGCAATCCCGTTCGCCCAAGTGAATTGCGTGACCAAACTGATCAGCAAGAATCTGGAACTCAATATGTCGCGGCTCAACACAAAACTTTTCGAGATAGACTTCATCGGAACCAAAGGCTGAACGACTCTCTGATCGGGCAATATCAAGCAATCGTAGCAACTCGGAAGAGTCCTTGACGATCTTCATTCCACGACCACCACCACCCATCGCTGCTTTGATCAAAATGGGATAACCGATTTCCTCAGCAGCTTCTTTGATGGCCTTTTCAGAAAGTGGTTGCCCCTTCGCATCCACCACTTTCAAGCTAGGCAGCAACGGCACTCCCGCCTTGGCAACGGTTTCCTTCGCACGAACCTTATTCCCCATAGCCTCGATAGCATCAGCGGGTGGTCCAATAAATACGAGCCCCATCCTCTCGCAGGCTCGAGCAAACTCTGAATTCTCAGAAAGAAATCCGTATCCGGGATGAATCGCATCAGCTCCGGTCACCTCGGCGGCGGAGAGCAAAGCGTGCATATTGAGATAACTCTCTTTAGGCGCCGGAGGACCGATACAAACGCTCTCATCCGCAAACTTCACATGCAACGACTCAGCATCCGCTGTCGAATGAACAGCAACGGTCTTCAGACCCAACTCATGACATGCCCGATTGATTCGCAACGCAATCTCACCACGATTCGCAATGAGAACCTTCTTGAACTTCATTTTACTTTCGAATCCCGAACAAAGGAGTGTTGAACTCAACGGGAGTTCCATTTTCGACGAAGATCTTTTCAATCACGCCCGCAGCATCAGACTCAATCTCATTCATCAACTTCATCGCTTCCACAATGCCCAAGCTTTGTCCCTTGGCCACACTCTGCCCCTGCTCAACAAAGGCAGGTGAAGTGGGAGATGGAGCTCTATAAAATGTTCCAATAAAGGGAGAGCGAATAATGTGTAAATCAGGATGTGCCGCTGGCTCAGAGGACCGAGCGTTGGAAGCGGCAGACGGAGAGGTCACCGAAACTGCGGGAGCTGTCGCCACTGAGTAAACAGCAGGACCCTCTTTCGCTCGAACCCGAACACTCAAAGCTCCTGTTGCGATCTCAATCTCCGCAAGATCCGTTGTTCTTAAGAGGTCTGCCAGCCGACGAATGGCGGCTTCAGGAACATCTAATTTTGAGTTTGCCTCCCCCTCAGCGACCGAGGGCGAAGACCGTGAACGAAAGGTCGTCGTCTTTTTGTCGTTTCCCATCTGAACAACAAAAAACCGCTAAACGAGCGAATTGTCGACTAAAATCAGCAGATCTTACTCGGCAAAGGTCGTTTCGCCAGCCGGAGCTGTCGCAGCGGATCTGTTATCCGACAGAATATAAGGAGTAATGAAGATCAGGAGCTCTTCACGGTTTCTTTGCTGATCTCGACCCTTGAAAAGCCATCCTACCACTGGAAGATCCTTCATGAAGGGAACTCCCGTCTCGGAGTTGGTCTCAACAGTTTTGAACACTCCCCCGAGCACTGCGGTTCGTGCGCTCTTGACTAACATCTCGGTGGTGGCTTCTCGAATACTTATGATTCGGTTACCGCCAACGTCCCCGGACTGAGGCTCGTTGCTTCTCGTATTGATCTTCATCAAGACAGATCCGTCATTGGTGATGTGCGGAGTGACTTGAATCTCAATACCAGCTTCCTGGAACGACACGTTTGCCCCAGAGGAACTGGAGCTCAAGAATGGAATCTTTGTTCCCTGAATGATTCGAGCTGTTCGGTTATCAAGAACAGTGATGTTCGGTCGCGAGATGACCCGTCCGACCGACTCAATCTCAGCATAACTCAAGCGAAGATCGAGATCAAAAATATCACTGACCGATCCAATTCTAAATCCGAGTTGCGAACCCTTGGAACTGGTTGCTGCATCAACAGCCCAACCTGAGAGCGTCGTCCCAGCGTCACCTGAGGGAACTCCCGCTCCTGTAATCTCGCGAGGAAACTGAAAGTCTCTCGACTTCCCATTTTCGTCGTTCAAATTGAGAGTGGGTCCCCACTGAATACCAAAGTTACGAGCAAAGTTGTCGTTGGCTTGAACAATTCGACTCTCGATCCGCACCTGTGGAGTCTGAGTATCTAAGACTTTGATCAAGCTTTCGATCCGGGTCAGATTCTCTTTGATATCTTTAACAATCAAAGTATTGGTCCGATCATCAACATCCACGGTTCCTCTCTCTGAAAGGAGATTCTTGATCCGAGCTTGAAGCTCTGATCCCGTTGCATAGTTAATATTGATGAGTTTAAGCTTCAGAGGCTCAAGCTGCTTAGCCGCTTTGTCATTGGCCAGGGCCGTTTCACGTTCTTTCTTGAGCGCTTCCGCCGGGGCCACTCGAATGATGTTGCCATGCTGAACCTTATCCAATCCCAAAGTGGTGAGGATAATATCGAGAGCTTGATCCCAAGGCACGTCGATCAATTTCAATGTGAGCGATCCCTTCACGGCATCACTGGTGATGATATTCAACTTAGAAACATCTGCGATCAGTCGAATGATGTCTTGGACATCGGCATTTTGGAACTCAAGAGAAACTCGTCGACCAGTGTAAACCTTTGTATCCAACTCAGTCAGAATGGAAGTTCCATCAGTCAAATTGGTCGTCGGAATTTCTTGGCTCACGACAGCAGGCTTGATTTTTCCATCCTCTACTCGTCGCGGAGCAGGAAAGTCCTGAGCCTTTGTGCTATCCGCCGCAGGCTCCTCAGTGGGAGCTGACTCGGCCACTGGTGTGGGAAGAGGAACAGGCGCCAATTCAGCGGGAGCTTGCTCTGCCTTCATCTCGGGAGCAGGCACTTCGACCATCGGTGCTGGAACGGGAACGGGCACTTCAACGGCAGGAACCTCAGCAGCAGGAGCAGGAGCGGGTACAGCTGGAATCGCCTCAGAAGCGGATGAAGGCTCAACAGGAGAAGGAGCTGCCTCAGCAACACTTGCACCTGTCAATGCGAGATTCAGCTGCGAGCCATCAACGGAAGCGAGATAACTCATGCCCGGCGAAAGATAAATCTCCACGCGAACAAGAGAGGAAAGGGAATCTTTCATCGACTCGACCTTGAGCTCTTTGACCCCGCCTTTTCCAGCAATGCTCTTTTCAACATCCGCTGCTAGCTCAGCATCAATCAGGTCCACAACCACTCGCTCAGGATCGGAAAGCTTGAACACATTATATTTGGGCTCGCCACTTGAAGCGATCTTGACCGTTTCTTGGCCCTGACTCACATCAAGCGTGACAGCCGAGACCATCAGGACACTAGAAGAGGATTCATCGACTTTGACAGTCGCTTGTTTCTTTGAACAAGCCGAGAAAAGTCCCATAACAAAAATCACACTGAATATCATTCGAGTTGACATGATCACTCCTATTTGCGCTCTTCATTTTTCTGATCATCGCGAGCCAGCTTCAATGCAAACTCACTAACAATCAATTTACCTAATGGGTCTCGAAACTCTTCTTGAACAACGACTTCTGCCTTCAGAATACGAATCACTTGTCCCTTATTTCTTCCAATCCGAGTACCTCGACTAATCACGTGGCCTCGACCACCTCCATCACGAACAATGGCCTTGGGATTCGCAATCCCCCAGATGACCCCCGTGAGAGTAAACCGGGAAAGATCCCACGCCAAAAGTGGATTCGAGGAATCAACGGCAGTCACTGCCTTTTCAGAAATATAGGATTTGAAAGGATCCCGTTTCCCAAACGGATTGTAAGTATAGACGGACACTTCTGCTTCAGCTGACGCAGACTCTCCCGCGGCAGAGGGTGCCGCCTCAGACTCAAGGGCAGGATCCCTAGGCGATTCTTGTTGAGGCGCCATCGTCAAAAGAAAAAAGAGAGAAGCCAACACCTATTTGCCCCCCAAAAAAGTAAAGGTTGTCGCGGTACAGTTTACTGTCAGATTAGCAAGCCCGTCCTTGGCCTGGATTGGACTCAGATCGATATCAGAAATGTTCACGATTCGAGAGAGTTTTCCGACTCGATCAAAGAAGACAGCAATCTCATGATAAGTTCCAGCCAAAGTCAGCTTGATAGGCACTTCAGCATACAACTTTTTGGGCACTTCAGCGGATGGACTGAATGTTTTAAACTCGATTCCTGATTTTTTTCCTAAAGAGTAAACGTCTCGAAGCAGAGAAGGGATTTCTTTATCTCTGGGCAACTGAGTGAGAGCCACCCTCAAATCCTCTTCTAGCTTTCGAATGTTTTGCTTAAAAGCAGCCAGGTCTTCGGCAATGGCCTTCTGCTCTCGATATTTTCTCTCCAAGTTATCAAACTCAGAATCAAGCGTAGCGAGTTCTCGATCAATAACAGTCCACTGGGTGAAATGAAAAAAGGCGACAACGCCAACAGCCAAGACCACGAGCACAAGCAGCTTTTGCCAAACTGGGACCTTGTTCAATTTGTCTAAGATCTTGGCCATTCCCCCCCCCAAAAAAAATAATCGCTACAAATCGTACTTCACATTCAACGTGATCGAAAATCTCTGCAATGAAACCCCATCTTGTTCAGCAGCATTCACAACCACCAAGCTTGGATTTTGAAAAAACCGTGAAGCCTTGAGATTGTCTAAAAAGTCAGCAATCACCATTCCACTTTCGGCAAGCCCATCAAGAGTCACTCGTTTGCCAGCCTCGCGAAACGCCGTTATCCAGAGTCGACGTGGTACGATCTCAGTCAATTCATCCATCATTTTGATGGGACCGGATCGCCCCTTTTCCAGAGAGCGGATCACAGTCAACTGTTCTTCCAGAGTTCGCGCCTGCTGCTTAAACTTTTCAACCTCACCAACACTGGCTTCGAGCTGACGAATTTCCTGCTTCTTCGCTTCATTTCGCTGCTGAAGCGCAACCTTTTGATCGGCCTTGGTGAGACCCCAGAAGTAACATCCAGCAAAAACCATGACCAAAATGAAAAAGCCTGCGGCAGCTTGATAGACTAATGTCTCTTGCTTTCGAAGCTTGGGGACAACGACAAGGTTGATACGAATCATACGGGCTTATCCCCCAATCGACGCATCGCCAGCCCAGCCACCACCGAGCTAATTGGACCTAAATCTCGTAGATAGTCTGGATCAAACTCCTTCGGATTGAAGGTCATCTTTCGAAATGGATCGGCGAGCTCTACTTTGGTGTTGAGAGTCGTCTCAAGAGCATCCTTGAGTGAGGAGACTTTCGCGGTTCCTCCACTCAAAACCACTTTGCTCAAAGTCAATCCAGCAGATGTTGCTAGATAGAAATCAATACTTCTTTGAATCTCGACTGCCAAAGCCTCAGCAGTACTTCTCAAAATCGCTCCCACTTCCTGAGGAACGACAGCTTCCGTGGTCGATTGAGAAGTGCTGACATTGCCACCCAGCTTAAGGGCCTCAGCTTCGTCGTAGCTTACATTCAGTTGCTTTTGGATCTCTTCAGTGAACTGATTCCCACCCATATTGATATCTCGAGTAAAGGCGGTCATCCCATTGTTCAAGATGTTGATCGTGACAAGACTTGCCCCGATGTTAACGAGAGCAACCACTTCCGAGGCCAACCCTTCATCGTTCACTTCGAATGAGTTTTCAATCGCAAAGCAGGCAACATCCACAATCAGTGGCTTCAGCCCAGCCTCGCTGATGACTGAGGTATACTCCTGAATCATGTCTTTCTTGGCCGCGACAAGCAGGACCTCCATCTGACCCGTTTCTTCGCTGCGGGAGATAATCTGAGTATCCAAATTCACATCATTTACCGAGAAGGGGATGTATTGCTCAGCTTCCCATTGAATGCTTTCGGCAAGCTCATCATCCGTCATGAGAGGTAAAGTAATCTTTTTGATGATGACCGAGTGCCCAGAGACGGCAGTGGCCACTTCTCGAGCCTTTATCTTATGGCGAGCGATGAGATCTCGAATTCCTTCGACAACGGCGGCAGAGTTCATGATGGCTCCGTCCACAATCGCTTCCGCTGGCAATTTATGAAGACCAAACTTCTGAAGCTTCCAAACGCCACCACGCGCTTCCTTGAGCTCCATCACCTTGATCGAATGACTTCCAATATCTAAACCAACTATTCCTCTAGCCATGTCTAAAACTCTCCGACGATTGAAAACTCGCCTCTATCATCCTATCGCACGGAGAATTGAAGAGCAAATATTCTAGTAAATTCAAAGACTTAGGTGCTATGCACCAAATGCACTGAGTTGATGATCTGCGTTAAAGAACCAACAAATCTAGGGTGTTTGTCGGGTATCGAGTGACACAGCACGCCACTTTCCAAACTTGTCTCGAAACAAAACAACAGCGACCAATCGCAGATCTGTGCTCCCCGAAATGGCACTCACCTTATAATAGCGAATGAAAGGCCCCGAGTTAAAGGTCGCCTGATTAGATAGACTACAAATCGCAGCCGAAGCGTCAAACGAAGAGCGGGCCGTCCCGTTGGCTGAGACATTGTCAAAGGACTCAGTGAGCCCAACACCCATCACTCCGCTAACGGCACAAAGTTGGTTCTGAGTGGAGGGCCAAAAAGCTTCACCCTTTCCTTGGATACCCGCCTCACTCAAAATCTTACAGTTAGAGGGAAAGGGAGAATAAGTGCTCGTGCACGCCGTCAAATTACTTTGAGATCTCAAGGTTTCAAGCAAAGAAGAAGCGAGTGCCGTGGCCTGAGAAATTTGCTGAGACAAGGTATTACTGCGCAGTACTACCACCGTAATCCCGGCCAAACCTAGTAGGCCAATGGCTAAAATCAACATCGCGACTAAGACCTCAACAAGAGTAAAGCCATGCCTTCTCTTCAACTGTCTTCTCTGATCTCTTTGCACTTTAAACTCCTACAACACGCACATCACACATTAGAAACAAACATCTGAGGGAGTCGCTGCATTGCGAGCACCCCCAGGGCTACAACGCACCAGTCGAGCTTGTCCAGCCGCTTGAGGCGTTGCAATCAAAAACCCCAAGCAATCATCTGCTGCACTTGCTGCATCACAAGTAGCAAGGCTGGCCTGAAAGACGACCCGATAACTCATGGCGCCTGTGGAAGTCGTAAAGGCATTGAGCGGAACCGTCATTCGCCCCTCTGAGTTGAACCAAAGCGATGCCGATGCATCCGCTGATGTTGTATCACTCCAGTCAACATTGCTGAGGATCCCCGTTGTTGTATAGATTCCTCTCAGAACAACTCCCTGCGGAATAGGCTGAGGCCGTCGATCAAAATCCCACAGTCCAAACAGATCAGAGGCAGCCGCCACCGCAGAGGCGTTGTAGCACATCCCACTCAGCGTTGTGCTCTGAGACATTCGCAAAAAAGCATAGTGAGTAGCCGGAGCGAAGGTGCCACCAGTAGTTCGACCAATCACAGAACCTTCTCCACTCGCAATATTCCCGAGCCCATCACTCAGCGAAGTACAATTCGGATCCTGGCAGAAAACAAGGCGAATCGGACAGCCCTTGAGCATCGCGGTTGAACGCGCATAATCCAAATCGCTCACCAGAGTCTGAGCAAAGTTCTCCAGACGACTCACCATCATCCGGCTATTGATCTTGATATAACTAAGAGCGGCCGTGATTCCAATAATCACAACGACCACCATGAGTTCAATGAGAGTGAAGCCGCGTTTTTTCACAGACTCCTATTATCCCACTCAATTGAAGAAAAAGAAAAGGGTGGAATAAATCGGCTACTTAAAGGCTAAACCAGGATCTCGATCAATCATGTATCGCTCAAGACCATAGCGCTTGATCTTATAGAGCAAGGCACGATGAGAAATCTCAAGCAACTTTGCAGCCCAAGTTCGATTACCACCCGTTTTTTCAAGCGCCTTCTTGATGAGCTCCTGCTCCATAATCACCATCATTTTTTTGATGGAGAGCTCACTAGCCGCAGCTCGAATGGCCGGGTTCACTTCCACATTTCTAACGGAGTCGGGAAGACTGTCTGGTCGAAGCTCTTCCCCTGTTTCCAAAACCATTGCACGCTCAATCGTATTTTCAAGCTCTCGAACGTTTCCAGGCCATGAGTAGTCTGTCAAAAACTGGATTGCCTCTGGTGAAAGCCTCTTCACCTTCTTATCCATCTCCTTGGAGAAACGGCTCAAAAATGTTTCAGCGAGAAGAGGAATATCTTCCTTACGCTCTCTGAGAGGAGGCAGATGAATAGGCAGAACGTTCAGCCGATAGTACAAGTCCTCACGGAAAGTACCTTTTTTGATCTCCTCTCCAAGATTTTTTAATGTCGCGGTGATGAGACGCACATCAATTTTGAGGGTTTTGGTGTCCCCCACCCGTCGGATCTCCTCCTCTTGAATGGCTCGCAACAGCTTCACCTGAAGAGATAAGGGCAAATCCCCGACCTCATCCAAGAAAAGAGTCCCACCCGAAGCCTCTTCAAACAAACCCTTTTTATCTTTGTTGGCACCAGTAAAGGACCCTTTTACGTAACCAAAGAGCTCGGATTCCAACAAGGTTTCCGGGATCGCACTACAGTTGATCGCGATGAAGGGCTTGTTTGATCTTGGAGAATTGAAATGAATAGCCCGCGCAATCAACTCTTTTCCGGATCCACTCTCTCCCGTGATCAGAACTGTGGTTTTGTAGTCGGCAATCTTTCGAATCGTATCAAAGATATCCAGCATTCGAGGAGATCGAGCGATGATATTACTAAAAGAGGTTTCTTGATGCAGAACCCTCCTCAATGACTGGTTCTCAAACATCAAAGTTTCTTGATCGGTCAAACGCTGGAGACGAATCAAGATTTCATCGGCCTTAAAGGGCTTGCTGACGTAGTCATAAGCACCCTTTTTCATCGCCTCAATAGCTGTATCGACGTTTCCAAAAGCCGACATCATGATGACCGGCAGCAGCTTGTTCAAACTTTTAGTGGACTCAAGGAAGGTCAGCCCGTCCATCTCAGGCATTCGAATATCGCAAAGAACGAGCGCATACTCATTAGATTTGATTTTATCGAGACCCTCTTTGCCATTCTGAGCGGTATCAATGGAATAGCCCTCCCGCTCCAGCAAGACTGACAACATATGGCGCATTCCCGATTCATCATCGACAATCAGAACTTTTTTCTTTTCATGCTCAAAGGACACTAGCGACATTTTTTCCTCCACTCAGAAAGAAAACAGAAGAGTCACGGGATCCTGGGCATCCGTTCCGAAATTATTTCCTATGAATAAGGTATCCCCGAAAATAGTTTATATTAACGCCTTGCGCTAGCCAATGGGGTCAAAAATAACCTGACAATTCAGGGACTTGAAAAAGTTTCTACGCAAAGAATTTCGCCGCATGAAGCGCCGCCTAGGCGCGAGCTTTGGGCAAAAAGACCGAAAAGGCAGCCCCATAGCCAAAGGCAGATCTCAAGACAATCGCACCACGAAAGCTCTCAACGATACTCTTTGTGACATAAAGTCCCAAACCGGTTCCCTTTCCCGGAGCCTTCGTCGAAAAGAAAGGCTCAAAGAGTTTCTTCTGATCTTCCTCGTTAATCCCAATGCCATTGTCTTCAACACTCGTCACCCAATAGCTCTCAGGCTTCAAAGCTCGAACGATCGAAGTATCTAAATCGCCAGAGCCTTCACCCTGAGATCCAGGGTTTCGATACACAGGCAGTTTTCGTAACTTGCAGCGAATTCTTAACATCCCCCTCTCGGGCCGATCCTTCCGAGCTTCAATAGCATGCTTCGCATTCACTAGGAGATTTAAGAAAATCTGAACCAGCTGATCTTCTTCAGCCATGACAACGGCATTTTCATCCTCAAAGTCATACTCAACATCAATATGACTAGGAATCTGCGCTAAAGAAACAGAGCGAACCAGAACCGGCTTAAGAGTCACCGGTCGGATACGATCCTTTGTAGGTCGAGCTTGCTGCAGCAGAGCGCGAATAATCTTGGAGATTCGATTGGTTTCGGATTCAATTCGATCGAGCAACTCAACGTCCTCAGGCACGATGTTGGATTGCTTTTTCATCGAGCGTCTTAGGATGTCCACATAGCCCGAAATGGCCCCGAGAGGGTTACCCACTTCATGCGCCACCCCAGCCGCAAGTCGACCAATGGAGGCCAGCTTTTCAATTTGTAACTGCTCATGCTGTCGAGCTTCTAGCTCTTCATTGACCGCTTTCAGACTATCGATAGTCATGACAAGCTTTCGCTCTTTCTCCTGAATCTTATAGGCCATCTCATTAAGCGCTTCACCAATCTGCCCTAACTCGTCATTTCTCTCGAGCGCACACCGAGAAGACCAGTTCTCGCTTAGAAAATCCCGGGCGACTGACCCTAGACTCACAATCGGTATCATGATGTTGCGGCGAAACAACAAATAGTAAGCGAGTATGACCAAGACCACTTCGATGAGAAGGGTCAGTAGAAAAATCTGATACTTAAATTCAGTTAATGAAGCTTGAAGATTATCTAACGACCAGCGAACCACAACTGTTTCGCCGCGGGGAAGGCTTACCGTCTTTTCGTAGGAACTCACATACGGAAAGAACAGAAAGATTTTAGAGCGAACTTCACGGACCTTAGAATCCTGAAAGGCAGCGGGAGAGTTGACAAGTTGAAGACCAACCGAAGGAGATCCAACAAACTGATTGAACGCGTCCTGCAGATCCGTCGATTGACTCTGTTTATACTCCTCTGAAATGGAAAAACTCTGCCCCGTTGCCGTCAAGTAGCTCGATGCCACCTGAGCAAAGTCCGCTGGCAGCTTCACACGCAGCACCGAAATCATCAAACCCTCTGCCAATAACAATGCACAAAGAGTAATCAGACTCAGATCAACAATCAGATCCCATTTGAGTGATCGCCGTCTACTCATCCCCAGAACCATCCATCCAGATGAAACAGTGAAACGAGAGCTCCCATGGCCAAGAAGGGCCCAAAGGGAATCGGAAAATGCTTGGTCTTGCCACGAACGAGAACAAAAAACACTCCGACCAAACTACCCACTAAAGCGCCCACAAAGACTGTCGTCACAACTCCCTGCACTCCCAGAATCGCTCCGACAAATCCCATCAGTTTGACGTCTCCACCACCCAGACCCTCTTCATGTCTGACGAAGGCGTAGAGCCGAGAGATAATCCAAAAGAAGCCGTAGCCAACAATCCCTCCGACTACTGCCTCCATCAATGATAATCGGAAATACTGAGGACTTAGCGCTGTCAAAATCAAAACAACGGCCCAACCCCCAAGACTCAACTCATCAGGAATGATCTTAAGATCCAAATCGATGAATGAAATGGCAATCAGAGAAAGGGCAAACGAGCCCATGATCAGGGAAGAGAAAGTCCAACCGTAAGTCGACCAAATCGCAAACGTCATAACGGCCGACAAAACTTCGATCCAGAGATAACGAGATGAAAACGGAATCCCGCATTTTTTACATCTCCCTTTGGAGAACAGAAATCCAAGGATCGGCAAATTTTGAGCCAGGGTCAAAGCACTTCGACACCATCCACAGCGAGATGAGGGGCTCACAATGGATCGGCCCCGAGGAAGTCGAATGATCACCACATTCAAAAAACTCCCAAGGCAAAGGCCTAGCAAAACAACAGAAATTCCTTGCCACCAAATGGGAATCTCAAGCGCCATCATTTAAAATCTCTCTTCATAAAAAACGCATTCGATAACAACAAAAGAAGCAGAATCAGAGTCAGTGCATAAGCCACAGGCAGCCAGACATCTTCCGCGTAAACAGGAAGCTTATGAACAACTGTTGAGCGCAAATCGAACGCCTCCAAATCAAAGACTTTCTGCACAGTCGTTGCAAAATACTTGAACAAAATATTCTTACTTCTCTCCCCAAAATCTGCAAGTTCCCGAGAGAGCCGCCCCGTCACAAAAACTCCAAAAGTGAAAAAGCCGCTGAGGAAGGGACTCGCAAAAGAAGAAAAGAAAATGGCTACAGCTGCCACAATCCAAAGTTCAACCAAAATCAAAATCACTGCAGGAAGAAGTGCCCAGTCGACTCGAGATTCAACAAAGGCCGTCACGAGATACAAATAGATGGTCATCATCACGACTACCGAAGTGAGAACCAGAACCATCCCCAAATACTTGCCGAGCAAAATCTCCGATCGTGTCACGGGCTTGGCCATCACTGTATAGATCGTTCGCTTCTCCATATCTTGATACAGCGAGTTCACACCAAGATAGATGGATACAAAAACACCGAGAATCGAGATCGCCGCGAGGCCCATATCTTTGATGACCTTTTCATTTTGAAAGAGGCTCACCTCCCCCAAGAAAAGGGAAAACAAAATCAAAACGGCAGCAAACAAAGTCGCAACGTAAAGAACTCGACTATGCCGAGCTTCGAGATAGGCATTGGATGCGATCGTCCATAACGCTCTCATACACGAGACTCCATCTGACCCACCTGCCTGACAAAGACATCCTCAAGACTTTCTTTCTTCGGGCTCAACATCTGCAGCGAAGCCCCCTCAGCAGCGCCCATTTGGACCACAGACTGAACTCTTGACTGAAAATCCCGCGAGGACTCTGAATCTCGACGAGCCATCTTCATAAAGACTGTCTCAAGACCGGGCGAGAAGTGAGACGATGCCTCCTTCAGTTTTTTTGCCAAACTGCCCGAAACAGAGGCCCAAACCAGGTCCGCAGACTTGATCTCGACAGAGATTAAGTCCTCGAGAGTTCCACAAGACAATAGCTTCCCTTTGTTCAGGATCGCCACTCGATGGCATATGCTTTCGACATCACTGAGGATATGAGTCGAAAAGAAAATCGTCTTACCTCGACTTTGAAGCTCAATCATCAGGTCACGGACTTCTCTCCGACCGAGCGGATCAAGACCGGTCATCGGCTCATCAAGAATCACAAGTTCGGGATCATGGATGATAGCCTGAGCAATACCAATCCGCTGAAGCATCCCCTTTGAAAAACTCCGTAGATAAAGGTGATCAGTCCCCTTCATTCCCACCATCTCGAGAACCGCGGGAATCCTGAGCCGAAGAAACTTATCCTCTAGCCCATAGAGCGAGCCATGAAAGGACAGAAACTGGTGTGCTGTTAGGTAATCGTAAAAATAGGGATTCTCCGGAAGAAATCCCAAATGCTTCTTCGCCGATCGGTCTCCCAACGGCTTGCCCATGACTAGGGCCTGACCTCGTGAAGGATAGATGATCTGCAAAAGAATCTTGATCGTCGTGCTTTTGCCTGCACCATTAGGCCCTAAAAAACCAAAAATCTCGCCCTTATGAACCTCAAAGCTCACATTGTTCAGCACGCGCCGCTTTGGCGTCCAAAAATGCTGACGGTAGTCTTTTGTCAGCCCCTGAACTTCGATGACATTCACCCCTCAAGCCTAACGAAAAGTGAAGCTGGCTTTCAAGAAGGAACGGGCGTTTAATAGATTTCTGAGGGTGAGCAAGACTTCAAAGAAAAAAAAGAACATCACAACAAGAAGATGGTCTTGGTACCTGCTCATGGGAATCACATCTCCGATTCTCTCCATCACCCTGATCTTGCTTTCTTGGATTTTTTTCCGACAGGAAGTTTGGAATCTCTCGGCTCAGGCACCTCTGATCCCCGTCACATCGGCGGTCTTTGAACTCCCTGTGGCTTTGCTCGGAAATCATCGACTGATCTTGCCTGATTTTGTCTTACCCGTGTTCTTGGGCCTTCTCAGCATCCTGGCACCCTTGGCCGCTCTTGCCCTGTTTCTCCTCACCCGACGACTCCTTCCTCAATCCCGAGTCATCGGCTTTACGGCAAGTCTCATCATTCTTGCCATCAGTTATCGATATGCCCTCCCTGGGACTAGCCCAAGCATACTCCTTCCCTGGATCGTCTCTGCTCTGTTCCTTATCCCGGTGAGCCAAGAGACCTCGGGACTTAAGTTGTGGCTCTACGCCACAGCCGGAGTCACCCTGGCACTTTTGTTTCCTCAATTGAAGGCGCTCGTGTTGTGGGCAGCTATCAGCATCACCTTCTCAAGGATTTTTCACTTTCTTTTGATCGACCGATTGCGCCTCAAAAGAAGCGAAAGTCAAAATCTTCACTTTAAATTGATGCAGTTTATTGCGGGAATGTCCCTGCTCGGATTTGTATTTCTTGCACTCAAACACGTTCCGTTTCATCCAGGCGATGCTGGCCCTTCAAAGTACTGGTATCTGAGCTTCTCCGGAGGAGTTCTAGCCCTGATTGCTTCGACGTTTCAACCCTGGAAAACGCTGCAGTGGATGACTCTTGCCACTTTCTGCCAAGGAGTTTTGTTCTTTTCAACCATGAACACTGCCGTCATCGCAGCTCACGCACTTCTTGGAGCGCTCATCGTGATCGAGGCTGTTCACTCCATGAGCAATCGATTTTCACTTTTGAAATCCGATGGAATCAAGATCACACATGCCTTTGTTGCATTGACGATAGCGCTCTTTGGCTGTGTTTGGATTGCTCAAAGGCAAGAGGTCCAGCGAGATTTTGACCCTGAATGGCTCTCGGTACTCGCTAGCATTGATCCACAAGTCCCTCAGGGATCTTATGTTGTTGGAAACGGTCTGTTATTCCTGTCGCAGTTTCGGCAATCCAACTTTCAATTTGATCCCTCATTGCTTCTCGAACCCTCTACCCAGAAATGGGTGAACTATCTTACTGAAAACAATCTCGATCGAATCATCATTGAAATCCCACAGCTTCAAGCATTTTGGTCGGATTGGATCCAAACAGGTCAGAAGCCAGAGCGAATCAATGACTCAGTCTTGGCGCGAATTCTTAAGTTTACCAAACGAGGAAAGAATCCCGGGACTGAATCCCAGGATTTCATGAACTACTTCGAAATTGAATCGAATGAATCACTTGAGGATTTATTGATCGTTCGACTCGCTGCTCGTCCCTGAGCGAGTCGGCAGATCGACTCGCTTAAAGGAAATCACATTCGCGAGCCAACCGACCGCATGAGAGCATTGACGCTTAATCAAACCAGGCCGCTTTTTCTCAGGATCCAGCATTGAAGCCGTGTACTCATTGTAGGCTTTATCGCCGATGGACAGCTTGAACCACAGAGGAAGTGTCACCCCCACTGCAAAAGCGCCCATGACGAGTTGGCCCGCAAAACCCAGACCGGGCACAAGACTAATGGCACGACCAGCGTTGTTGATCCAACCCGAGACGGTTTCATACGTATATCGATAGAACTCCGAGGTCGCCCCCTGAGCGTTCAATTTGGAAAGTCCAATCTGCGCTGCGCCCAATGAAAAACTAAACAGAGCAACTCCCGTCGCCAGCTCATAGGCTGATGGAGCCGTATAGGGAACAGGGTTGTGAGGTAGAGCTGCCAAAAACTCAGCAATCTGTACTAAGAAAACAGGAATAGCAGTGTTTACCACCAAACTCGCATAAAATCCCCTCGGCCAAACAATGCGCTTGGTCAGATCGAGAACGGACGAAAGCGTTAAGGCTGGAATCCAAGGCTTCTCATGAGGGCTCCAAAAGTTCCGGTTAAACCAATCACTTTTGGAAGCAAACATGTACTCCAGCAATCCCGCCGAAACTCCTATGCCCAAAAATGGCCGCATCTGCGAACCAAAGCTCTGCTCCGCCAACGGTCGATTAGCCGAAGCTTCAAGTGCTCCTCCAGCGACGGCTGCCCCAAAGGCAAAAACAGCATTCAGATACTTTCGAATCTTGATCCACTTTTGGTAGCGATCTCGATGAACACTCAAGGCTCGTGTCGTATCGTACTCGGGATGAGCTGGATCAGACACAAACTCAATAAAATCGAGTCCGCATTCACGCAGAATCCGATTGGCTACTTGTCGCTCCATATCTGTTGACTGCACTGGAATCGACGCGGGCCCTCCACCCGTTCGAGCTAAGACCCCGTCTCTCAGCTCTTTGAGCTTCCAACCCTTTTCAGCATAACGACGAATCATATGCTGAAGATAATCGGTTCCAAATCGACCAAACGAAACGGCGACTCGATCTAAGAGCTTTGCACCAACCAAAGTAGGCACCATGGACAGCGCCTTCTCCTCGGGAGATTCCACCTGCATATCGATGACCAGATCAGCGGAGAGATAATCGCTTCGAGCCTTACCTTCCCAGATGCCTTTCCATGAATCTGTCGAAGAGAGAACAATGAACGGAAGAATCAGAAAAGTTGCCAAAAACCCTAAAACCCGGTGCATGAAAACCCCTACAAACTCTAAATTTAGGCTGCCAATTACGCCCACTTTGTATTGAATTAGTGAGGGAGTGTCAACGAAAGGGCCTTCATGTTCACACGTGATTTTATAGCTGAAAGCCTTCAGAAATCTCTTCCGAAGGGACCATCCTTCAACCGCATCTGGAGCGACTCACGAAGCCTCCAGTCCGGGGATCTGTTTGCAGCGGTTCCGGGAGAAAAATTCGATGGCCACGATTTTATCGTCGAAGCTGCAAAGGCTGGCGCTTTGGGAGCTATCGTTTCAGAGCAATCCTTCAAGAATCAGGAATCTTTACCCAAAGACTTTTGTTTGATTCACGTCTCAGACACGACCGAAGCCCTTCGATGTTTAGCAAAGTCCCATCGACAGCGCCTTCAATGTCAGATTTTTGCAGTCGCCGGAAGCAATGGCAAAACAACCACCAAGGAGTGGGTGGCCTATCTCTTGGGAATTCTGCATGGGCCGGATCAGGTCTTTAAAACTCTGAAATCAAACAACTCCATTTTGGGAATTGCACTCACTCTACTCCAAGTAAGATCTCAGAGGTATGCGGTCATTGAAATCGGAATCGATGAACCAGGCTGGATGGAAAAGCATCTGGAAGTTGTTCAGCCGAATGCCGGTTTGATCACGACAATTGAGGAAGAACATCTTGAGAATCTCAAAAATATCGAAACAGTTGCCGAAGAGGAATTGAAGCTGCTGAAGTTCTTAAAAGATAGTTCAGGCATGTTTGCGGCAAACGTTGACTCTCCTTGGATTGAGAAGCAAAGCTTCCCTGCAAAGACATTGACCTATTCTCTCGACCGTCGCGCTGATATCGAAGGAAAATATTTAGCCCCTCGAACTCTATTGGCCTTTGGCCAAACCTTTCTCAATCCTCTGGCCGGAAAACATAATGCTCAAAATTTGCTCGCCGGGCTCGCAGCGATCCGCCTTCTTCATTCTTCCTTGGAGCAAGAGAGCCTGAGGAAGATTGCTGAACAGACCACAAAGTTTGTCGGTGAGGCCCATCGAAGCCTTTGGCTTGAGTTTGGAAGAGACGTGCGGGTTTTTGATGATTGCTACAACGCTAATCCGTCCAGCATGGAAAAAGCACTCGAGACCTTCGTCGAGGTTTCTCGTGGCTGCAAGCAAAAGCTAGTTCTTGGTGATATGAGGGATTTAGGAGATTCACGCACCAAAGCTCATGCTCGAATTCTCAATCTCGCAATGGTTTCCGAATTCGATGAGATTTTTCTGTGGGGCGAGGATTTTTCTAAGGCCTGGCAATCGGCCTCAAAACTCCCCCTTCCCTCCGACAAACTCAAGGTATCCGCATTCACCGACTTTGACTCGCTCAAAAAGGCGGTGCGCTCATCGATCATGCCAGCCGATTGCTTCTTTGTGAAAGGCAGCCGAAGCATGGGGCTTGAACGAATAATTCCCGTCTTCGAAGAAGTTGCAGGCAAAAAATGAGTTCGGCGTGGTCGCTCTTTATTTTTTTTGGATTTGGAGCTCTCTCCTCATTCATCGGGGCAATCACGGGACTGGGCGGGGGCTTCATCCTCATCCCTCTTCTCACGATCTTGGGACAGCTAGAGATCCACGATGCAATCTTCTTTTCTTTGGCCTGTATTTTGTGGCTAAGCGTTTTGAGAATGCATCAAAACCGTGAACTGATTCGCCAAAATCAACTCATCGTTCGCCGCTTTATCTGGTTGACCTTAGCGGGGTCGGCTTTAGCTGCCTATATTGGCACCCATTCTTCCGCTGAAGTTCTCAGCAAGCTCTTTGCAATCCTTCTGATGGTGATGAGTGTGTATTTTTTCTGGGATCATCGAAATGAATCTTCCGAAAATGAAGTTCAACGAGTCGACTCCCTCTGGGGAAAGCTACTCTTTTTTTGCTCGGGATTTCTTGGCGGACTTCTCGGAATTGGAGGTGGCATCATAAACGTCCCTACGCTTCATAAAATTTTGGGTTATCCCATGTCTCAAGCTACGCAGATAAGTTTTCCATTTGTATTTGTTTCAGCTCTTACCGCCCTCATTGTTTACATCAATCAAAGACAAGACGTTTTGATCACCCTCTCTCCCTTGGTCTTGCTCGTTCTGCTCGCAGGGACCTTTGCCGGAAGCAAACTTGCGACCAAAACAAAGATATCCTCAAGCAAAATCAAAGTGATCTTCGCAGCGATGATGGGAATCATCGGGCTCATCAAATTTTTGAACTAAAGAATCGAAACTAACCCGCAAAACCGCGGCGCACGGTGTTCTCGGATACGGTCTTTGGCTCCATAAATTGGATCAAATAGTCCGGACCACCTGCTTTACTTCCAACGCCCGAGAGTTTGAAGCCGCCAAAGGGATGCCGCTCGACAATCGCTCCTGTGATGGCACGGTTGATATAAAGGTTCCCGACTTCCATTTCTGATCTGACGTAGTCAATCTTTGACTGACTACGAGAGTAGATGCCACCCGTGAGCGCATAGCGAACGGAGTTCGCCAACTGAACACCTTCCTCAACGCTCTTGATTTTCTTGATCAAAAGCACAGGACCAAAAATTTCATTCTGAAACAAAGCCTCCTGAGAGTCTTCACATTCAAAAACAGTGGGGGGAACGAAGTAGCCCTCGCGAGGCACATCGGCACACTCATAGAGGACTTTCATTCGCTTCTTACCATCCTGAATCGTATTGAGAATTCGCTGGTGAGCCTCGGAATCAATCACCGGCCCCACTTGAAACTCGGGGCTCAGAGGTGAGCCGCATTTGTAGGCCTTGACCGACTCCACAAATCTCTTCACAAAAAGGTCGTAAACTTTCTCATGCACCAAAAGTCGACTGAGAGCGGAACACTTCTGTCCTTGGAATCCAAAGGCTGAGTGCAAGGCCCCCTGAAGAGATTCATCGAGATCCGCATCTTCATCGATAATGAGGGCATTCTTGCCACCCATCTCAGCAATGACCTTTTTGACCCCTCTTTGAGCAGGATGCGGTTTACGAGCTGCCGATTCAATAATTGACAGTCCAACACCAGCCGATCCCGTAAAAACAATCATATCCGTTCGAGGATCATCCACCAAAACGGGGCCGATCTCCTCACCGATGCCAGGCAGAAAATAATAAGACGAGTCAGGAAATCCAACCTCTCGCAGTCCCTGAGCGAGCATTGCTCCAATGATGGGAGACTGCTCCGCCGGCTTAATCACCACAGTGTTTCCAGTGACAAGACCTGCCACAGCCATTCCTGTCAAAATCGCAAACGGGAAATTCCAAGGCGCAATCACAACACAGACGCCCCGAGGATAATAAGACAAAGTATCGAGCTCACCCGCTACGACTTGCGTAACTCTCGTCTGAGAAAGTCGACTCATTTCCCGAGCGTAGTAGCGACAAAAATCAATTCCCTCGCAGGTATCCGCATCAGCCTCTCGCCAATTCTTCCCTACCTCATAGACCATGAGGGCACTAATTTCATTGCGTCGAGCTTCCATCCAATCCGCAAGCTTCTCAACCAACTGAATGCGTTTTTCCACAGGAGTGCGCTTCCACTCGTAAGAGCCCTTCGTCATAAGCTCCAGCGCCTTCAACGAATCTTCTTTGGTTGCGAGCTCAACTGAGCCAATCACTTGAGAGGGATTGGCAGGATTCACACTAGTCAAGGTCTTGCGTGTTGGAGATTGAACGACCTCTCCTCGATGTAAGCCAAAAGTTTTGCCCAGTTCACCTTTGACCTTCTGAAGGGCCTGAAGCATTTGCTGTCGATCAGCATCCAAAGCAAAATTCAAATACGGAGCGTTTTTGAAGGGTGTTAACATCATGATCGTTCTCCTTTTTGAGATGGGGACTTCAACAACTCACGAATTCCCGTCTTATCCATGAAACTTTGTTTCAAAAATGAATCATTGGCCGAGTTTTCCAGCAGACGTCTGACTAGGTAAGAAAGACCAGGAAGCATTTCCCCCACGGGATCATACTCGCGCAATCTTAGTCCCCGCTTCATCAGTGCTTCTTTGAAGGGATCAGCCATACCGTAGAGCATTTGGATCTCAAGGGCGTTCAGCGGAAGGCCCAAGTGCTCAGCTACGGCAAGCCCGTGAGCTAACGAACGAACGTTGTGCGAGCCCATCGCCAACTCAATCTTGGGATATGCCTTCAACAGCGCCCATGTGCAGCGCTCATAGTTTGCATCCGAATCCTTCTTCTCAAGATAAACTGGTGCCTGCCAAGAGTTCTGCTCGGCTTGAATGCACTCGTAATCCCAGTAAGCGCCCTTCACCAACCGGATAGTAAAGGGAGTACCACGCTCCGTTGCAAACTGGATCCAATCCTCCACATCCGCCAAGGAGGTGCGCTGATAGGCCTGAACAACAATTCCAAAATGCCGGTAATTCTTAAACTCGGCCTTCGAGAGAATTCGTTTAAAGAGCTCTCGTGTCAACTCTCGTAGCGCAAACTGCTCCATATCAAAGTTGATGAAGACCTTCTTCTCCATCGCTAGTCGCATCAAGGGCTCAATCCGTGACTGGAGCGTAGCAATGGAAGCCTCAAATGCCATCGGATCAATGTGACATGCAAGAGCAGAAACTTTGAGCGAGATGTTCACAGGGGGGATGGGCCCCAGAGCAGAATCGTCAATCTGTGGAACTCGCTTCCACGCCTTGGCCTTATCACCAAGCTCAGAAATCAAGGCCCGGTAAAGTCGCAGGTAATATTGAGATTCCGTGTCCGAGAAAACCGTCTCACCCAAAATATCCAACGTAAACGCCATCCCGCGAGATCGCCGCTCCAGAAGCTTCGGCAAAGCCTCCTCAGGTCCAGATCCCAAAATGAAGTTCTTCGCCATTTGAGCCACCTGAAAATCCGAAATCTTCACGAGTGCTTGATCTAAAACAGGAACCTTCAACAAAGAGGAAATGAGAGTCAAAGACCAGGGCCATTGCGATGCCGATTGAGGGCGTCGCAGGTACTCGATTAAATGAAATCGCTTTGATTCAGAATCCTGCAAGGCAGGGAGAACATCCACAAAACGAAAAAGCTGGGTCTTAACCCGAGGATCTGATGTCGATAGCTCAAGCAGCTTGTTGTACCAAAAGTTCTTTTGAAAAATACTCTGCTGGCTGGCTTGGAAAATCTCCTGTCCAATCTCCTGAGTCCGTGTTTCAATCGACGAAGGAGTTTGGGGATCGAATGAATCAGAAGACTTCTCGTGTTCGGATCGCTGCGGCATCATTCGTTGCTCTCTTCCTTACCTCGAGTCTTTATCTTTTTACCAAAGACCTCGGAACCATCGTTTCACAGCAGCGAAAAATTCTAGAACAGGCTGCCAAAACCGCGTCTCTGAGGATTCCTCAAAAAAACCTCCAGGGAAACGGACCTCGTCAGAATTCTCAAACTTTGACTGATAGTCAACTATCGGAGGCCCTGTTTAAAGCTGAGCTGGATTTAGTTGTCCTTGCGGATTTGGATCTCGTTGACACCCAACAAATCCCCCCCCTTGTGATTGCCTCGAGCCATCCTCAACACAAGAAGGGACAAAGTCTTGATCTGCCCGAATCAATCATCGAAGAGCTCAAGCAACGAAGGGGCGCCTCATCCCCCCTCGAATGGACCGGTACGGAGTGGAAGATCACGGCGGTTTCACCCTTGGAGGGCTCCGACTACCTGACTATCGTGTTACACGCCCCCCAAGGTGCATTTGTTTGGAGCCTTATCACTCACGGCCTGAACTACATAATCCTTTGCTTGGGCTTTTTGTTTCTAGGTTCGATGCTAATCTCGCCTATTTTTCGAGGAAGGAAGTCGGAAGGCCTGCTGACTGAAGCCGATGATTCTCAGGACCTTTGGGATGCCAAGACTCAAGCTCTTCAACAAAAAATCGTCACAGATCCGCTCACTCAAATCTACAATCGTGGTTACTTTGATTACTTCATCTCTTCACAGCACCTTCGATGGGTGGCTCTTGAGGGCTGCTCGATGCTTGTGATTGATATCGACAATTTCAAACAGATTAATGATCAGTGGGGACATGCCACAGGAGATGACGTTCTTGTGAGCTTCAGTCAGTTTCTCAAAAGTTTTTTTCGAAAATCAGACAAGGTCATCCGTTATGGAGGCGATGAGTTTGTGGTGATGCTCTCAACGACTAAGCTTCGAGAAGCTCTGAGAATCTCTCAAAACTTTATCCATAGTCTCAAAGATCAAACCTTTGCAAAGGGGATCAAAATCACAGTTTCAGTGGGAGTGGCCGAACACGCCATCGGGGAGTCTGGCAAAGATTGGTTCGAACGAGCCGACGCTGCTCTTTACAACGTCAAGAGCTCCGGAAAAAACTCAGCTCAAGCCATGGATCCAAGTCAGCTTGAGCTAGTCCAGTAGAGTTATTTCAAACTCTCCATCACTTCATCCAGCGAGGTCTTAGATGGTCGCAGCTCAGAAATGCTCAGTTGAACCAGTGGAGTTTCAGCAAGCTTCATCACATCCTGAAAAGGGACCGTATCGGGATTGATGTAGAACAAGCCCGTCAAAAGCGCCCCTTCAGATCGAGCACGATGCAAAACCTCAAAAGCCGCCTGTCGATTGGTAGGATCATAGTCTCGATCAATCTTCTTCAAGGTGATGTGACTTCCATTGGGCAAATCAATGACCTTGGTGGTTCCATGATCGTAATCCACATCCACAGGAGTGTAGGAGGGAACGAATCCTATCTCATGAATGGCCTGGTCATGGTCCTTCACAAACTTATAAGATTTCGTAGAGCCTTCATGATTGTTGAAGGTAATGCAGGGGCTGATCACATCCAAAACCGCGGTGCCCTTGTGTGACAGCCCCCCCTTGATCAGAGGAACCATCTGCTTGGCATCTCCGGAAAATGATCGGCCCACATAGCCACAGCCCAACTCCAAAGCGAGCAAGCAAAGATCAATACTCTCAAGCGTATTCACCTCACCCTTTTTTTGAAGCGATCCCTTGTCGGAAGTTGCCGAAAACTGACCCTTGGTGAGTCCATAGACTCCGTTGTTTTCAATAATATAGAGCAAGGGAACATTTCGTCGGATGATATGAACAAACTGACCCATACCGATACTCGCCGTATCTCCATCTCCGCTGACAGCGATATTCATCATGGATCGATTACTCATGGCAGCACCCGTGGCCACTGAAGGCATTCGTCCATGAACTGCGTTAAAGCCGTGAGAACCCGATAGGAAATAAGCTGGAGTTTTGCTCGAGCATCCAATCCCACTAAACTTAGCCACTTGATGAGGCTCAACTTCCATCTCGTAAAAGGATGAAATCAAATGCAGAGTCACAGAATCATGACCACAACCTGTGCATAAGGTTGAGGCTGATCCAAAATATTCCTTCTTTGTCAGGCCCACCCGATTGGGGGTGACCATTGGATTTGCCTTTGTCTCAACAGCTTCCGACATATGTTATCCTTCCCTCATCCCCTCTAGGCTGCGACAGATTTCTGACCGCTTGTTAATCGTTTAAAACTTTCAATCACAAACGAGGCTGGCAACGGAAATCCTTCATAGTGAAGAATACTTTCAATCTTAGGAAGATCCTTCACCAGCGAAGGCTCGTTCTTGAGGAGTGACAGCAACTGACCATCTCGATTCTGCTCAACCACAAAAACTCGTTCATGTGATTTGATGAAATCCAAAATCTCTTGGTGAAATGGAAATCCACGAACCCTCAGATAATCTGCGCTCACATTGTGTTGGGTCTTCAGCATATGCATCGCCTCTCTCATTCCTTCATGCGATGAGCCATAGGCGATGAATCCAATTTGATTTTTTCCAGAGCCCTCAAGAATCGGCTGGGGAAGATGGGATCGAGCTGTTTCAAATTTTCGATTCAGGCGATTCATCTGCTCCACATAATCGGAGCCTTTTTCTGTATAAACCGCTTTGGCATTATGCCCCGAGCCTCGAGTAAAAAAGACTCCTCGACGATCCTTCAGACCCGGCAATGTTCGATAAGGAACACCATCCCCGTCAACATCGACATAACGTCCGAAAGTCGCGAGCTTTTGTTGATCAGCATCCGTGAGGACCTTGCCTCTATTCAGAGGCTGATCAGGATATCGAAATGGATCAGCCATATAAAAATTCATTCCTAAATCAAGATCACTCAAAACAAAAACCGGCGTTTGAAAATGCTCTGCAAGATCAAATGCTGTTCCTGCCATTGTGAAGCACTCCTCCACCGTCCCTGGATAAAGACAAATATGCTTAGTATCGCCGTGACTTAAAGTGGCAGCAAACGAAACGTCTCCTTGAGAAGTTCTCGTAGGGAGTCCGGTCGAAGGACCAATGCGCTGAATATCCCAAATGACCGCCGGCACTTCAGCGAAGTAAGCGAATCCTGCAAACTCGGCCATCAGCGAAATGCCGGGACCGGATGTCGCAGTCATCGCGCGAGCCCCCATCCAAGAGGAACCCAAAACCATCCCAATGGCGGCAAGCTCATCCTCCGCCTGAACGACAGCAAAATTCTTCTGACCTGTTTTTGGATCAACACGATACTTCTCAGCATATTCAGAAAAGTAGTCGACCAAACTCGTAGAGGGAGTGATCGGATACCAGCTTACAAATCCACAGCCAGAAAAAACCGCTCCCAAACCAGCGGCAGCATTTCCCTCAATGAGAATCTTTCCCTGAGTTTTATTCATCGGCTCTACTTTAAACGGAAATGGAGCTGCCGACTGAGACCCCTGAACGAATGCTCGACCTGCCTTGATGGCCGCACGGTTGAGATCAATCACTTTGGCTTTGCCTTTGAATTGCTGAGCCATCGCAAGCTCAATCGCTTCGTCGGTGATGTTCAGATAATCGGCAAGGACTCCCACATAAACCATATTGACCGCAAGCTTGCGAAGTCTTGGCTCCGGACAGGCTTCAGCAATGATCTTTGAAAAGGGAACGGGAATCGAAGTCACATCAGGACGAATCGCAGAGATATTCATATGGTCGTGATGAATGACAATGGCTCCCGGCGGAAGCGCCTTCACATCATCAACGTAGGTTTGATCATTCATGCAAACCAAAATTTCCGTCTCGACTCGACGAGCCGTCCAACCCTCAGCACTGACACGAACAGTAAACCAAGTGGGCAATCCTTGAATGTTCGAAGGAAATAGGTTCTTTCCACTCACTGGAATTCCCATCCGAAACATCGCGCGCATCAAAACATTGTTGGAAGATTGAGATCCTGATCCATTCACCGTGGCGACATGGATACTGAAGTCATTTACTTTGACACTCATGCCGCTCATCATGGCGGCTGGGCCAGCAGGCAGTCAATCGCCGAAGCCCCCAACCCTGAGGAATCCCCTCCCCAACTTCTACCCTTAAAGTGGTTCAAAACGCCCTCTTGCCCAATTATAAGTGGGCATGCCAATTGCAGCTAAGGTGGATTGTTGCGCCGTTAATAAGAGGGGAAAGGACAGTAGATTTTGTCACTAAGGGAAAGTCGCCTTCGGGCGATCTATGGGCTCATTGCCTATTGGGCCATTTCATTTTCCATTTCTGCACAGCCACCCGATGAAGTATCACGCCGGGAATGCATCAGTGCGCTTCACGACATGGTCCGAGCGGTCTCCATTCCCTCCATCAAGCGTCCCTCTTTCTTTGTCAGTAAGCGCATCTCTTCGACTCCATCAAGCTCTCCCACTCATATCTACTTTGAAACGAAGTATATTAAGCAACTTCGAGATAAGGCTCATCTTTCGCCCTCTCAAGTTGATCGTTTTGTGCGACTCATTAAGCAAAGCCTACTTCAGGAAATTCTCGAGGAAGGCATTCATCCCACTCGCATCTTCAATGACTACAAATCAATCCGCTTAGAAGTCAGTACAGTGGATCCAGCAGCCATTGAAAGGATCTATCGCCGAGCCATTGAAAGCTTCAATCAAAACATCGACCGAGAGTTTTCGCCCCTTGAGGCTCGCGGCAAATCGGTACGCAAACTTCTTGAAGAGATACCAACTTACTCCGGTCCATTTTCTATTGGAATCGGGCGAAATCTCAACGAATCAGGCATTGCTGCTCGCATGATCCACCTCCCGAACTATTCTACGATTGGTGTTCATCAGTTTTCGGAAGTTCAGAACTTGCTCTATGAACACTTCAATGACACTCGGAAACTTCATCAAAAGATGATTCAAGGACTTGAGAGCTCCCTGAGTCGAACAGACTTTGAAAAGCTCACCACACGTTGGGGAAACTCGATTGTTCTTCGCCCAGAGGTCAATGACCTCTTGAGAAAATCATCTCAAAGCAACGAGCTTTCTCTTCAAATGCATCGACGTTTTAGGCTCGACTCCATTATCCCATCTCAACTCATTCAGCAGATGTCTGAATTCTACAATTCGATCAAAGTTTTTGAAACTCCACTCTCGTATGGGACATCCGCTGAACCTGAAATTGATTCGGCGACTGTTGACCAGCTGAGCGGCGATGCACAGCTGACTGAAAATTCTGACTTCGTTGTCTCGATTGACATCCGACGAGTTGGCGCTTTCCATGCTTCTTCCCTGCAGGCTGCGATTACCGATCCATCGGTGAACAGTTCCGAAAGCTTCCTCACAATGATTGCCAACCTCTCCTATGGAGAGTCCCAGAAAAGATATGACCGACTCATGGCTGATGCGGACAGCATTCTCTCTGCAACTCTGGCCCGATCAGAGACTCTTGCTTCAAAATCCTCTGGAGATGAGATTGTCCGCTACTTCAAAGGCCCCTACCACCAAGAGGCCATCTCCCAACTGCTCAAACGAATCACTCCCGAGATGCGAGCGACGATGATCCCTCTGACAAAGTTCAAAAGTAAGGGCATCAATTTGTCTGACGATGAAGTCAATGAAATGAGGCATGTGGCAGAAACTCTCGCTAAAACGATTCATGAGGAATTGGGAGATGAGTTCGGCTCAACACTGGCAGATGACTTCCACGCTCTGGTTGAGCTCCAGCCAAGCACACTGAAACCAGATCGATTTGACGTCAAAGTCCATTTTCAAACCATCAAATCAGATCATGCACCATTGATTGAGCTAGCACTTCAGAGAATCAAGGAAACGGCTCGCGAGCTCCTAAGCTCTAGAGGGGTCGATCCATCACTGATCAATCGAATCAACTCCATTCAGACGAGAGCGCATAAGGCTTCAGCTGGCTCTCAGTTGCCACCCAAATAGGCCTGTCGAGTCTCCTCTTCCTTCAAGAGCATCTCTTCACGTGTCCCTGACAGGACAATCCGACCATTTTGAATCAAATAAGCACGACTACAAATCTTCACTGCCATATGGGCATTTTGCTCAATCAGGAGAATGGTCACCCCGCGCTTTTGAATCTCCTGTATGAGAGCAAAAATATTCTGGATGATTTTGGGTGCCAGACCAAGAGACGGCTCATCCAGAAGCAAGAGCTTAGGTCGGGACAAAAGAGCTCTTCCGATGGCCAACATTTGCTGTTCACCGCCGGAAAGGGTTCCAGCACTTTGTTTCAAACGCTCTTTAACGATTGGAAAAAGACGAAAGACTTCTTCAAGATCTGCATTCCAATTTTTTTGATGATACGCTCCGAGTTCTAAATTTTCTCGGACCGTCAGGCTTTGCAAAATACCTCGACCCTCGGGAACAAGGGCCACTCCTTTTCGAACGATCTGATTCGTGGGAAGTTTCAAAATCGAAGCCCCCTCAAACTCAATAGCTCCACTGTTGACCGGAGCCATATTCATAATGGATCTGAGAAGAGTGGATTTTCCTGCTCCGTTACTTCCAAGCAGTGTAACAATCTCGCCCTTTGCAACCTCAATACTGACGTCTCTCAAAGCTTGCACTGCCCCATAAGAAACCGACAATTTTTGAATATTCAGAAAGGAGCTCAAGCAGCCTCCTCCCCAAGGTAGGCCTTGATGACTTCGGGGTTTCGCTTCACTTCGTCGGGTGATCCTTGGGCAATCAGCTGACCATGATCGAGGACATAAATTCGCTCACAGAGGCCCATGATGAACTTCATATCGTGCTCAATCACCAAAATGCCAATCGAGAATTCCTGTCGAATAAACCGCACAAGCTCAAGAAGCTTGGCCGTCTCCTCATCATTCATTCCCGCAGCCGGCTCATCCAAGAACAAAATCTTTGGCTTTGTCATCAAAGCTCGGGCGATCTCAAGTTTTCTCTGCTCACCGTAAGGCAGATTTTTGGCTAGCTCATCCGCCTTGGAGTCCAGATTGAAGATTCGAAGCAAGTGAAGCGCTTCTTCACGAATCTCTCGTTCCTGACACTGGAAGGACTTCGTTTGGAAAAATGCTGACAGAAGTCCATAACGGACTTTCAGATGAGAAGAGACCAGAACATTGTCTAGGACCGAAAGATCCTTAAACAAACGAATATTCTGGAAGGTGCGAGCTGCTCGACAGTCATTGGTGATCTGATAAGGCTTCTTCCGAGCAATATTCACACCGCTTATAAACACGGAGCCTGAGGTCGGTTGATAGATCCCCGTCATCAAATTGAAGAGCGTGGTCTTTCCCGCACCATTAGGCCCAATCAAACCAACAAGCTCTCGCTCGTCGACGTGGAGACTCACATTTTGAACCGCCTTAAGCCCACCGAACTGAATGCTCAAATTTTGCACTTCAAGACTTCTCATGCGGATGCCTTTTTCTTCTTAAAGTAATCCCAAATCTCCTGACTTCCAAAAATTCCTTGAGGCCGAGTCAGCATGATGACGATCAAAATCAACGAGTAAATCACCATTCGCAAATCCAGACCGGTGTACGTCTGAGCCTCTCGCAAGACCTCAAGCAAACCCGTCAGCAAAATGGCTGCGACAATACTCCCGGTCAGGCTTCCCATTCCGCCCAAAACAACCATCGCAACAATCTGAAATGAGTAATTAAAAGTGAAGGTGGCCGGATTCAAATAGGCATAGTAATGCGCAAAGAGGGCCCCCGCGACACCTGCAAAGAAAGATGAAAGGACAAAGGAGCGAACTTTAATCTGAGTGGTGGACAACCCCATCGCCAAGGTAGCTGTTTCATCATCGCGAACCGCCATAAACTGCTTTCCAACGACACTCTTTAAAATGCGATGAATGAAAAGAAATGAAAGAAAAACAAAAACCATGATCCAGTAAAGATTCACAACCTGAGGAATGCCATAAAATCCACGAGCACCACCGACAGCTTCGATATTCAGAATAAAAATACGAATCATCTCACCGAATCCAAGAGTCACAACCGCTAAATAATCGCCCCTCAAACGAAGCGAGGGAATTCCAACCACAAGCCCTACAAGTCCCGAAAAAAGACCACCGATAATAATCGACAAGAAAAGAGCCAATTCCTGAACGCCAGTTTGACCCACAAGATCTGGACCGAGGAACTGAGGCAAAAGCACGGTTGTCATGAAGGCCGAAACATAAGCGCCCACTGCCATGAAACCAGCGTGCCCGAGAGAAAACTGTCCCGTGAATCCATTCACAAGATTCAAACTCACCGCCAAGACAATATTAATGCCCATCAAAGCAATGATCGTCTGCGGATATGGATCAAAAAACTCGGTGAATGCAAATCCAAGGATCAGTGCTCCAGCAAGCCATGCTATCAAAATTGAAACCTGCTTCACCGCTTAGACCTTTTCCACCTTGATTCGTCCGAGAAGACCTGAAGGCCGAATCAAAAGCACCCCAATCAAAATCGCAAAGGCAATTGCATCCCGAAAGGCGCTGGATAAATAGCCGACGGTCAACGCTTCCGCGAGGCCCATGATGAGCCCCCCCAGCACAGCTCCTGGCAAACTTCCAATGCCGCCCAGGACGGCCGCCACGAATGCTTTCATTCCCAAGAGAGATCCCATCATGGCATCCACCCGAGGATACATCAGCGCCACCAACGTCCCGGCTGCAGCCGCCAAAACACTCCCCAAGATAAAGGTGAAGCTTATCACTCGATTCACAGGAATACCCAGCATCGCTGCAATCTCAGTACTCTCAGAAACAGCGCGCATTCCCTTACCCAACTTCGTTTTGAAAACAATCCACTGAAGCACAGCCACGAGTGTTATCGAGAGAAGCAGAACTAAAACTTGGAGGTTGCTGACTTCAACACCTGCAATCGAGAATAGCGTCTCTGTTTTAATGAGCTCGGGATAGCTCTGAGGAATGGCCCCAAACACAAAGTCTAGCTGAGTGAAATACTGAAGAAACAGCGAGATTCCAATCGCGGTAATCAAGCAATTCATGCGGGGGGCCTTACGAATCGGTCGATAGCAAAGCCACTCGATGAAAAAGCCAAGGAAGCCACAAAGCACCATCGCAATCAACAGCACTGCCACAAACATCTGAGTCGAAGGCTCGAGTGGCTGCATGAGACGAGGTGCAACAAAGAAACCAAAGACCGAGCCGAGCATCACCACTTCGCCGTGCGCAAAATTGATCAGCTGCAAGATGCCATAGACCATCGAGTAGCCTATGGCGATCAATGCATAAACACTGCCCAAAGAAATGCCATTCACTAAGTGTTGAAGAAGCTCCGACACGTCCTTTATGGTTCCACGCGCTTAACGAACTTCAACTGACCACGGTCTGCAATCTGCAACATCACAGCCGGCTTTGAAGCGTTACGGTTTTGATCAATCGTAATCACTCCTGTCACGCCGCGGAAATTTTGAGTGGCAGCGATCGCCGCTCGAATATCAGGTCGGCTCGTCGAATTGGCACGCTTCAAGGCATCGACCAAAACAAGGGCCGCATCGTATCCCATCGCAGCAAGTCCATCGGGGACCTCGCCCTTATAGGCAGCCTTATATTTTTGAATGAATTGCTGAACCATCGGATCGGGATCATCCACCGAGTAGTGGTTTGAGAAATAGCTTCCCACTAAGGAGTCACCACCGATTTCGAAGAGTTTGGGAGAATCCCAACCATCTCCACCAAGGAAGACAGATTTGAGACCCAAGCTTCGAGCTTGCTTAATGATCAAACCGACCTCTGTATAATAGCCGGGAACAATCACGACATCAGGATTTTTACCCTTGAGATTGGTCAACTGACCTTTGAAGTCAATATCACCACCGACATAATTCTGCTCATCAATGATCCTGCCGCCGCCCGCAACAAATTCATTTTTGAAAAAGTCCGAGAGTCCAACCGAGTAATCACTCTTCTTGTCCACCAAGACGGCTGCCGTTTTTGCCTTGAGATTTTCAAGAGCAAACTTAGCAATCACTTTGCCTTGAAAGGGATCGGTAAAACAGACTCGGAAAATATAATCGCCGATCTCAGTGACCTTGGGATTCGTTGATGACGGTGAAATCATCGGAACTTGTGCTCGCTGGGCAATCGGAGCTGCTGCTAACGATCGTGAGCTTGCGACCTCTCCCAACAAAACATCGACCTTGTTTTGAGTGATCAACTTCGTCACCGCGCTGACCGTTTCCTCGGGCTTTCCACCATTATCAACGGTGAACAATTCGAGCTTCTTTCCCTTGATACCGCCAGTCGCATTGATCTCATCGATGACCAACTTGATCCCGTTGTGAGTTGAGATTCCAAAGGTGGCCTCAGTACCCGTCAATGAACCGAACTCACCAATTCGCAGAACATCTCCCGCTTCAGCTTGTTCGGCAGCTTTTTTACAGCCAACCATTGTGATCAAAGCCGCCAGGCTTAAACTTGCAAACTTCATTCTCATATCCTTCTCCTATTGAACGACTAATTCAGTCTCTTGATAATGTGATAGCCAAAGGGTGAGTTTTGCGGATCAAACTCGGCCAATCCCACTTCACCCACTTGCAGTTTGAATCCAACATTTCCAAAAGCGGGAACCATACCTTCACGAGGGAAGGCTCCAGCCGCTGGGGCAATACCAGCATTTGTCATTTCATAAATGCCAGGAGGCCTATCTTCCGAATACTGCTTCACCAGAGCCTCAAAATCAGCATCCTTGGCTTTTGCTTTTTCAAAAATCTCCATCGCAAGCTTTTTGGCGTCCTCAGGAGATCTCTCAATATTCTGACCAGGAAGACTTCCTTTAAAGCCAATCAAAATATGCTGGACCTTCACCTTCTCAGGCTCGCCCGCTTGGGCTTGAGTGGCCGTCTTAACCTCGGCTTCCGAAGATTTGTTTTTGCATCCCATAAAACCAAAAGCCACCAGATGAGCAGCTAAAATTAACTGAAAAAATTTCATACAATGATCTCCTTTTCCCTCTCAAAACTTAATTAGAAGACTACTGCAAAGCAAATGAAAAAACCCCCTGGGGCCCTCAAAGCTCGCTCGGTTGTTGCCATTCAAGACTTCGATTGATAGCCATGAAACAATGGCTGGTCACAACAAATGGAGCAAAGTGAAGCGATTGAAAGCCGTCACTGACGCTCGAAAAAATGCCGTCTTCACAAAGATTTTAAAAGAGATCATGGTTGCGGCAAAAAACGGGAAAGATCCCGATGCCAATGCGCGACTGAGGAAAGCGATTTCAGACGCGCGCGCAGCCAGCGTCCCCAAAGACAATATTGAACGCGCCATCAAGAAGGGATCTGGAGAGCTCGAAGGCGGACAAATCGAGGAACTGATCTACGAAGGCTACGGACCAGGCGGAGTCGCCATTTTGGTCGAGGCATTGACCGACAATCGCCTCCGAACCCAGCCCGAGATTCGAAAAATTTTTGAGAAACATGGTGGAAGCCTTGGAGAAATGGGCTCCGTGGCCTGGGGCTTTTCAACCAAGGGGGTTTTTTTGGTGTCCAAGGATCAAGCCACCGAGGACTCTTTGATGAGCATCGTGCTTGAAGCAGGAGCCGACGATCTAACGCCCTCTGATGAGGGATACGAAATCCAAACCTCGCCTGAAAGCTTTGAAAGCGTTCGAGCGGCCCTAGAGGCTGCCAAGATATCACCAGCGCTTGCTGAATTGGGGCCGACTCCCAGCTCAAAGGTCGCCGTGACCGCGGAAGTGGCTCTACAGATCGATTCACTGGTCAGCGCCCTCGAAGATCATGACGATGTTCAAAAGGTCGTCTCAAATGCAGAGTCCTAGTCAAAAGTCTGGACCGAGCTGCCTCGCTTCCTTATCTTAAAAGAGAATTGAGAGGGGGCGAACCTTGCGCATCATCAGTATTGATCCAGGCTCCATTCGAACAGGCTTTGCTGTTTTAGACACCTCCCAAGGCATTCAGATTATTCAAAGTGGAACGATCGAATTGAATGAAAGCCAAAACCTCGGCCTTCGGCTCTCTGAACTTTCTCAGGATCTCGAAAAAATTCTTCAAAAGCACCGCCCTCAGCAGCTAGCCCTTGAACGAATTTTCTTTGCCAAAAACCCCTTGAGCGCCCTTCAACTAGGACATGCGCGAGGAGTGATTTTGATGAAATGCGCCGAGGCAGGACTTGAAAGCTTTGAATACACTCCCACTGAGGTGAAACAAGCCGTGGCAGGTGGAGGACGGGCCACAAAAGAGCAGGTGGAGCATTTCGTCCGACTTCACTTTAAGCTCCCCAAGACTTTTGTGATGACAAGCACGGATCAATCGGATGCTCTAGCGATAGGCCTCGCTCATATTCGCTTTCGACAAAGTCGCAAGCTCTATGAAATGTCGGGCCAAAGGAAGGAAACTTCGAAAAGTGATCGCCCATCTCACAGGTAAAGTCCTCGCAAAAACGCCTACCGCGTCCATCATTGATTGTCAGGGTGTGGGCTATGAAGTTCATCACACTCCCTTTTGCGCTGAATCGATTGCTGCTGAGCAAGTCTCTTTGTTCATTCACACTCATGTTCGGGAAGACGCTCTCCAACTCTTTGGATTTGCAGACACCCTTGAAAGGGACTTGTTTCGCGAGCTCCTCAAAGTCAGCGGTATTGGCCCCAAAATGGCGATTGGCATTCTCTCTGGAATATCAGCGGCAGATCTGATGAAGGCGATACAGCAAAAAGACGGCACTCGGCTTCAAAAGATTCCGGGAATTGGAAAGAAGACTGCAGATCGTCTGTCCATTGAACTAGCCGACCGACTAAAGAATTTGAGTGGAGCTTCCGCAGCGATGAATAGCAAGGGAGCTTTTGATTTACCCAAAGAGTCGGAACTTGAGAGCGTACTCCTCAATCTCGGCTATCAACGCCAAGAGGTTCAGCGCGCAGTTCAACAAGCTCGAAAAAACTCCTCTGAGTTTGATCAGTGGCCTTTGGAAACGATGGTTAAAACTGCCCTCAAAGAACTCATGCAAGGAAAACCCGTATGATCGTTGATTCGAATTCAGAGACCACAACTAATGATCGAATCCTCTCTCCTCGATCCGATCGAGAAGAACTTTTAAGCTTACGGCCGAAACTCCTTGAGGAGTTCGTTGGACAAGACAAGATCAAACAGAATCTCCGAGTCTTCATTGATGCATCGAAAAAGCGAAAGGAAGCTCTCGACCATATTCTTTTGGATGGACCTCCGGGCCTTGGAAAAACCACGCTTTCTCACATCATTGCCTCTGAGTTGGGTGTCAACATCAGAGTCACAACAGGGCCTTCAATTGAGAAGGCAGGCGATCTCGCGGCTCTGCTCTCCCATCTTGAGCCCCATGACGTTTTGTTCATCGATGAGATTCACCGAATTCCACGAATGGTCGAGGAGATTCTCTACCCAGCGATGGAGGATTTTAAATTAGATTTGATGGTCGGCGAAGGTCCAGCTGCTCGAGCCCTTCGAATTGATCTGCCCCCTTTCACATTGATTGGTGCAACCACTCGAAGTGGATTGCTTTCTTCAGCGCTTCGATCGCGCTTTGGAATCCCCCTGCATCTAGAGTTTTATAGCGACGAAGATCTCTCACGCATTGTTTTGAGATCCTCCAAAATTTTGGGGATGAATGTTGACCCTGCAGCAGCGCTCGAGATTGCGAAGCGATCTCGCAAAACTCCGCGAGTGGCCAATCGTCTTCTCAAGCGAGTACGTGATTTTGCAGAGACGTCTTCTCAAAAGAACGTAGACGCTCGTTTGGCTGATTTTTCTTTAGGCCAGCTTGAAGTCGATGCGATGGGATGCGATCCGATGGATCGAAAGCTTTTGACTCTGATTATTGATCAGTTTCAAGGCGGCCCCGTCGGAATTGAGACTCTTTGCGCATCTCTTCAGGAAGAGCGAGACACTTTGGAAGAACTCTATGAGCCCTATCTGTTGCAGGCGGGCTTTCTGGCTCGGACGCCACGGGGTCGAGTGGCCACTGAGTTAGCCTATAAACACTTGGGCAAGGTACGACCGCCTGAGAAGCAAGGCAGCCTTTTTAGTTAAGAGACTTCTCATCGTCCGGAGCTTCTTTGGGCTTTGTCCCCAACTCACTTACGCCTTCGAAGCAACTCTCATACCCAAGCTGAGTACAGATCTCCGTGGCTCGGTCTTTGATTTCAGCTCCCTCATCGGCTGATTCATCCTCTCGACGATAACCCTCAAGATAGAGTTCGCGAGCCGATTTCAACAACTCACGCTTCAGTCCGATAGTGCCCTTTTTTCCTCCAGCGGAAATCATCTCCTGGAGTATTGCCAGAGCTTCCGAAAGCTCTCGTCGCTCCAGATGCTCACGAAACAAGCCCCGCCTCATCTTGAATTCCAAATCACGAACAGCCCGATCTGTGCGACATGCTCTTCTTTGCGTCGATAAATCTAGCCTTTGATCAACATCACGAATCTGAGATTTAAGTTTGACCCAATTTTTTTCAGTGAGAGCCTGCCGCGCCGATTCCACCGCCGATCTCACCTCGCTAAGCAAAACCTGCTCTTCGCCTTCCAAGGGACGACCCGACCATTGCTGACGCGCCAACCTGACCTCCAGCTGGTTGCAGATGGGCTCAGAGCCTCGAAGCAAAACATAGAGCCCGACGGCCAGAATAAGCCCAGCAACACCGAGGAGAGAGTACTTCCATGGACTCAAAAATGATGAGTCAATGGGCGTCCATAAAAGCGCGTAAGGACCCACCGTAAAAATCTCTTTGGCCATGATTTTGAGACTTCGACCCTCTCGCAGCAGATCCAAGTCGCCTTCACTGAAATCAATCTTGGCAAAGATCCCATCTAGTCCAGCAAGCCGCAGGTCACTCTTGGGATCTCCGCCAATGACAATCTGAGATCGAAGAAAAAACCGCTGGCGCATCCTACCGGTTGCAGGGTCCCAAACCTGGAGTCGATGAAGAACAAATCGAAAGTTCATAACGAAAACGCTCCTATGACCTGAGGACCGGCAAGCAGAAAGACAGCTGATGGAAAAATCAATAAGCTCAGCGGTAGAATGCTCACGACGCTGAGGCGACGAACCTCATCCTCCCAAGCAAACAATAGTCTTTCTGCTTCAGCCTCCGCACACGTCTGAAGAAAATCAGAAAGTCCAAGACCCGTTGGCAAAATCCAAAGAAGTCCGGCGAGATTCCGAGCCATCGGGGGCGCTGTCCTGGGAATCAGATCGGAAATGAATTCCTTAAACGACATGACCTTCACACCCTCTTTGGGCGTTAACAGATCGCGAAGCCTTCCGGAACAACTGGCATTGACGGCTTCAGTCCATGCCGAAGACAAATCGATTCCCGTCCGCACAAAGGTCGCGAGAAAGAAAAACAAGAACTGCTGAGAAAGAAGCTCATTCAAGCGTCGTTCGGGCTTTATCGAAAGCCACCAAAGAAAAACGAAACCAAGAGTGACACCCGAGATTCCCACAAGAAACAAGTCAATTCGATTCATCTGAAAAAAGGTTGGAAACATCGATGGCGAGACCAAAGGGAGAATGCCCACAAACAAAAGCACAATCGCCAAAGCCATAAAGGCTTGAAATCGAGGTAGAAACATCAGACTCTTCATTTGGGCGCGCAGCTTCTGGATTCCTCTCGCGGTTTGAATAAAACTTCGTAAGGCCACGGACAAATGAAGAGAGCTCTTTTGAGAGTTAATCATCATTTTAAAAAACATTTTCTGAAGAGGGTCTCTGGATTGACTCTCCAAACTCGCAAAGACATCCGTAGCGGATTGCCACTTATAAAGCTGAAGAGCGCTCTCGCACAATTCTCTCAAGGGCGCGTCGACAGGATGAGAGAGAACACCCGCAAAGACCTGAGTCCAATCTTTGCCGGACTGACACCCCAGCTCAAGAAACTCAGCAAGTTGAATCATATGAGATACTTCAATCCGAGTTCGCATAGATAATCTCCAAGAGCAGTTGATCACGGTCTCGACCCTTAATCATCGCAATCTCCGTCATACGTCTTTTGCCTTGCGCATTCTTTCCACAGAAGACCACTGCATCGATGTTTCGAGAGATGATATCTCGAGTTACAGCCTCTGAAAGCTTCGCATCAGACATTTGAATGAGCCCCTCAAGGCGAAATAGCGCATCTCGGCACGAGTTCGCGTGAAGACTCGCCATCGATCCACGATGTCCGGTGTTCATTGCATGGAGTAAGTCCATGGCCTCTCCACCCCGAACCTCCCCAATCACGATACGGTCAGGTCGCATGCGAAGACTTTGTCGAATGAGCTGCCTAAGATCTACAGATGGCAGCTCGCAGCGCGCCTGAATTCGGGTTCTTAAAAAAACTAAATTTGGATTTGGCAGGCCAAGCTCTGGCGTATCCTCCAAAACCAAGGTGCGACTATGGTATGGAATCTCGAGTAGGAGAGATTTCAGAATAGTAGTTTTTCCGCTACCAGTTGACCCCGCTATCAGAAGATTTTTTCCATCGGTGATCAACGATCTAAGCATCTCTAGTCCATGATCATTGAACATCTGCCGACCTCTCAGATCCTCAAGTGTAAATGCCAGCTGACGAGGCTTTCGAATCGAGAGACAGAAGCTCTCAGCCAATGGAGGGCCTATGAGATGAGCTCGCTCTCCCGCCTTCAGTTTGAAATCAACAAAGGGCTCTGCCTCATCCCAGCGCACACCATGCTCAGCGAGGAGATTCTCTATATAAATGCGGTAGTTGCCCTCAGTGGAAAATGAGAAAGGGCTCATGGAGAGCGCTCCGCTGCGCTCAACCCAAATCTTGTCATAGGCTTGAATCAGAACGTCAGAAACCTCATCATCTGAGAGCAAGCGCTCCACGGGACTTGAAAGTGAGAATTCATCAAATTGGGAGCGGAGAAATCGAATGACCTCCTCTGAGGGTTGACCCTTTTGAAAGGGGCCTTTTCGCATAAAATCCATCGCCTGATCAAAATCAATCTCAGAGTTTGAGTTGAGAATTGACTTCCATGCCCTTGAGACGGAAAGGAGATAGTCTTTAAAATTCAAAGTTTCATCAATGAGCTCAACCTGAACATCTCCAAACTCCAGAATGTCTCCAGACTTGATCTCTCTGATCGAATTCAAACTGAGATTGCGGTAGATCCAACCGCTTGAGCTCTTCTTGAACTGCCCCTCAAGCGGTCGTGCGGATTTGGAACGAACCACGACTCCATTAGATAGAGCTGAT
Source organism: uncultured Bacteriovoracaceae bacterium (assembly GCA_964655245.1). Classification (GTDB taxonomy): domain Bacteria; phylum Bdellovibrionota; class UBA2394; order UBA2394; family UBA2394; genus JBEIHI01. Next base: position 2,989 of record CAZZLQ010000004.1, on the reverse strand, counting down.
CCGATGGTCGCTCCATCCGATACTGGAATGAACGAGGACTCAGTTGAATGACTAATGATGGCCCACATCACACACCTACAATTGGAACTGGGGAAGCCAGCCTCGCTCAAGCCGCTTAGCTTTGACAAAAATATAAGCCTCACTCTTGTGAGTTTTGAAATCATCGCTTTCAAACAACGTCCCTAGAACAGGAAGTGCTGATAGCCCTGGAATCGAATCAACAAAACCACTTTGGCTCGAACGAACGAGGCCTCCAATCGCGATGAGATCATCCAAACGAGCAGTGATTTTGGTTCTCAAATCTTTTTTTGAAATGACAGGTAGTCCATCGACAAGGGAACCCGTATCAATCTCAGAAATCTCGCTCTGGATACTCAACTGCACGAGAGACTTGTCTTTGAGTAGGGGGGTGAATCGTAGAATCAACCCATAGGGCTTAAACTCCACGCGACTCACCATCCCCTGCACAATTCGAATGGGGAACTCTCCGCCGGCCTGAAACTCACCCTGATGACCGTTTTCTGCGACCAGTGATTGCTTTGCGTGAATGCGCGCCTCACCTCTTTGGAGAGCAAGGTCAAGAAAGAGCTTGAGCGGATCACCCATCCCCACTTGACCGGAGGAGCTTCGACCTCCCAAAAAGTTCAGCCCCAGTTGCGCTTCGATACTCATGGGGCTTCCCAGTCTCAAACCCAGCTTCTCGAAAGCAGTCTTTTTGACCTCGATGAGTGAGATTTCCAAAAAGATGGATGCGTCCTCAGCGGCTCCTTTTCGAGTTGATCCGCGCTTCTCAACCCCCGAGTAAATCTCTTGCAGACGCTCTAACGTTCTCTCATCCACTCCATCTCCCGAAACACGAAACACACTTCCTGAGCGTGTGATGGAGGCAACAACTCCCATCGCCTTAAGCTCAGCCTGAAGCTTTCGCTGAATCGATCCAATCACCCCCTGAGACAGCCTCGTTTTGTTTTGAACGGTTGGATGTCGCCGGAGAAACTCTATGATCTTTCGATGATCACTGAGCCTCTCAATGACGCCCGACAACTCCATCTCTCCTCGCTCCCCTTCTGCAAGTTCGAGACCTGGAACGGTAGATAAAAGGATGGCACCCTCTTCAAAGGGATCCGCCAGAGAAATCAGACAAATGATAAGAAATTTCATGACCTCGTGCGCATGCACAAACTGAGTCAAATCCAGTACTTGAATTCAAGGCCTGAGAAGCTGTTCATGGCATCCGAAAGGGTTTCCGATATCCGATGTCCTGCTACAATAGGATGAATGGGGCCTTGTCCGTATTGCGCCGAAACAGTTTCGGCAGAAGCGCGTCTGTGTCGATTTTGCAATCGCCCATTGCTTTATTCGATCGCTACGACCTCTAGTCTATCGGAACGAGAGAAGCATGAATTTTTGAAGCTTTGGAACTCAATCAACTTAAGTGGCCAGAAGCATCTGCCCCTCTCTACCTATTCAATCGCTCGGAAGGAACTCGACAGAGTCCCTCTGACTCTTGCTTGGGATCTCAATCTTCAAACCGCTGACCTGATTTCACAAAAGCTCCAACACCTTCGAGTCGAAAAAAAACTCCTCGGCGGCCTTCCGCGATCTGAAGAGTTCCATCCCCCTCAAGACAGAAGCTCAAGAGCCGCATCGGTGCTCTACCTTGGTCTGTCCTTGGCGACACTTTTCGGCGCCGCTTATTGGGGTCTTAAGCTGAAACAAAGCCCCACCGACCCATCATCACTGGCTCAGATTGAGCTTATCAATCCCAGCGAGCGCTCTGAAGCTACTGATCGCATTGAGATTCCAGAGCTGAGTCATCGCCATCATCCAGCCCCCTCAGCTGAACAAGTTTTCCAAAGTGATCAACAGATAGAAAGACAAGATATCGAGCGACTCCTCTCTGCAACGGTATTCATTCGAGGAGAGCAGACGCTAGGCTCTGGCTTTTTGATTTCGAGCACAGGCTTCATCCTTAGCAATTCGCATGTGACTCAAAACATGCAAGACCCCATCGTCACTTTCAGGGACGGCAAGTCTTTCCGAGCTCGAAAGATCAAAGAGGATGCTCGTCATGATATCTCGCTCATGAAGATTGATGGCGGCCCGTTCCCCTATCTTGAACTGGGCAACGCCAATGACGTCTACGCTGGAGAAAACATCATCACCATTGGAAACCCAGGCGGGCTCTCATTTACGATCACTCGCGGAATCGTCAGTTACAATGGTCGAATCATCAACCAAACCCCCTATCTTCAAACTGATGCTGCCATCAACCCCGGCAACTCTGGAGGCCCCATGATTAACGCCTCACTGAAGGTGATTGGCATTAACACCATGACCTCAACGAGTTCACAGGGCATCTCTTTCGCTCTGCCCATCAATCTTGCTTGCGAGCCCAGAGGTGTTGTGGGCGACCTCGTCTCTCCGTGCCCCCCCTACGCAGTTGTCGAGACTGGGTCTCATACGGCTGAAGTCAGCATGAGCAATCCCCAATCGAACTCAACACCTGATCATTATCAATCAAGTTCAAGGGACTTGTACGCGACCTATCAGCGAGAAATCCAAACTCTCCAAGCAGAAATGGAGAGCGTTGAAGAGCGATTCCGGGCTCTGAGCGAGTCTCTATCCCGCGATGAGCACAACAACTCATTGAGAGAGCGAGTTACAGCTGCACAAACAGATCTGCAGACAAAGGCGCAGCAGCTCGAAAGACAAGGCAAGGAAGCTCAGCTCCGCTATCTCGATCGAATGATTGAACTGATGGAGCGACAGGCCTTGGATCCCAAGTACAGTCAGGCCAGACAGCAAATTGAAGGCGCTATTGCCTCTGCCCTTGAGAAGAAAAAGCAAATCAAAAACACGATGCAATAAACAAATTAGCGATCAAAGAGAGTGAACTGAACTCGACTGCGCTCATTTTTGAAGTCAAAAAAATTCTTATAAAGGACCTCTGGATTCACGAGAGGTTGAATCTCGGGACTATTCATGA
>CAZZLQ010000003.1:0-71520 GCA_964655245.1 uncultured Bacteriovoracaceae bacterium | reverse complement strand
GAAGTGGAGAGATTTTCATCACTCATGCCGATTCAGACGGAAACACCATCACTCGCTCTCGCGCCTACTCAAAGGATCCCTCCGCTCGTGGGCTTTTGATTGCAACTGCCGCCGATCTGATCGATGTTCGCAACAACAAATCCGGCTGTCACCATCTGGTCAGTGATGTGGATCTTACCAACGCCCCCTGGATTTACGCCCTACAACTTGGCAATGAATCGGCGCCATTTACTGGCACCATCAACGGGAATGGATTTGCCATCAAGAATCTGCGCGCACCCGATGCCTTCATCGGTGTCACTCGCGGTGCGACGTTCAAAAACTTGCGTTTTGAAAGCCCGCAGTTTGGGCAAGGCGCTGTGGAAGGAGGCGAGGGCATCGTCGGTCTTGCCTCTCAAAACACAACCAATCAGCCGACTCGCTTTGTGAATGTTCATCTGCGAAATGCTGAGATCCAAGGCGTCGGAGCAAACAATCGAATCACTCTGGCCGGAGGATTGGCCGCGAAAGCCTCCTCAATTGAGATTCAAGACTCCTCAGTTGAAATCGTGTTTCAAACGATTGGATTTGGGAGCCATCTCGGAGGATTGATCGGGGGCTTCTATCGAGACGAAGCCAACCCTAGTTCGCAAGCCCGTTTGCAAATCCGAAACACTCGAGTGGGGATGGAGCTTCAGTGGTTGCCAAGCTCTCTCAATCAAGCTCCAAACGTGCAGACTGGCGCCAACTGGGTCGGAGGTCTTGTAGGGGAGGTCAATGTTCATCTCAATGTTCCCTTGAGTTTTAAGATCAGTCGATCGCATGTCGACCTCAAAGCGCATGCGGATGGGCAAGCGAGTCAGCATAGATATTTTTTGGGAGACAGTGGAGGGTTGCTGGGAGCGTTATCTGCGCCATGCCCTCTGCTTGAGCCATGGTGGATTGAAGAAACTTCCGTTCATTTGGATGTGTTCATTCGATCGGGCTCATCAGGTGGATTAGGGAACTTCGGTGGAATTGTGGGTAGGCGTGGTCTGTCGCAAAGCTGCTTTTCTGCTCGAGATGTTTCAGTGACGGGAGGCTTAGCAGTGAGCAATGGTAGTTTCCATTATGTCGCGGGAGCTCTTGGAGGCTTTGGAGCTTTGATCGATACGAATCTGAAAAACATCTTCAGCGGTGTGAGATTTGATTTAACCAATACGTCTTTCACTCAGTTTAGCCGTGGATTTTTTGCAGAGACCTATCCGTATTTCACGGGCAATCAGATTTTGGCCAGCGGCTTGTTTTTTAATCAGGACGTTGTTCCCGCTATCATGGGATCTGAACAATTAGCAGCGGCGCGGACCAGCGCTCAAATGCAAACCGCAAGCACTTGGATTGATGCGGGTTACTCAACAGACATTTGGAATATTCAAGACGGTTCTCTGCCCACGCTCAAAAATATCAGTGCAACGGTTCCTTGAAACAAAGCTTTTTACAGCCCGAGAACGTATGCAAACATCAGCGGAGCCACGATGGTCGCATCAGATTCAATGACGAACTTTGGCGTTTCCTCGCCGAGCTTGCCCCAAGTGATTTTTTCATTGGGGATCGCACCTGAGTAAGAGCCGTAGCTTGTTGTTGAATCGCTGATCTGACAAAAATATCCCCAAAGTGGAACTTCTGCTCGCTTCAAATCCTGATGAAGCATCGGCACCACACAAATCGGGAAGTCACCAGCAATGCCTCCACCAATCTGGAAGAATCCAATCGAATGCTTCTCGGAGGTCTTGGTGTACCAATCGGCGAGATCGACGAGATATTGAATCCCGGTTTTTACCGTGTGAACGTTCTTAATGTCTCCCGTCATCACATACGAGGTGTAAACATTTCCCAAAGTAGAATCTTCCCAGCCAGGAACATAAATTGGCAGATTCTTCTCTGCGGCTGCTAGCAGCCAGGAATTCTTTGGATCAATCTGATAAGACTTCTCAAGCTTCTTGGACTTCAAAATCTTATACATGAATTCGTGCGGGAAAAACGACTTGCCCGATTTGTCAGCCGCCTTCCATTCATCAATCACCACACGCTCAATGCGACGAATCGCTTCTTCTTCTGGAATGCAAGTATCCGTCACGCGATTGAGATGTCGCTCGAGCAACTTGGTTTCATCTTGAGGAGTTAAATCCCGATAATTGGGAATTCGAACATAGTGCTCATGAGCAACCAGATTGAAGATATCTTCTTCAAGATTGGCTCCCGTGCAGCAGATGCCGTGGACTTTGTCTTGGCGAATCATCTCGGCCAGAGATCTGCCCAACTCCGCCGTACTCATGGCTCCTGCCAGAGTGACAAACATCTTTCCCTTTTTGTCCAAATGCGTCTTGTAGGCCTCCGCGGCATCCATCAACGCAGCTGCGTTAAAGTGACGAAAATGCTCGCGCATAAACTCAGTAACAGGTCCGCTCTTCATCATCCCGGTTTTATACTTTTTAGAGGGGGAGTGGTCGAGCGTAATTTGGCTTTTGCCCAGTGAATTTAGGCTGAAATTCATGATTTTCCCGAATTGATTGTGTAACAATAGAAGGGTTACAAATAAGGCGAGGAGTTAATTATGTCTGCTTCCAGTTCAAAAGGCCCTAACACAACCCCCGAAATGGTTCGAAAATCTCTCGAGCGCACACGCAAGAACGTTGAAATTCTGCGCAAGCGTCTCGGACGTCCTCTGACTCTTTCTGAGAAGATACTCCTCGGGCATCTCGATGATCCTGAGAACCAAAAACTCGCGCGTGGGGAGGCGACCCTTAGACTGCGACCTGATCGAGTGGCCATGCAAGACGCCACGGCACAAATGGCAATGCTTCAATTCATGCAAGCCAACATCCCTCAAGCTCGAGTCCCTTCAAGCATTCACTGCGATCACTTGATTCAAGCGTATCAAGGCTCCACCGCAGACACTCAGACAGCCTCAACGACCAACAAAGAAGTTTATGATTTCCTCGAATCCGCTGGCCGCAAATATGGCATTGGTTTTTGGGGCCCTGGCGCTGGAATCATCCATCAGGTGGTTTTGGAGAAGTATGCGTTTCCTGGCGGCCTGATCATCGGTACTGATTCACATACGCCCAATGGTGGCGGTCTTGGAATGCTTGCGATTGGTGTGGGTGGTGCGGATGCCGCCGAAGTGATGGCCGGACTTCCTTGGGAAGTTCTTCATCCCAAGCTTATTGGCGTCAAACTCAAAGGCAAACTCAGCGGCTGGGCTGCTCCCAAAGATGTGATTCTCAAAGTCTGCGAGATTCTCACCGTCAAGGGTGGCACAAACGCGATTGTTGAATACTTTGGTGAGGGCGCCAAGAGCATCTCGTGTACTGGCAAAGGAACCATTTGCAATATGGGTGCTGAACACGGAGCGACAACATCAGTGTTCCCACTCGATGATGGGATGATTCGCTATCTTAACGCCACGGAGCGATCTGACATTGCCAAGATTTGTCAGGAGTTTGGTGATTTGCTTAAGAACGATCCCGAAGTCGAACAAAATCCCGAGAAGTTCTACGACCGAGTTTTTGAAATTGATCTCGACAAACTCGAGCCGCACATCGTTGGCCCTCATACTCCTGATTTGGCTCGACCGATTTCCAAAATGAAATCTGATGTCAAGACCAACAACTATCCGGATCAGCTGTCGGCTGCTCTCATTGGAAGCTGCACGAATTCATCTTACGAAGACATTGTGCGAACTGTGGATGTCGCCAAGCAAGCCGCTGCTGCTGGCATCAAGGCTTCCATTCATTTGTTGGTGACCCCAGGCTCTGAGCAAGTTTTTGAAACGATTAAGCGAGATGGTTTGATGCAAGAGCTCGAGAAGGCCGGCGCTCTTGTGCTCGCCAATGCGTGTGGTCCTTGCATTGGTCAGTGGAAGCGGGATGACATCAAACAAGGTCAGAGAAATTCCATCATCAACTCGTACAATCGAAACTTCCCAGGCCGAAATGACGGAAATGCAGAGACGCTTTCCTTTATTGCTTCACCCGAAGTGGTGATGGCGCTGGGTCTTGCGGGGAAACTCTCCTTTGATCCTCTGACGGATGAACTTGAGGGGGCTGGCAAAAAAATCAAACTCAAAGCGCCGCAAGCTGCAGCGGATATTCCCGCTAAGGGCTTTGCTATTTCCTGGAAAGGTTATATCGAGCCCGCCGCGGATGGATCGAAGCTTGAAGTGAAGATTGCTCCCAACAGTGAGCGGTTGTCACTGCTTCCTCCTTTTGCTGAGTGGAACAAAAAAGATTTTGCGGATCTTCCTGTACTTCTGAAGGCCAAAGGCAAATGTACAACCGATCATATCTCCCCCGCAGGTCCATGGCTTAAGTATCGAGGTCATTTGGATAAGATCAGCGACAATATGTTTCTTGGAGCCATCAACTGCTTTACGGGTGAGGCCGGCAAGGGAGTGAATCAATTCACCAAAGAGACGCATCAAAACTTCTCAGCGATCGCTCGTGATTACAAAGCTCGCGGTCAGCAGTGGGTGGTCATTGGAGATGAAAACTACGGAGAAGGTTCATCGCGAGAGCATGCAGCCATGGAACCGCGTTATTTGGGTGGTGTTGCGATTTTGGCTCGAAGCTTTGCACGGATTCACGAAACCAATTTGAAGAAGCAAGGTCTCTTGCCGCTGACCTTCAAAAACCCAGCGGACTATGAGCAGATTGGTCAGGATGATCGAATCAGCCTGCACAATCTGGCGGATCTTGCTCCCAAGTCGACCGTTCAGTGCACGATCAAAAAGCCAGATGGCAAGGCCATTAAGGTCGAGCTCGCGCATTCGATGACGGCAGAGCAGATTGGCTGGTTTAGAGCGGGCTCCGCTTTAAATGCCGCTCGTGCAGGATCGAATGGATAAATAAGAGATCGTTTGTTTTTGCTCCGGAGAATTTGACGCCCTGAGGCGAATTGTCTTGCCTCGAGTTGGTGCTGCGCGACATACTGCTTGTGGAGGAGGGATTTGGGGGATGCGTGTATCTTTCAAGTTTAGTTTATTTTCATTTATTGCATGGGGCCTAACCGCTGCGGTTGCTTACGGGCAGTCACAGGTCGAGCAGAAGTCTCAAACCAACAATACTGTTTTGGATCGTTTGGAGCGTGGTGAGGTCGTGTCCGCAAAGTCCGGCCAAGCGTTTTTGATCCAATCCGTTCTCAAGAAGGATGCTTCAACGGTTTTGAAATCTCTCACCGGAGATCTCAAGAGCCTCGGCAAGGTGATTCCGCAAATTGCGTTTGCCAAGCCCATGTTGACGGAGTCGGGTAAGAAGGTGCTCTACCTCAAACTGCGAGGCCTTGGTGATGGGCTCGGTATCTTGCTTGAAGTAAAGCAAGGTGCCAGTGAGTCTTTCTCTAATGCGCGAGCCATGATTCGCTCAGCTGATTTGTTGCCTCTTCGCGACGGTCAAGATTCGCTGAACGATGTCAGTGATGGAATGGTGCTGAAGGCTGTCGAGGATCGAAACAAGGCCAGTGCAGACGCGACTCGAATCATTGGTGGCGATCAAGTCTTAGTGCTTGAAGGACCTCTCAATAAGATTATGGCCATGCCGAATCTCCGAGTGACTGCAGAGATCTCTGTGGCTCCTTATACCATCATGGAAAAGAGTTCAGGCGTGATCGGAGCTCCTGCTCCCAAAGTTCTCTCTTATTCGCTACTCCAAGTGCGAATGGCTGTGGGTAATCAAGTTCGCGTCGGTGGAGAACTCGGAGATTACAAAGGTTTTGGTGAGCAACGTCTTGAGCTAGCCAAAGTGACGGGTGAGGAACTTGTTCGAAATCTACGATTGAGAATTGAGTCTCTTTAATCTGTATCGGGAATACGGAGGGGAAAATGAAAACACGAAGATTTGAAATTTGGGCCGTCAGCCTTGCGTTGGTCGGCTGTCAAACAACAACAAGAACAATCATGCCCTCGGATGCAGAGATCGTTCAGAAGAAGGCAACTGCCGCTTTGGATCCATCGGGCCATTTCTTTTTGGGCCAGGTTCAGATTCAACTGAGTGATGCATCTGAGATCGACAGCTTTGTTTTGGATATGCAAAGCAAAGAAGGAGTTTCGCTCAAGTTACTCGATCAAGTTCCCACTCGACCGATTTACTTGTTCGAGGTGAGCTCCCCTCGAGAGCTTGATGATGTCGTTAGTCTGGCTAAGCGAGATGGTCGTGTGATGGCGGCTTCCAAATCCTATCGAATTGGCGTTGAGCGAAATCGATCTCAAGAGGCTCCCATTCAAGAGAGAAGGGTGCGATTCAAAACAAACGATCCGCTCTTTTCAACTCAGTGGGCTCTTAATAACGAGTCTCAAGAAGCTCCCTCCTCGCTTGCCGGAAAGTACAATGCTGACATCTCAATGGGTGGTGTTGATACCGCTGGAAGCAAAGATGTTGTGGTGGCAATCATTGATACCGGACTGGATTACTATCACGAGGATCTTGCCGTCGTTGAGATGGTGGATGGAAAACCGGTTATCAAAGAGGGTAGCAATATCTGGGTCAATCCCGGTGAGATTGCCGGCGATGGAATTAACAACGACAACAATGGAGATACTCGAGTGGGTTGGGGCTTCATTGATGACGTTCACGGCTATAACTTTGTTGGTCGGAATGGAGATCCAATGGATGATCACGGACACGGGACGCACGTGGCTGGTGTCATCGGCGCCCTTCGCAATAACTTCAAAGGAATTGCAGGGATGAATGAGAAGGTCTCGCTGATGGGACTTAAGTTCTTGGCCGCTGAGGGCGGAGGATCGGACTTCGATGCTCAGATGGCTCTCTATTATTTGATTGATCTCAAGAAAAGATTTCCTGAGAAGCGCTTCATCACCTCAAACTCATGGGGTTCAGCGGGTCGATCGTCCAAAAATGGCGATGAAGATGACTTCTTGTTGATGGCTTTTGCAGAAGCTGATCGAGAAGGCATCTTGAATATCGCTGCTGCTGGAAATGATGGAGTCAGCAATAAGTACTCCGAACATTTCCCCAGCAATTATTCCAACAAGCTGCCTACGTTCATTTCTGTAGCTGCTACCAATAACCGAGATCAAATGGCCTCGTTTTCGAACTACGGATTTGGTCTTGTTCAAGTGGCAGCTCCCGGAGTGCAGATTATGTCCACCGTACCCGCTTTCTTGTTTGGGGGTCATGGTTACGCTTCATGGAGTGGGACATCCATGGCGACTCCTCATGTGACGGGCTTGGCTGCATTGTTGTGGGGCCAAAATCTCAACGCTTCCGCCGGTGATATTAAAGATCGCATCATCAACTCAGTGGATGTGCTTCCTCAGCTTCACGGCAATGTGACGACCTCTGGACGAATCAATGTGGCCAGAGCCTTGGGTGGAGATCTCAATGCCTCGTTGATGCCTGTGCCGAATGACATGGACTATCGATTCGAGTCTCCTCGAGGAAATGACGCCAAGACCTTTGATTGGATTTCCACAATCAAAGTCGATGGCGCTCGCGAGATCGCCGTGTGCTTCAGCCGAATCGATCTGGATGCGGACTCAGACTGGCTCGAGGTCTTGGCCAAAGACTACCGAGTCAAAGATATGATGACTGGCAAGTATCGCGACAAGAACTACAAGAATGAGTCGCGAGAGCTTTGCTCGGCGCCTATTCTCGGAGATACCGTGCACTTGAGACTTTCGAATCAAGGAGCTACGGGTGGACTTCAAGGATTTGAAACCAGCTATCTGAAGGTGGTGAAATAATGAAACAAGCTTCAAAAATTCTCGTATCGATGGCGAGCCTTGCGCTCCTGGGTCAACTGACTGCTTGTCGGCCAGCACAAAAGGATCCTCCGTTTGCAGGACCCTCGAATCGACTGGATGTGGATGTCTCCAAAGTGAAAGTGACATCAGACAATCCCATTGCGGCAATGTCGATTCCGGATCTCTGGAAAAAATCAACAGGCAAGAATCCCGATGGATCACGAGTGATTGTAGCAATCATAGGAACAGGTATTGATTATACGATTCCCGAGCTCCGAGATTCGCTTTGGATCAATACCGGTGAGATGGGCGAGGAAGCTCGCGCAGATCTTACGGATTCGGACGGAAACGGCTATGCCGACGATCTCTTTGGCTATGACTTCTTTTCAGGAGATGGGCTGCCGTTTGACTGGCACGGACATGATACCTACATCGCGAGTTTGATTGCTGCTTCTGGCAAGACAGACCCCGCTGTGGTGGGAACTGCTCCCAATGCTGCGATCATGCCTCTTCGATATCTTGGACCCGATGGATCGGGCAGTGGGATCGATGCAGCGTATGCGATCGAGTATGCCGTCATGAACAATGCCAAGATCATCTATTTGAATTGGCCTGCGGGGGGATTTGCGGCTGATCATGTAAACCTGGTCTTGGATGCTTTGAAGACTGCCGCTCGACGAAATATTTTAGTGGTGGTGCCTGCAGGCAACACCTCTAATAAAGATGTCCCAACCTTGATCACCGAGGCTTCAAAGATTGAGCAGGTGGTTGTGGTCAGTGGAGTGGATCACGAGGGCCGGATCACTCGAACAAGTAACTTTGGTCGAAACATCGCCTCGGTCGCTGCACCTTCAATGGGAAGCATAGGACTCTATCCAGGGGGCGAGGTTTCACGCGATCTTCAAACGACTTCAGTGGCTGCTGGGTATGTAGCGGGTGCTGCAGCATTGATTTCAACTCTTCCTGGCAAGGGCTCAGCGATTGAAGTGAAGAAGGCTTTGCTTTCGACTACGGATGATCGCAATCGAGAAAATCCACTCGATGTGCTCTCTCAAGGCGTTTTGAATGTGTCCAAATTGATCCGCAACTAGGGTTTTGGGCGGTTTAAACACTGATTGGAAGCCGTTTTGGGGACTCTCAAAGAGTCCCCATTCTTTTTTTACCGGTTTTTAGAAACTTGTGTTATGCTCCTTTTGAAAGTGAGTCCCCGTTGTTTTTTTCGTTCTTTTCTCTGTCTATTAATACCACGCTCAAGTGAGGCCTAGTTTTCATCGAAAGTTTAAATTTCCGTAACATATAAACAAAAACAAACCGACTTAAGAGGAGTCTGAATCCATGTCTACTAAACTCTATGTGGGAAGCTTGCCCTTCTCCGTAACCGAACAAGAACTACAAGGTCTATTTGAGCCCCATGGCAAGGTCATGAGCGCTCGATTGATCATCGATAAGATTTCAGGCCGATCAAAAGGTTTTGGTTTTGTTGAGTACGAAAATGCCGAGGATGCGACCAAAGCGATTGAAGCTTTGAACAATTCCGATATGGGCGGTCGAAAAATTGTGGTGAGCGAAGCTCGTCCTCAAACCAACGATCGTCCTCGACGTCCCTTTGGTGGCGGCGGCGGTGGCGGCGGTAGTCGCGGCGGCTTTGGTGGTGGCGGCGGCGGCGGTAGTCGCGGCGGCTTTGGCGGCGGTGGACGCGGTGGCCGAGGTGGCTCACGCGGCGGTAACTACTAATTCGCCAAAAAACCTAAGTGTTTCAGGGGCGTCTTTTAGACGCCCCTTTTTTTTTGCAATTTTTGCGGCCCCTACTTTTTGCAGATCTTTTGCTCTTTGGGGCTTCGCGTAAACTTGAGGCTGCGGGGGGCCTTATGGTGACCAGGACTAAGTTCAGTGTTCTTGGGGTTGGTTTAACAATATCACTGTTGATTGGGGTTGGAATCGATGCGGACGCAGCTGTTTCCCGCGTTGTCCCCGAGCCGCGCTCGTCTCTCGATTTTGCTCACGCGGAAATCGATGCTGAGCTTGTTGGAGAGCTGGCCGTTCCTTTGGTCAATTCGCCGAACTGTGATTCGGCTGAGCGCGGACCCACTTTTATTCGAGCGGATGGATCTGTCGTGGTTCAATTCTCACTTCCGGCTCGAACTGAGATCGCCGCGTGGGAGGCAGTGCTCCTGGATCCCCAATCCAATAAGTCAGTTGTTCTCAAACGGTCAGTGCAGCAGGATCTCCTCTCAGCAGGGGAGTATACGCTTAAGATTGTGATGAGTAGCTCGATTTGTCCTGCATGTCAGTTGAAGCTGGTCATTCTCAGCCGAAATGCCTCAGCCATTCGTTATTGCGCGCCTGTCTCAGTGATTAGACCTGTTGCAGAACTCGACTAAGAATTGGAGTTTTCATTTTTAACGAGAGTGACTGTTGGCTCTGCTTCTGCAGGAGTGAACATGGATTCTGGTAGTTTGATTCCTGATCGCGATGCTTCTTCCAGAAAACTGGGCATATGACCTGTAGGTCTGAAAGCTGTTTTGAAATTGCCCTTGTCATCAATTCCAAGAACCTCAAGAGCGAAAATGTCGTTGATGATATAGTTGCCATGTTCATCAATTCCGACGAGTTCAGAGACATGAGTGAGCTTTCTCGAGCCATCTCGTAAGCGATTGGCCTGTACGATGATCTGAATGGCGGAGGCTACTTGCGAACGAATCGCAAGCAGCGGCATTTCGAGCCGATTCATCATGATCAGAGTTTCGAGTCGAGCAATGGCTTGTTTGGGATTATTGGCATGCAAGGTCGACATCGATCCAGCATGACCAGTCGTCATCGCTTGAAGTAAGTCGAGCGCTTCAGGTCCTCGAACCTCTCCAATCACAATTCGATCAGGACGAAGTCTGAGGGAGCTTTTGACAAGATCCCGAATGTCGATATGAACATTCTCATTTTTCAGCGTTTCCATTCGAATGACATGAGGTTGTTGAAGTTGAAGTTCAGAGGCGTCTTCAATCACAATCACCCGTTGATCCGGTGGAATGAAGCTGGAGATGCAATTCAGCAAGGTTGTTTTTCCGGAGCTCGTGGCGCCCGAAACAATGAGATTCTTTTTGAGTTGAACGGCAGCGTGGAGAAATCGCGCCATCTCCACGGAAAGCGCATTAGCGCTGATGAGATCCTTGATTTGCAAAGCTTCTTTGCCGAACTTTCGGATCGCCATATAAATGCCATCTTTGGCGCATGGGGGAATGACGATATGAATCCTGCTACCGTCGGGCAGACGTGCATCGAGCAGCGGTTCTTCCTCGCTGATTCGTCGACCCACAAACTGAGCGACGTTTCGAACGGCAGCAAAGAGCTCATCTTCGGAGCCAAAGGCGGTTGGTGCTTTTGAGAGCTTGCCCTTTCTTTCAATGAAGATGTTGTCGTAGGCATTAATCAGAATTTCAGTGACTGAATCGTCATCAAGATATTCGAGAATCGGACTGAGGAACGCCCGGGTCGTATCGTTACCAAAGACACCCACAAGCTCCTATTATACGTGGTTTTGAGCCGCTCAGGTCTGGCATGCCGCTTGCAACTTTATGGCTGCAAAGGGGTCATCTCTGAAGGGAAATTATGAATCTAAGTATGCGAATTTTCAGCACTTTTAGAGGATGGACCGCATTCTGGGGTCGACTCGCACTTTGCGGACTCGTTGTCGCAGCCCAGCAACCTGCTTTAATGGCCACTGAGCTCTCCTCCGAGAAGCTCGAAAAACTCAATTTGATACGCATGCAGCAGATTCCTTTGATGGAGCAATTCCTGCTGAAGTATCCAAACTCACCCAAGCGCCCTGATACTTTGTTTCGATTGGGCGAGGCGTTGTTTGAAACCGCCAAGTATCACGAGTTGCGTGGAGACTTGCAGGGTTCTCTCAAAAAGCAGGATCAGGCTCTCAAGGTTCTTGAGGAACTTCGAACTCAATACCCACATTTTCCTCGGCTTGATGAAGCTCTCTTTGTTTTGGCCAACACCTATGTTGAGCAAAAGAAAATGCAAGAGGCTGGAGCTGTTCTCGCGGATATCGCCGATCGATTTCCTGATTCGCCTGTGATTCAGCAGGCCTCTTTGTTACTTGGAGATCACTACTTTAGTGTCGGACAATTCCCTCGCGCTGAATCTTATTATCTGAAGGCGTTGGAAGACTCCAAGATGAGTGCGTATGTTCAGTACAAACTGGGCTGGGTGGCTCAGAATATGGATCAGCCGGCCAAAGCCCTGAAGTGGTTTGAAGCAACCATCAAAAATCAAACAGGAGCCGGTGATTACTCCAAAGATGCTGTTCGCGAAATGATTTGGCCCGCTATGGAAGTTCATGGCGCGCAGAATGTAGCACGATACCTTGAGGGAGTGATTCAAGATCCTCAACTTCTTGAGTCGAGCTTAAACTCTCTGGCTCAGGGGCTTGTTCAGCGAGGGGAAAATAAAGCAGCTTCTCAAGTCTATGATTCTCTTCGAACCCGATTTGCATCCTCTGGCCAGTCGAGCGATTACTTGATGGGTCAAATCAAAGCTGAGGAAGCTTTGGGACGTCCTGAGCAAGTGGCTCAGCTCGTTTCTCAGATTTCGACGAGTACAGAAGCAGCCAGTCCCGAAAGTTTGAAGATGCTGCTTTCAAGTGCTCAAAAATTTCACTCTGAAGGTCAGAAGTCCAAAGATCCGGCGTTTCGAAATCAACAGTACGATATGGCGATCGTCTACTATCGTGCATACGTTTCGAAGATTCCGGCTAATGACATCCAATCCGCGCAAGCGAACTTTTATTTGGGGGAAGCTCTCTATGCTCGTGAAAAAACTTCAGAAGCAGCTTTGGCGTATGAAAACGCATCTCAAGTTGTTTCTCCAATCCAATCTCAGGCAGCTTGGAACTGGCTCCTTACAGCTGAAAAACTTGCCGATGGTTTTCAGCACAAGGGTAAAGAATTTAGACAGACATCCGCAAATGATGAGAAATACCTGGCAGCGGTTCAGATAATTCAAAACATCGCGGGGATTACGATGGCTCAAAAGATCAGAGCCAGTTATCAAGCGGCCCGCTTGTTGTATCAGCTGAATGACTATGACCGAGCGCTTCCTGCCTTTAAGCATTTGGCTGAGAATATGCCGAACACTCAAGAAGGAAAGCTCTCGGCTCAACTTGTTTTAGATATTTACAATTTGAAGAGCGACTACAAGCAAGTGGCGGAGTATGCCAAGAAACTTTCGGGCTCTGTGGACTCAGGAACTCGAGCTGAATTCGTGGGCATTGAGCAAAAGGCTGCGCTCAAGAGTATTCAAGAAGAAGAAAAGCAGGCGAAAGCCATGCAGGGTTCTGCTCGACTTGAGGCTCTCAAGCAAGTGGGGCGAAAGTACTTTGAGTACTCTCAACAGTATCCCACCGCTCAGCAGGTAGATGACGCTGTTTGGGCTGCATTTGTGAATTTGACCGAGGTTGCCGCGGATGATCGAAGTTCAGATCCTTCAGAAATGAAGGCCGCATTTAGAGCGTTGACGGGGAATTACTCAGCCTCCAAACATGTTCAGCCCGCCGTGAATTTGATGGGTAAGTTTTTGTCGATGCGACGGTTGGATGATCAGGAGTTGAGAGACTTCAGGCGCTATCGAGATGAGTGGGCCAGACTGATTGATAAAGAGAATCGTTCGGAACGAGGTCCCATGACCATGCTCGTTTATAGACTCTCATCGGATGCTCAGCGCTCCGCGATGGAAGTTGAAATGGCTAAGTTGCCGATGTCGGAGTCAAACCGAGAAGCGATTGCCACCGGTCGCTTGAAGGACATCGTCGCTTTGAGTGACAAAATGGAAAAAGTTTCCATGAAGAACCTCAAAACGCTGCAAAAGAATACAGCCAACAAGGTCAATCTTCTCGAGCAGCTCAAGCGAGATGTGACAGAGATTGCAAAGCTTAAGGTTGGAGAAGTGACAGTCAAAGCTCTTCAAGTCCTGGCCAATGCCTATTTGCATATGTCCTCAACCATTCGAACAGCGCCTATTCCGTCACAGCTGGCCGGTGAGAATCTGCGAAAGTATCAAGATCTCGTGCTTGAAAAAGCTCAGAGCTTTGAAACTCAGGGTCAGGAAGCCCGTGGTCTTGCGGAAAAGACAGCTCGTGATCTCAATCTCTCAGGCACATAATCAGAATGCTGGGCGAAAGTTTCGATCCTATGATAGGGTGAAGTCATGAAAAGGGGAGTCGTTTTGCGCTGCATCTTGTGTTCACTGCTGGCATCATTTCTTTGGGGCATCATGATTGCGATTCATGCTCAAGATTTGGCGCCCCTTCAGAGCCCGAGTGCGCCCACTGAATCGATAGCTCCGGCGACTCCCGTGGAACCCGCCAAGCGGAAGCGTATTGTTTATAAAGAGAAAACCTATCTGGATTTTGAGGACACCATCGTCAACGGAAATCTAAGAGCGCCCGATGGTTCTTTTGTGTTTCGTAAGAACCAATCTAGTTTTTCGAGTGCCTTGAATCTCAAAAGATCTTTCATTCCTGAACTCAAGACTTCCGCTCAAGATGCAAAATAGCTAAGAATCAGAGTCATGTTGTGGCTTGTTCTTAGTCTGGGTCTAACGTCGTCGGCTCATCCGGGGCTTCAGTCCCTGCAAAAATCCTTCAAAGATAAAAAGCAGATTCGCGCGAGCTTTCATCAAAAAGTCGTTCAGGATTTGTTTCCCAATTCCCCTGATGAGGCCTCTGGAACGATGGAGTTTCAGCGGCCTGATAAACTCGTTTGGACCTACGAAAAGCCCAGGTCGCGAGTGATTGAGTATGACGGCAGAAAGCTGAAAGTGAAAGAAGGGGGCAAGACCGAGGTTCAATCTGTTTCGGGTGCTGTGACTCTTGAGCAAAGTTTTTCGTTTCTGTGGGGAGAGCCGGATCCAAAAGTTTTCAAGATTGAGAGTTTGAATTCTGAGGCTTTTCGAGTGATTCCTCTTCGCACAGATGAAGTGACGTTCAAATACATCGATGTCACCGTGGCGAAGGGGCGGGTCTCGCAAGCCAAAGTCTTTGATAAGTTGGGATCGACATCGATCATGACTTTCACCTGGCCTTGAATTAAGGCTCAAGAGCAGAGCATCATTCTGACCCATCGCGTCATTCTCAAATAACTAGGCCAAGCACCTAAATTTCTTTAGAATTTTGAGAGGGAGAGGGCTGCCTTGAAGATCGTTCTTCATCTTAAGAATTTGGATGACCAATCAACTCAAGAGATGATCTTAGATCGTGCGCCAATCCTGTTGGGACGATCAAAGATTTGTGAGGTTCCCATCTCTGACCCCATTCTGTCTCGGCAGCATTGCAGCCTTGAGATCGTCGATGAAAAGTCTGTGAAGCTTCGAGATCTCGACTCCGCCAACGGAACATTCGTCGGCGGGCAAAAAGTCAGTGAAAAAGTTTTAAAGCTCAACGAAAAGTTTCAACTCGGCCGTACTGAGGTTTCTGTTCTTCGTATTGAGATTGAAGCTGAGGAGAAGACCCTCGAGGAAATTCTCCTCGAGCAGGAAGTTTCCAAAAGTCAGAACGTTGAAGTCACTCTGAAGACCCCGACGGTTTTGAAGACCAAGCCCAAAGCCGGCTATCAAACAAAAGACTGGGTTCAGGTTTCTATTTTGTGGAAGGGTGATCTCGTTGATATCCGATGCTTTGATATTGGAGATCTGGTTCAGATCGGTGAGAGTGCTGATAACGACTTTCTGGTCCAGATTCCCTCTCTGCCTAAGAGCTTTAAGCTTCTGAAAATTTTACCAAATGGTGTTGAGCTTCATTTACATCCCGCGATGACGGGAATGCTTGAGACTCGTGGTTCGGTGAAGCAGCTCGATGAGTTGCGCTCAACGGCTCGTCAGACTGATTTGGGCCTATCCACTTTTGTGCAGTTCTCCGATCGATGCCTGATTGAGATTGGACCATTTGCCATCTACGTTCAAAGCGTTCGGTTGAATCTGACGGCTCCATTGACAGCACCTGTTGTGCGAGAGCCCCTGTACGCTGGAATTTTTTCGGTAATTCTTGTTTCCTTTGTAGCGTTTGCTCTGATGCTCCATCGATTGGCGATTGAAGCATCGGCTAAAACGGAGCAGGCAGAGATTGTGGTCACGGTGGAAGCACCGACCGATCCCAATATGAAGCCGCCACCTCCTCCACCACCACCGCCACCTCCTCCGCCTCCACCTAAAGTGTCGGAGCCCAAGAAGGTGGAAGCCGTCAAAGTGCCTCAGCAAAAGGCTCAGATGTCGGGCAAGCAGGGTGAGGGTGCGCGTGCCAAAGGTGAAGAAGGTAAAGCGGGTCGAACGACCGGTCGTATTCAAGCCAAGGCCAAGCCTCTCGGCATTGTGACAGAAGTTGATCGACCTTTGCGGTCGGCGCCAAAGGGTGCTTTTGGAAAGGAAACGGATCCCAATCTTGCAAAGCGAGGACTTCGTCCTGATCAA
The DNA here is from genome assembly GCA_964655245.1 of uncultured Bacteriovoracaceae bacterium. GTDB lineage: Bacteria > Bdellovibrionota > UBA2394 > UBA2394 > UBA2394 > JBEIHI01. The sequence goes on along the minus strand of CAZZLQ010000003.1, from coordinate 55,340 downwards.
GGAGTGGGAACGGGTAAGCCAAAGCCAGCAGGCACGGGTGGTCAGGCGCCATCGAAGCAGATGAAGCCCGACGTCAAAGTTGAAGATGAAGGACTGCTTGGAGCGCTGGGTGCTCAAGGCGGTGGCGGTAAAGCGAATCAAGGCGGCACGATGGCCGGTCAAGGACTGGGCGGTGAGCTTGAGGGCTCTCTGGAAGGTCAGGAGCGCGGTGCTGATTTGGATGTCAAAGGTGCTGGCGGTCGTGGAGCCAAAGGCTTGAACCTTGGTGGCGGAGGAACGGCCATTGATGTTCAAGGTGGACTTGGAACCAAAGGTAAAGGTGGTGGACGAGAGGGATTCGGTCTGGGCTCGTCGGGCAAAAAGGGCGAAGCCGCGATTTCATATTCGGGGGAAGATGTAGATGTTCAAGATGGTCTCACCCGAGAAGAAGTAGAACGCGTGGTTCGCGCCAATATGCGACAAGTGCAAGCGTGCTACGAAAAAGCTCTCATCAATGCCGGAGGCCGTGACTTGAAGGGACGTCTTCGCGTTCTTTGGACCGTGATGCCTTCGGGGCGAGTTGCAGATCCAAGCAGACTTTCTGGGGAAGAATTAGGCGATCAACTTTACAATTGCGTCGCACAGGCGATCTCAACATGGCAGTTTCCTCAGCCAAGAGGTGGAGGCCAGGTCCAAGTGACATGGCCATGGACCTTCCATGGAGGACTCTAAATGAATTTCAAGTCATTGATCTTGTCTTCTCTTCTCGCTCTGAGTGCGTGGAATGGATCCGTTTTTGCTGCTGAGGAAGTTGGTCAGTTTACCTCTGGTGCAAGAAAGCAGGGGCTCTATTCAGCTCTTGAACTCGGCGGATTGTTCATGCTCGGACTCGATCGAGAGTTTTCAAACGGCTGGGTTGTTGGAGTGAAGGCTGGCTACGACGTGTTTAGAACTTTGGGCTTTGAAGGATTTCTGAGATTTTCCGGACACGAGTCGAATAACCTCACGGTGACGAGTGGGGTAACGCCGACATTCTTTGCGTATCAGGTGGGCGGACTTCTCAAGGGTGCCTATCCCATCACTCGACGACTTTTTGTGGGGGGAGGTTTGGGAGGTGGAGCGTTCATCACGAATCCCAACAGCAAGCCCACCCGAACCTCGGCAACGCATGGAATGTTTACTGCCGAGTTGAGTGCTGAGTATTTCATGAGAACTCGAGGGATTTCCTTTGGCCTCAATCCTTCGATTTCGGGCATTCAAAATCACAAGAGTGCAATTCTCCAAGCCAGTAGTTATCTACGCTATTCCTTTTAGAACTGACGCTAGACCGATTCTAGGGGATTCGCTAAATCTCCCGAATGTTGTCTAGCATGACCGGTTTTGGTCTGGTTTCTGAGGTGGTTCAGTGCGCTCGCGGTAAACTCGAGGTTTCCATCGAGGTTCGCACAGTGAACTCCAAATTTTTGGATATCAATCTTCGTTCCCCGCGTCCTTACGTAGTTTTTGACTCTCAGTTCTCCAAATTGGTTCGACAGTATCTCAAGCGTGGACGCGTGGATGTGGGTGTTTCGGTTGAGGTGCTTGAGGGGCGCGAGCGAGATATCTTTATCAATCAAACTCAGGCGCATGCTTTGTATGAGGGGCTCGATAAAGTTCGCAAAGCTCTCAAGATGGAAACTCCTGTAAGTATCTCTGATTTGCTGACTCAGCCAGATTGGCTTCAGAAGCACGACGTTGAAATTGATCAGTCAGAGGAGTGGGCCTTCCTCGAAAAAGTTTTCAAGAAAGCTCTCGATGCTGTGGTGAAGAGTCGATTGGCTGAAGGCGAGAGTTTGAAATCATCTATTCTCTCTCATCGACAAGCCTTCGAAGCGAGTTTTGAAAAGATTCGTGCGAGACACCAGGACATGCTCGCGATCGTTAGACAGAAGGCGAAAGATCGCATTCAGCAGCTCTTTCAGGGACAGAATTTTGATCCCAACCGATTGGAGCAAGAGGTTGTCTTTTGGGTTTCTCGCTCAGATTTTCATGAGGAAATCGATCGCATTGTGCATCATCTTCAGACCTTTGACGAAACAATGTCGAAAGGTGTGGAGGTGGGGCGAAAGATTGAGTTCGTTCTTCAGGAGCTTCATCGAGAGGTGAACACTTTGGGGACCAAATGCCCTGATGCTGCGGCGCTTCCGCTGATTGTGGACCTCAAATCTTGTCTCGAGAGAATGCGTGAACAGATTCAAAATGTGGAATAAAATAAGACTACAAGGGTGATTGAACTGTGGATTTGCAGCCGATTTTAGCTCGAGGTTTTATTCTGGCAGTCTCCGCTCCAAGTGGGACCGGCAAGACCAGTTTGTGCGACAAGCTCGCGCTGGAAGATCGCGATGTGATGAGATCCGTTTCGGTGACCACACGAAAGCAGCGAGAGGGAGAAGTCTCTGGGCGCGACTACAAGTTTGTCAGTGTTGAAGAATTCAAGCTTCTTGAGGAAAAGGGTCAGTTGCTCGAAACGGCACAAGTTTTTGGTAACTGGTACGGCACTCCCAAGACCCCCGTGTTGGAATCGCTGTCCAAGGGCCAAGTCATTGTGATGGATATTGATACGGTAGGAGCCCTTAAGATCGCCAAGATTTTTCCCCAAGATACAGTGCTTGTTTATATCTACCCCCCATCGCTCGAAGACCTCGAAAAGCGACTGATTGCCAGGGGTAAGAACTCACCTGAGGATCTCGCCATGCGCCTCAAAGAGGCTGCCTCCGAAATCAAGGAATCCCGCAAGTATCACTACGGTATTACTAATTTGGACTTCGATAGGGCTTATAGTGAGCTTAAGGCTGTTGTGGCGTCTGAGCGACTCAGGCTGGAGCGAATGACCCTGCCATTTTGACCTAAAACGCGCTTGAAAGTCCCCCCCTGAAGGGCTTAGTTAAGAGGGCTATGGCACGTATTACAGTTGAAGATTGTCTGATGCATGTTCGAAACCGATTTGAACTCGTTCACGTTGCGGCGAAGCGCGTTCGACAGCTTTTGAAAGGCTCACGTCCTCTGGTCGACAATACCTTCACTCAGAATCGGACCAACGTCGTAGCTTTGCGAGAAGTGGCTGCTGGAAACGTGCGTCCGGCCTCTCAAAAGCCTTCGGCTGAATAGCCATTTCCAGGACTTCTTAAAATTCAAATCATTTCATGATATTATAAGCCGTGAAGCTCCGAGAAGAGCTGCTGGCTGAAGTCCGCGCTGCTCACCCGCAATTTCCACTTGAACCTTTGGCGAAAGCTTTTGACTTGGCGCATAAGCTTCATGGGGATCAACTTCGCAAAAGTGGCGAGCCCTATATTGTTCATCCCGTTGAAGTTGTCCGCATTTTGCTCGAAATGAATTTGGATTTGCCCTCTCTCGTGGCGGGTCTTATGCACGACACCGTTGAAGATACGATGGTGACTCTGCCAGAGATCGAAAAAGATTTTGGTCCTGAGATTGCTTTTTTGGTCGATGGAGTGACAAAGCTTTCGAAACTTTCATTTCATTCCAAGCACACCGCTCAAGCGGAAAACTTTCGAAAAATGATTCTCGCCATGGGGCGAGACATTCGAGTGATTTTGATCAAACTCGCCGATCGCTTGCACAATATGCGAACACTTCAGTTCATGAGTGCTGAGAAGCAAATTGAAGTGGCCGAAGAAACGGTGGAGATTTATGCTCCTCTCGCTCATCGACTCGGGATTAACTGGATTAAAAATGAACTTGAGGATTTGTGTCTTCGATATTTGAAGCCTGATGTTTACTTCAGACTTGTGCAGCTCATTGCGAAAAGCCGAAAAAGCCGAGAGAAATACATCGAAGATGTTATTCAGATCCTTCAAGAGCGATTAGTTGAGAATGGTTTTCAGGATTACGAAGTCACAGGAAGGCCTAAGAATTTTTATTCGATCTACAAAAAAATGGAGCAATCGCAACTGACTTTTGATCAGGTGCACGATTTGATTGCATTTAGAATTGTCTGTGAAGACATCCGTGCCTGCTATCAGGCGCTTGGAATGGTGCACTCAATGTGGAAGCCCGTTCCCGGTCGATTCAAAGATTTTATCGCGATGCCAAAGGCCAACCTCTATCAGTCGCTTCACACCACGGTTGTCGGTCCGCTCGGGGAGAGAATCGAAATTCAGATTCGAACCAAGGAAATGCATCGAATCGCGGAGCAAGGGGTGGCTGCTCACTGGACTTATAAGGAAGACGGCGCTGTTGAGAAAAAGTCGATTGAGAAGTTTGCGTGGATTCGGAAGCTGATTGAGGATCAAGAGGACACCAAAGATCCCGAAGAGTTTTTGCGAAACCTAAAGATTGATCTCTTTGAAGAAGAGGTCTTTGTTTTTACTCCTAAGGGAGATGTGATGGCTCTTCCCAAGGGTTCATCTCCTGTGGATTTTGCCTACTCGATTCACTCCAAAGTGGGAGATCGCTGCGTCGGAGCCCGAGTGAATGGAAAGATTGTCCCTCTTCGAGAAAAGCTTAAGAGTGGAGATGTTGTTGAGATTATCACCTCAGAGGCCCAGACTCCGCGTAAAGACTGGCTCGACTTTGTAGTGACCTCAAGAGCGCGTTCTAAGATTCGCAGTATTGTCAAAAAAGAGCAGCGCGAGCGATCCAAAGAAATGGGAATGAAGTTGCTTGAGCGAGAGCTTCGAAAGCTCAAGATCAATTACTCTCGAATTGTCAAAGAAGGCAAAATTTCGGAGCGGGCCTCAGAGCTTGGTGCGTCGAACGAAGAAGATTTGCTGGTGAAGATTGGCTACGGCAAGGTTCTGGCCGTGGAAGTGGCCCGGCACTTAGCCAAGGATCTTGCTCCCGAGGCTGTTGCCGCTGCGGTCGAAGAGTCGACCAAGGAAGAGCCGGGAGCAACCTTCATGCAGAAGGTCTTTAAGGCAGCTACTGCGAAGAAAGGCAAGTCTCCCGTCAGAGTTCAGGGTATCGACAATATGCTCGTTCGATTTGCCATGTGCTGCAATCCCATTCCTGGTGAGCCGATTGTGGGATTTGTCTCACGAGGGCGAGGGATTTCTGTTCATTCAGCCGAATGCGAAAAAGCTTTGAACTTCGATCCGATTCGAAAGGTCGATCTTGAATGGGAATCAGGAGAAAGCGCTGAGTTTCGAACGGGTATTCGAATCACTTCCGTTGACCGCCCAGGCGTTTTGGCCGAAGTGACCAAGGTCATTTCGAATATGGGTGGGAACATCACCAATGCCAACGTGGCAACGACTCGAGACAAGAAGGCCATCATCTCTCTTGAAGTAGCAGTGAAAAGTCTGCCGATGCTTCACTCGCTTTTGATCAACATTGAAAAAGTCGACGGAATCATCTCCGCTGAGCGCATTCGCCTTTCTTAAGGGCTCAGAATCAAAGAAAGCTCTTAGCGCGAAGGGTCTCCTGCACAAAAGACGACACAGAGGATGTGCTCTCGGAGTTCTCACCCCATTCGGCAAAGTCGTCCTCGTGGATGGTGATATAGGAGCGCTGACCATTATAAGTGAGCGAAACCAAGAAGTTAGCACCTGTGGGGCGGACCGGAATGACGAGTGCGATGCCGGGTAATTGACGAGAGCACTCGGCCTTAAATTTCTCGATCCCGGCTTTGACTTCATCTTCCATAAGACATTTATTTAGAGCAGTTTATGGGCGGATCCAACCCCTATATTAAGTATCCTCAGATCAAGAAGCCTTCGAAGAGGTTCAAGGTGCGCTTTATGCCCATGAACAAAGTCGTCGAGGTTGATCCTGATTTGCTGCCTTTTGGTGAGACCGGTCTTCCGGGAAGCTTGCTGGATATAGCCATGGCTCACGGTATTGAGATTGATCATGCATGCGGCGGCGTTTCTGCCTGCTCGACCTGCCATGTCATTGTGAAAGAGGGTGGAGCCTCGTGCAATGAAGCCGAGGATTATGAGCTCGATATGTTAGACAATGCTCCTGGAAATTCGGTCAATTCGCGGCTGTCCTGCCAGGCATGTCCCAACGGAAGTGTCGATCTCGTGGTAGAGATTCCGGGTTGGAACCGAAATCTCGCACGTGAAGGACACTGATTAGCGGTTCAGACCCAGCACGTTGTTACGTCTCTTCGGCGGATGCTTCATCCTCAAGATCTTCATCACTGAATCGACCGCCAGTATTGAGGCCGTATTTTTTAATTAAGCGTTGAACAGACTTTCGATCAATTCCAGCCTCTTTGGCAGTGGCTGAGATGTTATTGTTGTTACGCTTAAGAACCTCTTGAAGATATTGCTTCTCGAAAGTTGAAATCCACTGCTCCTTGGCATCTTTGAACCCGAGGTCTTCTCGGATATCCAATTCTGCTTTGGCGACAGGAACTTTGATTCTCTCGGGAACATCATCGGGAGTGATCTTTTCACCTTCCATGAAGCTCAGGATCCGGGACATGGTGTTTCGAAGTTCCCGAACATTGCCTGGCCAGTCGTAGGATTTGAGGATCTCCATGGCTGGAACCGTGACGCCTTGAACTTTCTTGTCTGGATTTTGTTTGGTGTATTCCTCAATGAAATGATCGACGAGCATTTCGATATCATCTTTGCGTCGTCGAAGCGGTGGAAGATGAATGGGAACGACATTGAGTCGATAGAACAGATCTTCTCTGAATGCTCCCTTTTTGACCTCTGCTTCAAGGTTTCGATTGGTCGCAGCAACCACTCTCACATCCACATTGATCGGGCGATCCCCTCCGACTCGCTTGATCGTTCGAGACTCAAGAACTCGAAGGAGCTTGGGTTGAAGCTCCAGAGTAAGCTCTCCAATCTCATCAAGAAAGATGGTTCCGCCATCGGCCAATTCGAAGGCCCCGTGGCGCATGCCGGTGGCACCCGTGAACGATCCTTTCTCGTGTCCAAATAGCTCACTCTCGATCAGATTCTCAGCGACGGCGGAGCAATCAAAGACGACAAATGGCTTTTTGTTTCGCTTCGATTTTTCGTGAATAGCGCTGGCAATGAGCTCTTTTCCCGTTCCTGATTCCCCCTCGATCAACGCGGTGACATCGGTGGGCCCCACCTTCTCAATGATAGAGTAGATTCTTCTCATGGCGGTGCTTCCACCAATCAGGTTGGAGAACTTAGTTTTTTTACTTGGAACGATCTCGAATATTTCATCAAGGGGGGCAAACTTCATTTCAGTTTTTCCTGCTCGAATGGTTGTCCCAGAAGAGAGGAAGGCTTCTTTGACGCGGACCCCGTTGATGAAGGTTCCATTCAGAGATTCAGCATCCCGAAGTAGATAGCCTTCTTTTGTTTGCAGAATTTCAAAGTGAATTCGACTCATGGTTTCGTCTTTGAGTCCGATTTCATTTTCTTTCTTTGTTCCCACACGAATGACTGGCTGACTTAAGACAAATTCTTTTCCTTTGTTATCGCCAGAAGTGACCGTGAGCTTGCACTTTGAAAGGGTTAGCTTTGTGGGTTGCTCCTCCCATCGGATCACTTTGGTTTTGCCTGTCGATGTTTTGTCGTCGTCTTTCATAGGTCTCCTCGATTGAGTGTACGAGCCACCGTTTTTTGAGGAAGCTCGTAAAGCTTTGAGTAGATCATTGCGGTTTGAAGAACTCGCTTCACGTACTGTCGAGTCTCCGTATAGGGAATATTTTCGATGAATACATCCACTTGGGTGGTGTCTTGCTCTTGAACCCAGCGTCGAACAGGATCAATGCCAGCGTTGTAAGCGGCAACCGCCAGTACGATGCGCAGTTCAGGAGAAACGGGAAGTTCTCGGACTTCATCCAAAAGCTCTCGAAGATGATAGGTTCCCAGGCGAATGTTTCGACGGGCATCAAGTAAGAAACCTCGGTGTGATTTTTCTCCTAAGGCTTGTGCAAGGCGCTTTCCAAGGGATGGCATCAATTGCATGAGGCCTTCGGCACCAGCTCCCGATCGCACTTCCACTTCAAAGCGGCTTTCCTCTCGCATCACCCCCCAAACAATAAAGGGTGAGATTCGTGCTTCCTCAGCGGATCTTAAAACATACTTCTCATGGGCCAAGGGGTAGAGAAGCTTGAGGGCAACTTGATCCTCATCGGCCTTTTCGAGTGAGGGCACGATATTCCGCTCGGTCCAGCGGATGAGGTCCGGCCAATCGCCGATGTCACGAAGCCGCTGAGCAACGACGATTTTGTCTTCACGGCTGAGCGATCTGTTTTGATTTAAAAACAACTCGAGCTCAAGGCGAGCCCATTCCATCAAATGAAGAGCGCGGAAAGATTCAAGTCGCTGCCAAGTCGGTGATTCCTGATAACTTGCGAAGCTCTCAGGAGCGTATTGAGGAACTTCATTGTTAATCTCTACGTCTCGACGTGTGACGGCATTAAAAGACTTGGGTTGAATGAGGGAGCTGTAAAATGACAGCCTCCATTTGGACTGCAACTCTTGAAGAATCTCCTCTTGTTTGTCTTTTTGCCCGAGGGCCTCATAAACTCGGTATCTCCAATAAAGACTTTGCGGAATGAAATGACCTCCGCTGGATAAGCTCGGGAGTTTTTCAAGATACCGAATGGCTTTCTCAAGCCCTTCAGGTGCTGGGGGCTTTTGGGATTGCGAAAGTTGATAGAGAGACCATGCACCAAACCAGTGACTACTTTCCACAAATCGTCCGCGGGAGTGATTTTTCAAAAGATCTTCGAAGACGGGCACAGCCGCTTTGTAGTCCTCGAAATCAACGGCAGCTACCCCAAGTCGAAAGAGCACTGCTTCTCTCATACTTGAGGGGATCTTGGTATTGAGCAGATCTTGATAGGTCTTTTTGGCATCTTCATATCGCCCTAGTCTCAGTTGCGCCCAACCCATGAGCTCAATCCAATTTGTTTTGAGAGTGTGGTCCCGACTCTGTTTGATAGCCTCTTTTGCTCTTGTCTCAACTCGAGTGTATTGTTTTTGAGCAAACTGAAGCTGGGCTTCAGCAAATTCAAGCTTGGCACGGTCTTTGGCGTCGAGTGCTCGGTTGAGAGTTTCGAGTAAATTACCGGCCCGTTCGAATTGGGCTGATCGCCGCAGTTGTTGGACGCGTTGCAAGTGCTTAGAGGTATCGATTTCTTGAAATTTGTTTCCGCTCACTAGACGCAGAAGCGCAAGATCCTCACTGTCATCCAGAGGAAAGTTTTCGTAGAGAGTCTGATAGTGCTCCAGAGCGGCTTCCTTCAGGCCGAGTTCCCACTCCACGCCCGCGAGCTTTAGGAGGACTTGAGCTCGCCGATGAGAATCTTTGGAGTTGAAATAATCGAGATAGGCTTTTCGTGCCTCTTTGAGCTTGTTCTCATCGAGATAGGAGTCAGCAATCGCAATGATAATGTTGTTCTTCAGTTTTTTGGGAAGATCGTGAGGAATCTCCTGGGTTCTCAGGTAGTCGAACTTTTTGACCTGGTAGGCAGACAAGAGTGAAAGATATCGAAAGTAGGAATCCAGAGCCGACGGTGTGTATTTGAAGTCGAGAATCTCCTGAAACTTGTTACTCTGAAAGAGGGAATAGACATGAGCGAGTTGAAGGAGGGGGTCCTCAGCACGAGCTGTTTCGTTAATGAGTTCATTCCAGTTTTTTTGAGTGATGGCTTTGGCCGCATCTTGAACGGCTTCGCTATTGGGCTGGAGGACGGGAGGTGTCTTCTGGCATGCGACAAAAGCAAGGCTGAAGGCTAAAACGAGGAAGATGTGTCGCATACGATATTCTAACATTCTGAGGCATCCATGGGTCACTTTCCAAACAATTTTTGCTCAGAACTAGATTGATGCGCCGAATCACGATAAATCTATGGAGGTGAAACTCTCTATCTTAGGAATTGAATCATCAAAGCCGACCGCGCGTTTTGACGCAGGGCACCCGATGTTTGAATATCATGTGGATGCCGTGCCATCCGACATTGCCAAACTGATGCGGTCCTACGATCACTTCGTTGTTGTAGGACTCGGGGGAAGCGTTTTGCCTTTGAAGGTTTTTGTCTCTGCCTTGAGCCTCGACGAAAAGATTCTCTTTCTCGACCGTCTGGATCGATCTTGGCTTGATAAACTTCTTCGAATGCCTAGGACCCTTTTTTGTGTCGTCAGCAAGTCGGGAGAGACCATTGAGATTCAGGCATTACTTCAGGAGTTGCTGAGGGCTTATCGAAAGCAGGATCTCTTAGTTGTGACAGATCCTCAAACGGGTCAGCTTCGTCAGTTTGCCTTGGATCAAGGTTTGCCGACTTTGCCGATTCCATCCAATATGGGTGGGCGGTTTACTCATTTCACTGTTTTTCATCGAGCTTTGCTTGAGCGATTTGAGATTTCGTTTGAGGAAATGTTGAATTCAGCTCGATCTGAGAGAGATCGCTTAAAGATGGATGCGACAATCTTGCAGCAGATGCATGAGGCGATGTTTCAGCGCGGTAAGACTAAGATGGTACTGTGGACCTACGGGGAGAGATTTCGTGGTTTTGCGGAATGGCTTCAGCAGGCTGTTGCAGAAAGTCTTGGAAAGAAGAAGTCCTCAGGCGAGCGAGTGGGGGTGTTTCCCATTCTGTTGAGGGGACCTCAGGATCAGCATTCTGTTTTGCAACTTTTGATGGATGGTCCTCAGGATTTTTCGATTTGGTTTTTTGAAGATAGAGCTGACTCCAAGGATAGTCTTGATCGTTTGCGTAGTCTCTTTTGTGACTCCATCTATGAATCATTTCGTGAGCGACTGAGTCATTCTGAGACCTCACTTCCGTTGGTGCTGGGACAATCCGATTTATCTAAATCCGATTTGGGAATCTTGATTGCTCGATTTCAAGCGCTCATTGAGTTTTCAGGGAAGGTTCTTGAAATCAATGCCTTTGATCAGCCGGGCGTTGAGCGTGGTAAACAGATCATTCGTCAAAAATGGCCAAAGTAGAGAGGGATCAGATCGCTTAGCTTTGAGGCGAGTCGATCAATTTGGTTTGAAAGCTGACCTCTTCTTGGTAGCGGGCCAGAATGGCGGTGATTCCCTCACGGGGCAGTTCAGATTGAACGAGCAGAGCTTCCTTGAGAGCGACTTCTGAGATCACTCGGTGTTTGATGAGCAGATCACCGAGTTTGTAGTGTCGAGCAATGGATTTGTAAGCCTTTTGAAGGTCCAAGATAAAATCCAGTTGAAGCTTTCTCAGCTGCCCTCGATGGATCAGCACTTCTCCCAATGGCCGAGGTGATAAATCAGACATGCAACGCTACTCCCTTTAAACTCTTATTCCCCGAATTCCAAATCTCACCCCATAAAGCAAGATTGTTGCCAAGCCTAAGATATTGAAACTACTGATGTTATATGAGGGTTCGCGGGGACTTGATGCCCCAATCGCCAGCAACTGGGGCGCTGATGTCTAGTTTCCGCTACTCAAAGGTCTCTGCTTGCTTGATCTCCGTGACGGAGGTGCCGCCTCGAAAAGCGGTCAGAGCTTGTTGTACGTCGGTAAACTGTTTTTCGTATCGAGTCACTGTGGCTCTCAGGGCCCCACCGTTGAGCTGGGTTCGAAACCAATCAGTTCCGATAGCTGACAGAGCTGGAGGGTAGGTCCATTTGACTTCTTTAAAGCCGTCGACTCGATCGGAGTTTTGAAAGAGAACTCGGGACGTGGGGGTTTGTTCGCTGATGTAGAGACCATTGAAGTGGGCTTTGCCAAGATTGATGGCGTCATCACTTGTTCCTGCATTTCTGAGCTCTGGATCAAATCTAACCGATCCTCCCATCACACCTTGAGATCCTTGAGGTCTGACGGAGATATAACTCAGATCGAGTTGAATCGTTGGATATTCAACATCACTTCCAACGCCAGGATTGATGTCCTCTAAAGTAGAGGTGCCGCTGTTAAGGAGGGTTTTCATTTCCTTTGGAATGACAAGATTTCCGGGAGTGATCACTGTGGGATAGCCCTCAAGCGCGCTGAGATTTTCCGCATCGCGAACGATCGATGATCTCAGTTCAACATTTCCTTGAGCGACAATGGCAATGTTTTTGACTCTCGTGATTCCTTGAGGATCGTTTGCTGAGAGGAGAACTTTGTTGCCCCGAGCATAGAAGGCTTGATTTGCCACCATCGAGATATCAGACATTTGGAGCGAAGAATCCTCGCAGGCGACATCAGAAAATTCATTGTACTGGAGCTTTCCATCACTCTGAAGGACGATGGATGAGCACTCAGGCGTCGGAGTTCCTGGGGGTGCAGAGAACCCAGCATTCACAGCTTGATTGACGAGGGTGTTATGAAGGTTGTCGAGATTGGAGAAGCTTACCCCCTCAGGATTTGAGATCACACCTTGCTCGAAATGAACTTGAGAGTTTTGTTGCAGATCAAACTGAGTTTGGGGATTGGGAAGATTGGTCATTAAAACATTTTTGAAGGTGATATTGCCGGCTCCTGGTCGAAATCGTATGCGCTGCTGGGGGGGAGGAGTTTGACCATTAGGAGTTGGAGCAAAGTTGATTCCAAAAATCCCATCAAAGATGGCGGATCCCAAAGTCACAGATGGGGCCATTTCATTTTTGATAAAGAAAGCGTATGAGCTCAAGCTTGCATTTTGAATTTGGAACTCTGTATGTGCCATTGTGATGGTTCCGGTATCTTGATCGATGGTTTGCACGGCAAAATCATAAATCTTTGGAAGAATGTTTTGGCTTGTGCAGACACCCGAGGGCGTGCTGCCTTGTCCAATGCATCGAATGGATAAGATCCGTTGATTGACTTCCATGGGAAGACGTTGGATGGATTGAGAGTCGAGGATTTGCTGTCCACCCAGGCTAACCGTTGCTTGAGTCATTCCCGTTTCAGCCATTCGGGCTTGAACCTCTTGGAGTATCGCTCTTCGCAAGCGGTCCGAAAGACTGTCTGTCTTTAGATCTGATTGAATTTTAGCGGAGCGTTGCACATTGCTTTGATTGAATCGAGCAGAGCTCTTCATGAAACCAATCATTAATCCTATCCCGATCAGAAGTATTCCTAGGACGACGACGATTGCCATTCCGTTAGATTGCTTCCGTTGAAGGGAAGAGAAAGTCATAGAGTGACCTCGTTTCATTACAGAGCTCCCTCGCCGTTAGATTGCTGATTTCCACCGCATCCAAAGGGCAGTCCCGGAACCTCTGTGATCAGATCTCTGAGATTGTTGACCCGATCCATTTGGTAATTGGATCCCCCGCACTCAGCTCTGCAGTAGCCACTCCAGCTCTCCATCGAGTCATAGATCAAGCCATTGGCATCTGGATATTGGTTCGTACAGCAGTGAGTTCCGCCAAATCCCATTCTGCAGAGATTGTCGCCGCAGGTGTTTGAGGCATCTTCAGTTCGTTCAATCAGAGTAGGGACACCAGTGAATGCGGAATTGTTCGCTGCAGAAACTCGGCACTGCCCAATCATCGTATCTCGATTGGCGTCTGAGAGAGCTTCTGGCCAAAAACTACTATCGCAAAGTCGAAACGCTCCACCGAGTTTGCATTCGCCGATCACCCAGGATCCCCAGCTTGTGCAATCAGCCGGTCGAACGGTGTGATAAGTAAACTGAGTTCGGGTCACAACTTTATAGGTGGGAATCGTGCTGTCTTTGTAGGAGCCATCTGTTGCGTAGAGTCGCTGGTAACCAGGTGGAGAGTAGCTCTGCGTAGTTGTGCTTGGCAGTCGGAAGTCGAGATAGCCAGGCCACGAAGGATAGATGAAGGAGCTTGGATCGTTAACTTCTTGGAAGGATGTGCCTTGTTGTTGTCCTGAAACGCGCTTTTCCATGCACTCGCAGGCTTTGATCAGATCCTCCTCCAGCCCCAGTTTAGAAGCAAAGTCACCTGAGCCGTAGCCAAAGTAGAATCCCTCATCGTTGATCTGGATGCCTAGAGGGTTTCGAAAATCTGTAAGATTTTCACTAAGATTGGCATTGAACGGTGGCATCATGACCTCTCCGGAGGGGGCTTTGCTCATCCAAGTGTTCACGCAAGCTACAGGTCCTGTGCCGTTTCGGGCGTTTTGGTTGCAGATCTTGGAGAAGTCAATATAGCCTCGGGCGATTGCTTCGCCCTCACTGTTGAGACAAGCATCTGAAGGTTTTTCTCCCTCAGAGATTGTTTTGACATCACAAGCGTAGGGGATATCTCGTGAAAGACATTGGCATCGTTCGGTAAACAAGTTGTTCTCGGGAGTGCCACTTGGTAATTCGCCTCCTTGACCAATTTCATTGAAGTACGTGGTCATGGCAGCCCAACAGGCAGGATAGTTGTAGCAACGAATGGCTTTGCTCAGAGCTCCATCGTCTTTGATGCTGGAGAGATGCGGATCACTCCAATTGAGATTGCGCAGAGCAAATCCGCCGGTTTCAGATGCAGTCGCGTTGGCAAACGAAGGTCTGTTTTGGTCGTCACGAAGAACGAAATGCTCGCTCACGGCGTCTTGTGTGCGAAGACAATTGCACGCGAGCTGATAACCTTCATGCTTCCAAACGGTTCCCCAATGGCAGCCATACTCAAGGCCGCAAGCTTCCGTTCGGGATTTTTGCTCGGCTGTGGGGGCGCTACTCCACTGAGGAATTCTTGTCCAATCTCCCAGATGAACTTCATTGGTATCAGGGTCTGTCCAGCACTTGCAGTAGCTCGATGCTCCATCCGGATGCCCAACGTATCGTCCGTAGCCAACCCAATCATCAGCATTTCGGTTGAGATTCTTGAAGGCCGCTGTGCAAGATGGCTTACATCGGTTCGCTTCCGTCGCGGCACAGGTGACAGCTTGGCCTGAAGCGAGATCGCTGCCCAGCGAGTTTGAAAAACTTCGAGGCTTGATTCGAAAGCTAATCGTCGCAATCACTTGATTGGTCTCGATATTGCCACCCATTTCGATCTGCATATCTTCGTATTGATCCAACGCTTGAGCTGCACGCATCGGAAGATCGGTTTCCATAGTGAGGCTGATGTAAACATCATTGATGTTTTGGGGCTTCACACATGTTGGAATGATCTGACCTGATGCATCGATGGGATTTCCTGTTCCTGCACAATTCGAAACTGCCCAGGCCTCAGTAAAGCTGTTGGGTAGATTTCGGGCGGAAGGGGCAGTTTCGGGATCAGTGGGATCAGTTTCGGGATCAGGGGGGAGAATGGCAAGATCATTGGCGTCCATGCGTTTGAAAGTGTAGCCAACGCGAAAGCCAAGAACTCTGTCAGCGATAAGGCTCTGACTATTTTGATTTTGCTGATAGTGACCCGAGCGAGTCAGGCGCTGAGTCTCGGAATCGTAAACATAGCGAACTTTCTCAACGGTTCGAATAATGTTGGCCGACTGACTGAAATCCGCAACTGCTGATGGGCTGCTAAACGGCGTTCCGTCGAGGGCTGAGGAAGTCATCGGAAATATTTCGGCCTGCGCCGCGGAAGCTGAGCTCTGTGACCCTCGCGGGAAGATAATGTTTTTTCGTTCATTACTAATCACAAAATAGTTGGCCGACGTTGCTGCTTTTTCCCAGTACTGTCTGGAGGTGGCGTCCAAGCCGTTCGGCCATCCCAGGATCCGAGCCTTTTTGGCATCAACTCGAACGGGAACGGACAGAGATTGATTGAATGGCTTAAAGATCTGGAGCTCGACGTTGGCATAGTCATTCGTGAGGAAGCTTGTTCCGAGGCCAAAATACTTTTGGCTATTAGCATTTTGTAATTGCTGAGCGGATAGGTTTCTTGAGGCAGTAAAACCGTTGTTGAGAATAGCCACTTCGATATCATCTTTGATTTTGTTTTTGATCTCCGCGGCAGTTCGGAAAAAGTTCAGTCTCGCAGATTCAATGTTTCGCCGTTCTCGTAAGCTTGAAACGCCGAGGTAGGCCACCGCAACGAGAAGACTCAGAAGTGCTATTGAGATGAGCAATTCCGTAAGACTAAATCCCTTCTGGGGATTCCATATCGATCGTTGCCAAACCACGCCAACCGTTTAGCGACTGCAAAACTAATGCCCCGTGCTCTATCGAGGTTTAGGCGCTTACCGTCAGGGTTTTGGCTGAGATGGCTTGCGAGGAGGGACCAAAATTGTCCGAAGAGTGCAAAGCTTTCATAGGCATTTCAGTTCCCCATTGAGGGTCCATTGAAGGCGCTCAGAGCCTGACTCAAATCGAGAGTCGTCTGCTCGGATCGTACAACTGAAGCCTGAAGTGCACCTCCTCCCAATTGTGCTGAGAACCAATCGGTTTGGACAGACGAAAGCGCCGCTGGATGAGTCCAATCGATCTTGTTAAATCCGTCCGTTATCACGCTACTATAAACAACTCGAGTCGTTGGCACTTTGTCGCTGATGTACATTCCATTGAAGACGGCTTTGCCCAGGCTGACAGCATTTCCAGCTGACTGCACTCCACTTGATCCAAAGAGTTGAGGATCGACGACGACGTTGGCTTGGCCGAGACTGTTTCCCGCAGCGATGAAACTGAGGTCCACTTGAATCGTTGGATTAGTACTGCTTGATGAAAGACCTTGATTTTGAGTTATCTGCCCCAGAGTTTGAGATCCGCTCAGCAAGGTCGTCATGTTTTGAGAAATCATCAGCTGTCCGGGTGTCATCACCGCAGGATATCCGCTGAGGGGATCCATGGTTGAATCCCTTCGAATGGAGCTGAGGAGTTGGACGGTTCCATCGGCGACAATGGCGATATTATCTACTTTGGTCATGCCATTGTCGGATGTTATTCCGCCTGAGGTGACTTCGGAATTGAGAAGAACGTTTTGGCCCCGAGCATAAATCGATTGGTTGGCTTGCATGGGATACTCTGTGGGTGAGTCAATGGCCGTTGTGCACCCAGTATCACTGAAGTTTTGATATCGAACGCGCGACGCACTTCTCATGAGGGTTACTCTTGAGCAGTTGATCACTGTTCCTGGTGGGAGAGTAGCGAGCGCTGAGGCATTGACGGCGGAGCTTTTGAGATCGTCATAGACTGAGTTGACTCGACCAAAGTCTAGACCGCCAGTGGCTGCCGAGACTACACCTGCTGGCATTTGGAGATAGTTGGCAGCGGAGCTGGGGATCTCAATTTGGTCCCGGGGGTTCGGAAGATTAGTGATGAAAGCCTTCTGAAAAATGAGATTTCCCGTGTACTGATCCGGAGCCAGTTTGATTCTGCGAGGTGAAATGGAGCTTCCCGAGGGGGGTGGAAGGACGAGATTGGGGTTGGTGAAAATGATTCCATAGAGGCCTGCATACGTGGCTGGAAAGAGCGTAAACTGTTGCTCTCGATCCTCCGCTCGAATGAGAAAGGCGTAATTGTTCAGCGAGGGATTGTTAAGATGGATTTCCTGTCGAACGACTCTCATTTGTTGAGTGCTAGGATCCGTCGATTGAACAGAGAACTCTAGGACTTTGGGCAGGACGCTTGAAGCTGTGCAAACTTCATGCTGGAAGGCATCTTCTGCTCCTTGTCCAAGGCATCGAACCTGCAAGATTCTTTCACCGGGTTGCAAAAAAACAGAAGTTTGAAGGACCTCAGGAGTGAGAGTATTCATGAGATTGGTGGCGCCATTGCCAGCCATTCTCATTTGAGCCTCTCTCAGGATCGCTCGTCGTGTTCGTTCGGCAAGGTGAGCGCTATCAAACTCCGTCTGCACTTGAGAAGCATAGCTCGTCGTTTTTCGAAGAAAGCTTTGAGAGGCTCGATAGAATCCCACAAAAGCGGCCGTCGCCAACAAAAGAGATCCGAGAATCAGCATCAAAGCCATTCCGCGATTTTGTTTTTTGATTTTTGTTTGAGTGATTGCCATCATAAGAACTCCTTCTTCACACCTGTCTCTATTGTCCAGCCACTCCGGATCCTGCTGGTCCACCGCAATCAGCGGGGAGATTGGCATTTGAGTTAGCAGCACCGGTGGGATTTGTTCGCTGGGTGATGTACCGACGGATGCTATTCATTTCTGCTGAGACTGCATTCTGGGCAATTATGGTGGTGCTCCCTACGGCGCCGATGGCGGTGCACGTTGGCAGGATTGCTGTCCGACAGAATCCATTCCAAGGCTGTAGCAAATTGCTGACCGCAGTGATTGATGCGACGTTTGAAGCTTGCTGTTGAAGGCAGCAGCCCAGTCCGGCGCTTGTGTTGATGGTACAGTGATTGGCACCGCAGCTTTGGCTCGGAGCCCACGTACTAAATGTCCTCGCACCTGCGCCATCAGTGGTCACCACAGAGTAGTTGGGAGATGTTTGAGAAACATTGGAGCCGAAAGTAGGATAGGAGACTGACATCATTGGATGGCTCGTGGGAAATGCCGGAGAGCTTAGGCCTGACACTGCAGTTGTGGGGGCCCTGTTTGGAGCTCGAAAATCTAGGTTGGCGATACCTTCGACCAGAGTTGGCGGATAGAGAGTGTTTGTATTGGGATTATTGCTCGTGTCGAGATTCGGGCTATAACCATAGCTCAGCGAGCTGCCACTGCCCGTTGTATGAAATTCGCCAGCGATATTGTTTGCTAAGCATTCGCAAGTTTCGGCCACGGTTCTGGTGATGCCAAAGCGGCGAGAGAAGGCGATATTGCCTGAAGCATTTTCAATATTGTATCGATCGGCTGGTAGAGCGGGATCAGGATTGTTAGTGGCAAAGACATCGAGACTTAAGTTGAAGTGAGGGAGATTGACCGTGCCCGTTTGGTCCCGCGGCGCCCAAGTGTTGGGACATGACAGGGGGTTTTGATTCGAATTGTGTCGGTAGTCTCTGTTGCAGAGTCTTGCAAAGTTCAGCTCTTGATAGGAAATGATACTGCCGGTGGCGGATCGGCAAGAGGCATCACTTTGCGCTTGAGAGGGATTTCGAGTGTCACAGGACCAAGGAATGTTCTGAGTGAGACAGCCGCAGCGAGCATTCAAGGTATCCTGAGCGGCCGTGCTTGTACTTGGAATTCCATAGTAGCGATTCATTGACGTGATACATTGACTCGGCTTCTCGCAACTCAGATGGCGATCTTGAGGCTCCAGATAGGGATTCGATGTTGAATTGTTTTTGTACTGAGTGATCGTGCTATTGAGTGTAAAGCCGCCTTGTTGTGGTCCGGTGGATGAGTCGAAACGGGGTTTGAAATCAGTTGTGCGATTGACAAAGAAGTTGGTGTTTGTGCTTGGACCTTGCAAACAATCGCACGCCAGTTTGTAGCCCGGATGAACGATTCGTCCAGGGGTCGCACTTTGCCAATTGTTATCAGGCCTCAGAAAGGTTGCATCACAACCGTAGTGTCTTCCGCAGGCCTCCACTTGATTATTCTCAGGTGTGTTGTCTCCGCCGGCGGTCCAGTTGGGCAAAAGACTCCAGTTGCCCATTGTTGTTTCAATCTGATTCGTCGCATGATCGGTCCAACACAGGCAATAGTCTGAAGCTCCTTGGGGATGACCTCGATATCGACCATAGCCAATCCAATTGGCGTCGTTGGAATTGCGCGACGTAAAAATCTCGGAGCATTCTGGCTTACAATGACTTGCCGAGTTTGGCTGACAGGTAATGTTTTGTCCGCTCGCGAGCGCCACTTGCATGAGGGAGAACGCTCGTGAGCTGAGCTCGAAATCAACAAGAGCTGCATTTGTTGCGGAATCAAAGCGAACTCGAAGGCCCTCGATTCCGGCATCCAGACTGGCGAACTGAGATACTGGCAAATCAGTTTGAATCTTAAGGTGAACATAAATGCGATCAATATTCTTGGGCTTTACGCAGTTCGGCACGATCTGTCCGTTGACAACAGCGGGTTGTCCAGAGACGACGCAGTTGGACAGAGCCCAAGCCTCATCGAGAGTATTGGGTAGATTAAGTGCACTGAGGATTCCCACAGGCCTTGATGGAATGATGGCATTGTCCTGTACTCCTGTATCCTGCCTTGTTCGAAAGGTATAGCCCACCCGAAAGTCGAGCACATTAGAGAAGAGCAGTTCTTGCGTGGGAGCGGAATCAGTTCTGTAATCCGACGTTCGAGTCAGAAGTTTGCTTGATTGATTCCAATCGAATGTCACTTTTTCGGCCGTTCGAATCATATTGCTCTGCGCGGTGAACTGAGTCCCAAATGAAGACACAGCGGGAATTGCGCCTAGTCTGAGAGCGGAGGAACTGTTGGAGGATGACGATGCGGGCCTCTCAAAAATCGCCTGAGCTGTTTGATTCGAAATGACAAAATACTTTCCTGAGGTCAGAGCTCGCTGCAGATAGGTGCGTTCGTTAGCGGCGCTGGCGGATGAGGACGGAACGATGGTGAGAGTATTGGTTTGCGAGTTAGCTTTTACTGGCAGAGTCAGTGATTGATGAAGAGGCTTAAAGATCTGAAAGCTAAACTGCTCGGTGGTATCAATGTTTGTTCCAATTCCATAGAATCGACTTTGATTCGTCGTGGAAACATTCACATCAGCCGTAGGGCTATTGTTGAGAAGCGCAACCTCAATGTCCTTTTTGAATTCAGCTCTGAGATTCGTTAGACTGTTAAGGAAATCAACTCGAAGTCGTTCGTTCCTTTGAGTGCTTCTGAGTCGGCCAACTCCAAACACGAGAACGAGAACGAGAATGGCCAGAATGCCAAAAGACACCATGAACTCGGTGAGAGTGAATGCTCGAATTTTTCTTGTGCGGATGAAACGGCTCAGCATTCGGCGACTCCTGTCGCCACGCCTATTGCAACACCAAGGTTTAGAGATTGCAAAACCGGTGCCTAGGCTGTTTCGGCTTAAAACCGGCAAGAAAGCCATTCCCTTAGAATAAGGGTCGGGCCGTTTTGCCCGACTTTGAATGAGCTTGCAGAGACGGTAGGTATTGCTCAGGCGACCTTAGTGGCCTGAGTTTGAAAATCTGCCTAAAGCTTCTTGAATTTGAGTGGTTTGAATCTCGTATCGAGTGACGTGTGCTTGAAGAGCGCCCCCTGCCAATTGAGTTCTAAACCAATCGGTTGAAACGGCTGAAAGTGCTGAGGGGTATGACCATTCGGTTTCAGAGAATCCTTCCACAGATGCGCTGCCAGGAAAGAGCATTCGTGTCGTCGGTGTTTGATCGCTGATGTAGAGCCCAGAAAACTTCGCTCTCCCCAAATCGGTTGCTTCGCTCAGATGGCTTGCAGAGAGTAGAGCAGGATCCACCTGAAGTGAGCCGCTACTGATTCCATTGGAGACCGAGATGTAACTCAGATCGACTTGAATCGTGGGCTCGTCATGATTTGCTGGAATGGCGCTGATATCACGAAGTCTTGGATTGCCCGGAAGGAGCGATCTCATTTCAGCACTGACAATCAGGTCTTTGGGAGATATCACAGATGGAAATCCGCTGAGAGGATCAAGTGCGGCTGAGCGCCTAATCGATGAATGCAAATGCACATTTCCATCCGCGACAATTCCAATATTATCAATTCCTGTCCTTCCGTCGGGATTTTGAGTTTCCAAAATCACTTTGTTGCCGCGAGCATAAATCACTTCATTGGAGGCAATCGCTTTGCCGAGAATAGGTCCATTGGGCTGCGCTGCTGAATTTGGAATGGAACAATCTCGATCGATGTACTCAAAATAATCAAATGCCGAGCTGTTTGCATGAAAGACAACTCTTGAGCACTCAGGTGATGTTTGCTCGCCACCGATGGCTGCTGTATTCTTGAGATCTTCTGCCGCTGACTTGAGCTGAGGAAACAGGTTATCAATGCTTTGGAAGTTTACTCCCTCGGGATTTGAGATGATTCCTTGCTCGAAGCGGACTCGCGAGGCGTTGGGAATGACGAATTGCTCTTGCGGGCTGCTGAGATTTGTCACAAAAGCATTCTGAAAGGTAATGTCCCCATTCTGTGTTTCAAATCTGATTCTTCTTCTTTCGAATTCGCCTTCCTCTGCCGGACGATTGAAGTTGATACCAAAAAGCCCTGCAAACACAGCAGATCCGAGGCTTACTGAGGGGCGCATTTCGTTTTTGATGAGGAAGGCATATGAACTTAGTCCTGCATTTTGAACTTGGACCTCAGCGCTCACCAGGGAGTTCGCTGACGTTGCTCGATCGGTTGTTTGGACGCTGAAGTCAAAGATTTTAGGGAGAACGGAACTTGAATCGCACAGACCATTGGGAGAGCTTCCCTGGCCGATGCAGCGTAAACTCAAAAGTTTGAAGGGACTTGTTTGATGGGGGTCATCTTGTTGTATCTGAGTTTCGATTTGAATTCTTAGCTGATCAAGATCAAGTTCGCGAGAAGTGGCTATCGCCTCTTGCACGTCGGCAAGCAGAGCCTTTCGGACTCGGTTGGCGAGATCTTTGATTTCGATCTGAGTGTGAATCTGACTCGCATAGTAGCGTGATTCCATTTTGAATCGAGTGGTCATGAAGGCAAGTGACAAAACCATTCCCAAGCTCAACGCAAGAAAGCCAAGCGCTGTGATTATCGCAAGTCCTCGATTTTGAATTCTCCGCTGAAATCTCAAAAGCATCACCCACTTCCTTTCTAAAACGCCTGTTGCGAATCGCCGGAAACATTGCCACCGCAGGTGATTGGCAGTTCCTCTCCTGCGGCAGTTCCCGTCATCCATCGTCGAATGGCATCCACTTCGTCGTGATTGAATGCCGGATGCGTCGAGCTAAAAATCTGACAGCTCGAGTGGCAAAATCCACTCCATGCTTCAAGTGAATCAACAATCGCGCTGTGAGCTGCTGGCTTGGGTATCGTGCAGCAGCCCGGTCCCGAGCCGGTGACGTTGCTGCAAAAGTATTGGCCACAGGATTTCGAGCCCGCGGTCGGAGTGACTGCTCCAACGCTGAAGCACGGAGCATTGGGATCTCCCAAGACTGAGCAGGCTGAGATAGCTTTGTACGAGGATGGTTGAGAGTCCGTATAAGATGCAAAAGTGCTTCGGTCTTGTTGCGCAGAGCTGGGCGCTCCAGCGGGTGGATTCAAAAGCGGCTGGCGAAAGTCTAGGATGCTGAGGTTTTGGTAGGCAAAAGATCTCAGCTCATTCTCTGTAAGAGAATCATAGGTTGATGTTTGATTTGTGCCGGAAACAAAGACTCCTTGAATCTTCTTCTCGAGGCACTCACAAGCGTCGGCAACGCTTCGAGAGATTCCGAGCTTGGAACTAAAATCGATCGAGCCCGTCGATAGGAATTGATACACACCACCTTCTTGAGTGGCTTGATTGAAAGCAGTGACGTCACTGTTGATAGGGATTTGATTCCACGCCGTGATGCTCACACCTGTAAACGGTGGCTGGACTGTACTCGGTGCGGTGGGGCCAGCTGTCGAGCTCCATGTGTTTGCGCAGGTCATCGGGCCGGTGCCATTTCGGAAATCTCGATTACATACTTTGGCGTAGTTGATGTGCGAGGGACTAATCGGCTCGCCTTGAGCCATTTTGCATTCCTCCGTCATCGAGCTGGGGTTGGCGTTGATGGCTTGAGTATCACATTTCACAGAGATGTCATTGCTAAGGCATTGGCAGCGGTTGATGAAAAGACCGTTTGAGGTTCCGGCGCCAAAGTAGGCATTCATGGCTGCATCGCAAGCCTGATAGTTTACGCAGCGAAGAGATCGGTTCAGCGGATTCAGCGTTGAGAGTGATGGATCGGTCAAGCTCAGCGTTGAGTTGAGTGTATGGCCCAAAAGCTCTGGACTCGTTGTGCTTTCAAACTTGGGAGCATTCTCGCTTGTGCGATTGACGTAGTAGTTATCCGTTTGAATTGAGTCTGAAGATCTCAAGCATCCGCAAGCCAGTCGGTAAGCGGGGTTCCTTTCGAAGAGTTTGTAAGACTCAGGATGGTGACAGCCGTACTCTTTGCCACAGGCGGTGAGTCGATCTCGATCGCTGAGCGAGGCGTTGATCCAGGAGTTGATTGTGGGCACTCGACTCCAATCTCCGATCGAAACATCTGCTGGGTTGGAGGGATTTGTCCAGCATTGGCAGTAGCTCGAGGCTCCATGGGGGTGGCCAATGTGTCGGCCGTAGCCAATCCAATCGTTGGAATTGCGATTGGGATTAGTAAACGCGCTGGAGCAAGAGGGTGTGCATCGGTTCTCAAGGGTCGGCGAACAGCTCACACTCGTTCCTGAGGATAAGAGACCAGCGCTCAGGTGATTGAAGTTTTCAGGTTGAGTTTGAAAGTCCACGATGGCTATCGCTCTGCCATCGGCAGTTGAGAGATCCCAGCGAATGTTCATGTCTTGATAGTCGCTCGCTTGAGTTGGAATGGAACTCAGCGGGAAATCTGTTTCAACTTCGATTCTGACAAAGACTCGATCAATGTGTTTTGATTGGACGCACTTACTAGGATCGAACTGTCCATCAACGAGGCAGGTTCGGCCGGTTTCATCGGGTGTACTCCAGGCGTCTTGAAAGGAGTTGGGGAGATTCTCGGCAGTCAAAGGTTCACTTGGCCGCCGAGGGATGATCATGCCGGCGCTGTCCATGTCTCGAAAGGTGTAGCCCACTTTGAATGATCGAACTCGTTCAAGAAGAACAACGTTCTCAGATTGATCGATTCGAGCCTGGTTCTTTCGAGTGATTCTTCCATCGAGATCTGAAAATGAGTACTCGATCTTCTCAGCTGTTCGAATGAGATTGCTTGAGTTGACAAAGTCAGAGTTTCCCTCGCTCAAAGGAGTGTCACCAATGGCTTCAAGCGACGGACCTTCCTCTGCTTCCGAAACGGCGCCTTTTTCAATGAGAGTTGTTTTTCTCGCATTGGTGATCGTAAAGAACTTTGCTTCTTGCAGAGCCGAAATCCAATACTGTGCAAGTTGAGTCGCCTGTGGGTCGCTCGAATCTCGTAGTCGGGGGATCGTGGTCAGGGTTGCTTGATTGCCCGCAATAGAAACAGGCACTGTCAGCGATTGATGGAGGGGCTTGAAGATTTGAAGTTGAGGTTGGGACGTTGTTTGAGTCTGCGTTCCAAGGCCAAAGTAAAACTGATCTGCTGTTGGGTCGTCGAAGCCCTCTGTTGAAGTATAGCCATTGTTTAAGAGAGCGACTCGGATGTCGTCTCGAATGATTTCTTTGACTTTGGCTAGCTCTGAAAGAAATCGATTTTGTTTGATGATGAACGATTGCCCTGAGCGAAGATGATTGAGTCCGAGAACACTCAGTCCGATGATGACAAAGAGTGCTGAAAGACTCATGAGCAGTTCAACGAGACTGAATCCGCTTTGGGAAAGTCTGAACCGAGAAATGCTGATATTCAACCACAGACGCCTCATGCCAGAGTGGATTTGCAAGTTGATCTCCACAGGGGGAGGCGGGCGTGAGTTTAGGGTGAAAGACGTCTAAACTATTGAAACGAATGAATAAAATGGCAGTTTATAAACTCTTAAACTGACTGTCAAAGGGCTCTCTACGCAGGGCAGTCGACAGACACATGTCTGTGTCTTCGAACGGAGTAGCAAGCCTGATGAGCCGATTGTTTCTAAGAATATCTTTGAATCTCAGAGACCTTGGAACATTCCGTTGTCAGTTGCTGAGCAATCAAGGTGTTGCCGGCAATCAACTCGGGATCAGAAATTCTATTGGCGCGACCTGTGATGTGTCGGACTTCACCGCCCGCCTCTTTGACCAGAAGAATACCAGCGGCCACGTCCCAAGCGTTGAGTCCCAATTCCCAAAATCCATCAAATCGACCAGCGGCCACATACGCAAGATTGAGTGCTGCGGATCCATCGCGACGAATGGCTTGCGCCTTTCGAATCATATGGAGGAAAAACGGAATATTGTTTTTTCGAGGATCATCAAGATCATAAGGAAATCCAGTAACGAGTAGGGATTCCTTGAGCGTTTGTGCTTTTGAAATTTTTAATCTCTTGCCGTTGAGAAAGGCGCCCTTTCCTCGAGCGGCCGTAAAAACTTCCTTCATCACAGGATCAAGAATCACGCCGCACTCAAGCTCTCCGTTTTTTTCAAACGCAATCGAGACGCAGAACTTGGGATAGCCATGCGCAAAGTTTGTGGTTCCATCAATCGGATCCACGATCCAGCGGCGAGCAGCCCCGGCTGTTTTAGAGAGTTCAAACTCCTCAGCCAAAATGGCATCCTTAGGAAAGGCTTTCCAGATCACTCGGCAAATTTCTTTTTGCGCTCGCTCATCGACTTCAGTGACAAGATCGATTTCGCCTTTGCGTTTGACCTTGAACTTTTTGCCGTAAAACTTGTTGATAATTTTGGCAGCAGCTCTCGCTGCAGTGATGGCAACCTTGAGTTCTTTCATTTCATGGCCTGTTCAAGGTCTGCAATCAAATCATTAATGTTCTCAACGCCGACTGAAATTCGAATCAAGCCATCGGAGATTCCATTGGCCTCGCGGATCTCTTTGGGCACAGACGCATGAGTCATGATGGCGGGATGTTCAATCAGACTTTCAACGCCTCCAAGGCTTTCCGCACAGGCAAAAATTTTGACCTTCTCCAAAAGTGACCGAGCCTGAGGAAGTCCGCCTTTGATCACAAAGCTCATCATTCCGCCAAAGCCCTTCATTTGTTTCTTGGCCAGAGCGTATTGAGGGTGACTTTCAAGTCCTGGATAGAAAACCTTCTCCACTTTGGGATGCTTTTCCAAAAAGCGCGCCACGGCCATTGCGTTTTGATTGTGACGATCCATTCGAACGGCCAAAGTTTTTGTTCCTCGCATCACAAGGAAGCAGTCAAAGGGTCCGGGTGTTGCGCCCACGGCATTCTGAGTAAACTTGAGAAGTTTGTAAGTTTCTTCATCTTTGCACGAAACAAAGCCGCCGATCACGTCGGAGTGGCCTCCGAGATACTTGGTCGTGGATTGCAAAACATAGTCGGCACCCATCGTGATGGGCTGCTGCAAAATAGGGGACGCAAAGGTGTTATCGACGAGAACTTTGATCTTCGTGTTTCCCGAGGACTTAGCTTTGGCGATTTCCACCATCTTTTGAATATCAATGATCTTCAGCAGGGGGTTGGTGGGAGTTTCCACCCAAAGAAGTTTGGTCTGAGGCGTGATGGCCTTTTCCACCAACTCGGGTTTGGTCATATCGACATAGGTAAAACTGTAGCCACATTTTTTGAAAACCTTATCAAACAAGCGGAAGGTTCCACCGTAGACATCATCACAAACAACAAAGTGATCTCCCGTTTGAAAGCAATGGAGGATCGACGTCATGGCGCCGCAGCCACTCGAGAAAGCCAGCCCAAACTCTCCGCCCTCAAGAGCGGCTAGGTTTTTTTCAAGTGCTTCTCGGGTGGGATTTCGTGAGCGAGCGTACTCATAGCCCTTGTGTACTCCAGGACCTGCCTGCACATAGGTGGAGGTCTGATAAATCGGCGTCATGATGGCGCCGGTCAATGGATCGGGTTCTTGGCCGGCGTGGATAGCGATAGTTTCAATCTTTGAATCTTTTGGAATTTTCATCCGTTAAAACTCCTTTGAGCTAGATACTCGAGTAGATCAATCTTGGTGATGACCCCGACTACTTTGCCTTTGTCCAAGACCACGGGCACTCGATCTTTTTTGAGAATCTCTTGAGCCTTCTGAAGGGGCGACTGTGGGGTTACAGTTTCCACATCTCGAACGACAAAGGGTTCGATGGCTTTAGTGAGATTTGCGGATCCACCGATCACTCCTTGCATCAGATCGTACTCGGCGATGATTCCAAAGAGTGAGCCATCGTCGTTAATCACAGGCATTTGTGAAATCCCGTGAGTTTTGAAGTTTGCAATGCAATCCTTGGCAAGATCTTTCGGCTTACATGTAATGAGTTTGCTGGGTGCTTTGAAGAAATCAGCAACCAACACTTCCGCATCTTCGAGCATGCCGTTTTCTCTCATCCAGTCATCGTTGTAGACTTTGCTGAGATATCGAGACCCTGAATCGGGCAGGAGTACGACCGGGAAAGAAGGTCCTTTTTGCTGGCGAGCCCATTTGACCGCTCCCGCCATGGCCGCTCCGCAGGAAACTCCGCAGAAGAGGCCCTCCATTCGAGCGAGCTTTCGAGTGTATTGAAAGGACTCGGTATCATTCACGGTGACGACCTCATCTATATATTTGAAGTCGATGGTCGAGGGCATAAAGTCCTCTCCAATACCTTCGACCTTATAGACCCAAGCTGGCCCCATTTTGCCCGTCTTTTTGAACTCTGTATAAACAGAACCTTCCGGATCTACGCCAACAATCTTAATGTTCGGGTTTTTTTCTTTGAGATATTTTCCCACACCCGAAATCGTTCCGCCCGTCCCCATGCCAGTAATGAAGTGAGTGATCTTGCCGTCGGTTTGCTTCCAAATTTCAGGACCCGTGCTTTCATAGTGAGCTTTGGGATTGTCGGGATTGTGATATTGATTGGAGTAAAATGCATTAGGCGTTTCCTGAGCGATGCGCTTGGCCACGCAATAATAAGAGCGAGGATCTTCGGGCTCAACATTGGTCGGAGTGACCACGACTTTGGCGCCAAAGGCGCGAAGAGCTTGAATTTTTTCGATCGACATTTTGTCGGGCATCACAAAAATCGCTTTGTATCCGCGAACAGCAGAAATCAGCGCAAGTCCCATTCCTGTATTTCCAGACGTTGCCTCGACAATCGTTCCGCCAGGTTTGAGTTCCCCTCGACGTTCGGCTTCCTCGATGATCTTGATTGCCATTCGATCTTTTACGCTTGAGCCGGGATTAAAATACTCGACTTTGGCGTAGAGATCCGTGGGAAGACCCGCCGTCAGGCGATTGAGTTTGACGATGGGGGTGTCCCCGATTGTTTTGAGAATATTGTCGTAGATCACAAAAACCCTTCCTTCTCTTTCCGGTCTGTTTGGCTTACTTTAGGCGTTATGATCCTGGAGCCTCAATCAAAATTTACCGTCGATGAAGTTGAAGAAATTCTGGGTGAGAGCAGCTTTAAACTCTCCACCAAGGCTGCACAAAAGTGCCAACGTGCGTTTGATCGTGTTCAGGCGTTGGCGGTCTCCAATGAAGCGATTTACGGAGTGAATACGGGTTTTGGTCGTTTGGCTCAGGTCAAAATTTCTGGGGATTCGCTCTATGAATTGCAGGTGAATTTGCTGCGCTCGCATGCTTCAGGTATGGGCGAACCTACTTCTGAAGAGGTGGTGCGTCGTTTGTTGTTGCTTCGAGCGATTTCTCTTGGCAAATCCTACTCAGGTCTTTCTCCGCAAATGGTTCAGCGGCATTTGGATTATCTTAATCACGATTTGATTCCGTGGATCCCGGTTCAAGGAAGTGTGGGAGCTTCGGGAGACTTGGCGCCTCTTGCGCATTTGGGTTTGACGTTCATGGGTGAAGGGGCGTTTCGGGTGGGAGATCGAAAGCTCAAAGCTGCAGCTGCGCTCAAAGCCAAGAAGCTCAAGCCCCTGACAGTTTATGCCAAAGAGGGATTGGCTCTCATCAATGGTACTCAGTTTTCATTGGCGCTTTCGCTTCAGGTAATGAGAGAGATCAAAGATCTTTGGCCTTGGATGCTTCATGCGATTGCTGTTTCTGTGGAAGGGCATCGAGCGACGGATTCCGTGTATCGCGAGGATTTGCATTCGTTGAAGGCACATCCGCATCAGCAGATGGTGGCCAAACAGATTCGAGATCTTTTGAAGGGCTCTCAGCATATGAAATCTCATGAAGATTGTGAGATCGTTCAAGATGCCTACTCGTTTCGATGTATTCCTCAGGTGATGGGTCCTTGCTTGTCAATTTTGGAGCGAGCTGAGGAGATTTTGCAGGATGAGGTCAACTCCGTTTCCGACAATCCTGTTTTGATTGGATCAGAGCTTGTGTCGGGTGGGCATTTTCATGCTCAGTCGGTGAGCATGGCGTCTGATTTGCTGACGATGGCGATGGTGACGATGGGGAATTTGCTTGAAAGACGGGTGGATCAGGTGGTTAACCCCTCTACAACTCGATCGGCGAGTTTTTTGGCGGATCGCCCCGGAGTGGAGAGCGGGCTGATGATTGTGCATACGGCCTTGTCGGCGTTGGCGAGTGAAAACAAAACGCTCGCGTTTCCGGCTTCGGCGGATACGATTTCCACGAACGGCAATCAAGAGGATCATGTGAGCATGGCGCCGTGGGCTGCGCGAAAGGCACACCTTGTGGTGACCAATTTGCGCCGAATGGTGGCGGGTGAGATTCTCTGTGGTGTGCGAGCGTGTGTTTTGGAGTCTCGAAAGTCCAAGGCCTCATTTGCTCCGGCTGTTGAGAAGTTTTTGAAGCAGCTTCAGTCTGAAGTTCCGTCATTGTTCCGATCTGGCGATCGAGTTTTTTCGGATGATCTTCAGCAGCTTGAAGAGCTAATGAGTTAAGCATTCCTTGGGGAATCTTCAGCGCCGAGCATGCCACAAGAACGTAACGCAGACTCTGAGACTCTGGCGTGCCTCCTGAGGCCAACTTGCCGCAGTTTCGAAGAGAGCGATGTTTTCCTTCTTTTCGAGTGCTCGAGTGTAAGTGATTGAAAGTTCCTTTACTTAAGCTGTCCATCACAAAACAAACTTTGAATGGCATACCACTTGCAACCTCCTCGGCACATGTGCGCTTACTCGGCTACTGTTTCAAAAAGGAGAACCCGTGATTCTTATCGCTTTATCTTTTTTAGTTTCCATTCAACCTAAATCGGGCGAGTGCCGCGGCCCGGAGACGGAAGAGCCGTTAGCTATCATTGAGGAAGCTCGATTGAGTCAGGTGCGTGGGGAGCAGATCCTGGACAAGGAGCCCCAGAAGCTTGTCTCGGACTGTGTTGGTTCCACTTCCCCCGTTAGCAAAAAAGCCTGCAAAGAACTACGAAGGAATGCTTCTAAGGTCGTTCCCCAATTGATCGACAGCCTTGAGCTCAGTGCATCAACTCAAAGTCGCACGGAGGCGGCCATTGCGCTCCGCAAACTTGGAACTCGAGAGCCCTCGGCTGTTCTTGCTCTCACCAAAGCTCTGAAGTCATCTGACCCGATTCTTCGCCGCCAAGCGATCAAGACTCTTTCGAGCATGAGTGAGGTTGCCTCTCCTGCACTCGCCACTCTCGAGGAAATTGCTCAAACTGATGCGGACGCGAAGGTGCGAAGAAATGCTCAAAACCTCGTTGAGAAGATAAACTCCTCACAGTCGGCGGGGGTCACATCGACTTTTTCGGGCCAAGTGAAACTGCTCAGCAGCTGTGACGGTTCGGATCATAGTCCGTATCGAGTCACGCTAAGAACCCGTGTCGTTGGCGACTCAATTGAGTTAGAGATCCTGGAGTTCGTGTCTGAAGCCAATAATACTCCTGGGACTGTTGGCGCTCGATTTCAAGGGGTGCAAGCTGTCGGACAACTTTCAAACGAGACAGACTTCTTTGCCGAAAATCCTGATGATACTGAGCGCCATATCAGCGTCACGGGAGCTCTTGCCAGGGGGAGGGAGGCAATCTCAAGCTTGCAAGTGGCGATCAGCGTGAAAAACCTCTCTGGATTTCTTTGCAAGGATGAGTTTACGAACGTGGGCCTTGAGCCGCTCCGGTTGATCGTCAAAGATCGTTGAGATTGCCGCTCGCACAAAGGTACTAAGCACAGCAACTTTTTGCTGCTTTTCTAAAAAAAGTTTGGGAACCTACTCGGGAATTTTTACTCGAGAAAGGAGTACTTTATGAAACTAAACTTCCGCAGAATCCATGCGTCTGTTTCAACATCAGTCGCATCCGTGATTCTCGTGGCGGCTCTTGCGGGCTGTGGTGCGGCCAAGCAAGCCTCACAAGCTGCTGCGCCGGCATCGTCTATGGCTGCAGCGGTCACTGGGCAGCCACGCTCCAATCAGTTTTGGTGGCCGGAGAGCTTGAACCTTCAACCGCTTCGCGCTCAGTCACCAACCTCCAATCCCATGGGGGAAAACTTCAACTATGCCAAAGAGTTTGCGAGTCTTGATTTGAAGGCCGTCAAAAAAGATATCGAAGCCGCGCTCACCAAATCTCAAGCCTGGTGGCCCGCTGATTATGGAAACTACGGACCATTTTTCATTCGAATGGCCTGGCATAGTGCCGGTACCTATCGAACGGGGGATGGTCGCGGAGGTTCGGACGGTGGACAGCTTCGCTTTGAACCTCTCAACAGCTGGCCTGATAACGCGAACCTCGACAAGGCTCGAAGGTTGCTTTGGCCCGTGAAGAAAAAATACGGTCGAAAAATTTCGTGGGGCGACTTGATGGTTTTGACCGGAAACGTTGCACTCGAAAATATGGGATTCACCACTTTTGGTTTTGCCGGAGGTCGTGCGGATGATTGGGAGCCAGATCTCGTATACTGGGGACCTGAAACCAAAATGCTTGCCGATCAGCGCTACAGCGAAGGTCGCAAGCTGGCAAAGCCCCTTGGAGCTGTTCAGATGGGCCTCATCTATGTGAACCCAGAAGGACCCAACGGAAATCCTGATCCACTTGCTGCAGCCAAAGATATTCGCGAAACCTTTGGACGAATGGCCATGAACGATGAAGAAACTGTCGCACTCATTGCTGGTGGACATACCTTCGGAAAAGCTCATGGTGCGCGAAAGCCCGACAACTGCGTGGGTCCTGAACCTGCTGCGGCCAAAATCGAAGAGCAGGGATTTGGTTGGACCAACACCTGCGGAACCGGAAAAGGTGCAGACACCATTACCTCAGGTCTTGAAGGTGCATGGACGGCAGCTCCCACTCGATGGTCTAATCTCTACCTCGCCAATTTGTTTGCCTTTAACTGGGTGAAGACTAAGAGCCCAGCAGGAGCCACTCAGTGGATTCCCGATGACAAGAGTGCAGCAAACATGGTGCCCGATGCGCATGATCCTAATAAACGTCATGCTCCGGTGATGTTCACCACCGACTTGGCTCTTCGGTTTGATCCTGCTTACGAAAAAATCTCCAAGCGCTTCTTAGAAAATCCCAAGGACTTTGAGCTGGCGTTTGCCAAAGCCTGGTTCAAACTGACGCATCGAGATTTAGGACCTCGTGCTCGGTATGTGGGATCCGAAGTGCCTAAAGAAATTCTGACCTGGCAGGATCCTGTTCCGGCTGTTGATCATAAGCTGATCGACTCGGCGGATATTGAAAATCTCAAGGGCCAGATCTTGAATTCAGGCCTCAGTATCCCGCAGTTGGTTCGAACGGCATGGGCTTCTGCTGCGAGCTTCCGATCAACTGACAAGCGTGGGGGAGCCAATGGTGCTCGAGTTCGTCTTGCTCCGCAAAAGGATTGGCAGGTCAATGACCCTCAAGAGCTTGCTTCAGTCTTAAACAAGCTGTCCGAGATTCAATCAGCGTTCAACGCTTCAGCTACCGGCGGAAAGAAGGTTTCATTGGCTGATGTGATTGTGCTCGGCGGCTGCGCTGCTGTTGAGAAGGCTGCCAAGGATGCCGGCTACAATATCAAAGTGCCCTTCACTCCGGGCCGAACCGATGCCTCTCAAGAGCAAACGGACGTTGCTTCGTTTGAGGTGCTTGAGCCCAAAGCCGATGGCTTCCGAAACTACTTTGTTGAGGGCGGCTACGGCTCTCCGACAGAGATGTTGGTGGATCGAGCGAGTATGCTCAGCTTGACGGTGCCTGAGATGACGGTGCTCATCGGAGGCATGCGAGCCTTAGGAGCGAATGCTGGTGGGTCAACTCATGGTCTCATGACGGATCAGCCGGGAGTTCTTACCAATGACTTCTTTGTGAACCTCATGGATTTTTCAACGAAGTGGGAGAAGTCAGCTTCGCAAGAAGGCGTCTATGAAGGAAAAGATCGCGCCACTGGAAAGGTCAAATGGACGGCAACACCTGTGGATTTGATCTTTGGATCGCACTCTGAACTTCGCACCATTGCAGAGGTCTACGCTGCCGATGATGCGGGTCAGAAATTCGCTCGTGATTTTGCATCCGCTTGGAACAAAGTCATGTCGAATGATCGATTTTAGTTAATCTAAACAGACCTTGAATCGTCAGACCCTGACTCCACATCTCTTTCGGAGTCAGGGTTTTGACGGTCTCTCGATGCGGTTCTTAAGGCTTTAGAGCCGAATCGCTCTGGCACATCCCTTGCTCTCTTGTCCCGGTATGGGCGTGTGGGATGTTTTCTCTAAATCATTTTTTCATCTGATTGTTTTTTCCTTGATCGTTTCTGGCTGTGCTTCGGAATTCTCGCCAGCTGGGTCTGCGGACTCCAACTCTGACTGGAGTTTAGAAGACAAATTTGGAAACGGTGGGACCTTTGTGGGGAATTCCCCCGGAAGCATGGTGATGACAAGAGCTGGGGATTTCATCACATGTCATTTCTATCCTGCTGAAGGAACCCCTCCAGAGAGCTGGCCCCTTGGGATTGAGCTTTATGGTTTGACCACTATTGAACAATGGATCTTTTTGAGTCGGCAGGTTGGCGCAGCGGTTAGCTTCAATGCCGCGGACTATCCATCCTTCGATACGTTTGAGTGCCGACCCTATGGAGGGTCTGTGGGACCACGGCAACCTGTTGGACAGCAGAAGTGTGAAGCGGCTGACTTAGATCAAGATCAATCAATCACGGGAGCCGATCTTGCAATCATCAATTCCTATTTCTCTTTTGGTGATTCTCGAGGGGACATCAATCAGGATCAGTTCGTTGACCAGTTTGATGTGGCGATTGTGCTCAATTGCTTGGGAGTAGACTTGAGCGGCCAGGGAGGTGCGTTATGAGAGCTCAGGCTGTTGAATCACTCAATCTCACCGAACCAAGCGTTTTTGACTTTGTTGATGCTCGATCTTTTGTCAGTGCTCGTTTGAATCATCTTCAACAGTCTCAAACCGGATTTAGCTTCCGCAAGTTTTCCAAAGAAATCGGAATGTCGAGTTCAGGTCACATTCACAATATCGTCTCAGGTCGGATTGCTTTGTCCGAGAAGGTGGCGCGGAAGTTGGCTCAGGGATTTGCTTTGAACAAGGTGGAATCCAAAGCATTTTTAGATTTGGTTTTACTGGAAACCCTTTCCGATGGGTCGGTCAAAGAGGGTCTCAAGCATAGGATTTTGGATGAGCGTCTACATCGCAAAAAAACCAAGCTCAAAGAGCAGCAGTATTCCTATTTTACGAATTGGTACTATCCTGTGATTCGAGAAATGGTGGGTTTGTCGGATTTTAAAATGGATCCTCAATGGATTGCTTCACGGCTTGCTGGCAAGGTCACCGCGCTGGAAGTGGCTCAGGCGCTGAAAACCCTGTTCAGTCTCGGTCTCATTCGATCAGAGGGCTCTCATGTTGTGCAGTCTGAGCCCACAGTGGAGACGGATGATGTCACGGATATCTCAGCTCTGATTCCTGAGTTTCATCGAGCGATGATGAAGAAGGCCCAAGAGGCCCAGGACCTTGTTGCCGTTTCCCTGCGAGAGATCACGGGGATGACGATCACCTTGGGGGATGATGAGCTCGATCAGCTCAAGCAGGAAGTGACGGAGTTTCGTCGCCGCGTGTTTCAGAAGTACGGTCAAGTGAAGCCCTCTCACAACCGGGTTTATCAGATCAATCTTCAGATGTTTCCTCTCACCAAGTAGTCAAACTCGGCAGCCCTCAATTGAAAGATCCTGAGACGAGGATTGCCGCTTCTTGCCGGGATTGTCCGCATTTTTTAAAGACCTTGATGGGTGCTCACTTCGGAGGCGTTTATCCTCCGTTTATTCTCAAGAGCTCAATTGGCTCACTCCTCGCACTCTCTTGTCAGCGTTGGCTGCCGGCGTGGTGGCTCAACACTGAAAAAGCAAATATCAACAGTGCCGCCTCAACCTCGACCCCGCTGCCTCTTAGGCATCGGGGTCTTTTTTTGTCTGGTGACGGCCCCCCTCGATCTATGCCAAAACTGACTTATGCGCGCATATCGAGGAACGGAACTTCACTGTAAAGGATGGATTCAAGAAGCAGCTTTGAGAATGCTTCAAAACAACTTAGATCCCGAGGTGGCCGAAAGACCCGAAGACCTCGTGGTTTACGGAGGCCGGGGAAAAGCGGCTCGAAATCCCAAAGCTCTTGAGGCCATCATTAAGTCGCTTCAGAATTTGGATTCCGATGAAACCTTGCTTGTGCAATCCGGTAAGCCCGTTGGGATTTTTAAATCTCACAAAGATGCTCCTCGCGTTTTGCTTGCCAACTCCAACTTGGTTCCGCGCTGGTCCACGTGGCAGCACTTTGATGAGCTCGAAGCCAAAGGTCTCATGATGTACGGCCAAATGACCGCAGGCTCTTGGATCTATATCGGGACCCAGGGAATTTTGCAGGGCACTTACGAAACTTTTGCTGAGTGTGGTCGAAAGCACTTCAATGGCGACCTGACCAACAAATGGATTCTCTCTGGTGGTTTAGGAGGAATGGGTGGAGCTCAGCCTCTGGCCGCTGTCATTGCGGGCGCAAGTTTTCTGGGCGTGGATGTCGATCCCTCTCGAATTCAAAAGCGACTCGACACCAAGTATCTCGACAAAATGACTCACTCCTTGGATGAAGCGCTGAAATGGATCAACGAAGCCACCCAAAGCCGAAAGCCCATCTCAGTCGGTCTCGTCGGCAATGCGGCCACGGTTTATCATGAGCTGCTTAAGCGCAATGTTCTGCCACCCATGGTGACGGATCAAACGTCAGCTCACGATCCTGTCTACGGCTACGTTCCCGAAGGCGTTGACATGAAGTCTCTTGCTGAGGCTCGCAGGAATCCCACTCGATACAAAGAGATGAGTTTGCAGACCATGGTCAAACATTGCCAAGCCATGGTGGAGTTCCAAAAACGCGGCAGCATTGTGTTTGATTACGGCAATAACTTACGCGGACATGCTTTGGAAGCGGGATACAAAGACGCCTTTGCGTATCCGGGCTTTGTGCCTGCCTTTATTCGCCCGATGTTTTGTGAAGGCAATGGTCCGTTTCGGTGGGTAGCGCTTTCCGGAGATCCCGAAGATATCAAAGTTACCGATCAAGCTCTCATCAAGCTTTTCCCCGATCACCATCGATTGCATCGATGGCTCGAAGAAGCAGGCAAACGCGTGCAGTTCCAAGGCTTGCCGGCTCGAATCTGCTGGCTCAAATACGGTGAGCGCGCCAAAGCGGGTTTGATGTTCAACGAGCTTGTGCGCACCAAAAAAGTCAAAGCTCCGATCGTGATTGGTCGCGATCATCTGGATTGCGGCTCAGTTGCTTCACCCAACCGCGAAACCGAAGCCATGAAGGACGGCAGTGACGCTGTCAGTGATTGGCCGATTCTTAATGCCATGATCGCCACAGCCAATGGGGCTTCATGGGTGAGTTTTCATCACGGCGGGGGAGTAGGCATGGGATACTCTCAGCACTCAGGAGTTGTGATCGTGGCCGATGGCTCCGCCGATGCCGACGCACGACTGGAGAGAACGCTGACATCCGATCCGGGCATGGGCGTGATTCGCCATGTGGATGCAGGCTATCAAGAAGCCATTGATTACGCGGCCAAAACCAAAGTTCGCATTCCGATGCGGGAAGTGTGATCGAGGTCTCTTTGTCTCGAAGCCTAGTTGAAGTCGCCGTTCGCTCTCCGCTTCGCCGCTTGTTCACTTACGAGTCGGACGTTCCTCTCACTCAGGGAACTCGTGTGCGCGTTCCGTTTGGACGTCGAGAGGTTTTGGGAGTTGTCTGGCGAACTGCTTTTGCAGAACCCAAGGGTCTTAAGCGTATCACCAAGATTCTCGATCAAGCGCCGATGTTTGGTGCCAAGGATCTTGAGTTCTATCAAAAGGCGAGTGACTACTACGGTGTTTCGCTTGGGGAGCTTTTGAATTTTTCGATTCCAAAGCGTGTCGCCGATGGAAAACCGCTCAAAGAAGTTGAGCCCAAAAACTTTAAGTTCAATCTTTTGGATCTCTCACCTCAGCAAAACGCAGTCGTTGAAGATGTGCTTTCGAAGCAGGATTTCACTCAGCATCTGTTGCTGGGAGAAACGGGGAGTGGAAAGACAGAAGTCTATCTCCATGTTTTCAAGAAGATTTATGAGCGCGGTGGCCAGGCCTTGTTTTTGGTTCCTGAGATCGCTCTGACTCCTCAGTTTGAGCAGCGAATGAAAGAGCGACTCGGTGCTGAGGTCAGTGTGTTTCACTCCCAGCTCAAAGAGTCGCGTCGCGAAGAGTGTTTTGCTCTCGCTGCCTCGGGTAAGCCTGGAATCTTTTTGGGAACGCGATCGGCATTGTTTTTGCCCTACAAAAATCTTCAGACCATTGTTGTCGATGAAGAACACGATAATTCCTACAAACAAAACGAGCGCGGTTGTTACAACGCAAGAGACCTTGCCATTTGGAAGGCTCAGATGCTTCGCATTCCAATTGTCATGGGGTCTGCGACCCCGAGCCTTGAAACCTATGAGCGAATGAAATCTCAAAATCTTCCCATTCATCGCCTCAAACCTTTTTTCAAAACGCCAGACATCAAACAAGAAGTCGTGGATCTCAAGGCCCAGTTTAAGGATCGGGATAAATCTTTTATCTCTCCCGTTTTGCACGAGGCCCTCATTGAGAATCTCACCAAGGGGGAGCAAAGCTTGCTGTTCCTCAATCGCCGAGGCTCAGCTTCCCAGCGTCTTTGCACAAGCTGTGGACAGGAAACCAACTGTCAGCATTGCAGTACCACGTTGACGGTGCATCGGGATCGAGGAGTTGCGATTTGTCATTGGTGCGGCTTTCAGCAAAAGCTCTCACAGCCTTGTCGATCTTGCGGCCACAAAGAGTTTTTTGAGGGCGGCATCGGGACCAAAGAAGTTGAAATGCAGATCAAGGCTCGATTCCCTGACGCACGAGTAGCGCGTCTTGACCGAGATGAAACGGCACAGACCAACAAATTGGCCGAAGTGATTGATAAGTTTGCTCAAGGCAAAATCGATATCTTGATCGGCACGCAAATGATTTCCAAAGGGATCGATATTCCTAAACTTTCTTTGTTGGGTGTGATCCTGGCTGATCAAGGTTGGGGAGTTCCAGACTTTCGAGGAATGGAGAGAAGCTTTCAGCTGCTTAAGCAGTTGCGCGGGCGAGTGGGGCGGCGAGGTCAGGACTCTCGCTTCATTATTCAGACTTTCCAAAAAGACCACCCACTCTTTGCTTCACTTGAAGGGGATGATGCCTTTGAGAAGTTTGCCCAAGGAGAGCTGGCTGTTCGCTGGGTCGCAGAGCTTCCACCGTACAAAAAGCTCACGCTCTGGACCCTCAGTCACAAATCCGAGTCCGTGGTACGCCAATCTGCGGAAACGCTTAAAAACTCTCTAGACCGCATGGGGACTGCTTATAAGCTGTTTAATCGGGGTCCCACTCCAGCCCCCTTAAGTCGCTGGAAAGGTTACTATCGCTACCAGATTTTGAGCCGCTCGGACACCAAAACGCCGACTACAGCCCTTATAACCTCAGTTCTTGATGCCATCGACAGTAAGCCCCTCAACGCCAAGGTAAAGCTTGATCGAGATCCCTATCATTTTCTATAGAGGCGCATTATATAGAGAGGCGCATCATGAGGTGGAGAGTTCTAGCCGTCGTTGTTGTTTGGGGTCTTGTGGCGGCCTGGTCGAGCTATTATTTCACTCACAACCAAAAGTCCGCGCGATTTGATTTCTTCTCCGGGCCTAACGGTCGTGTTTCCGTTGTTCAATACGAGGAATGGTTCCATAAACCTCAGATTTTACAGCCCGGCGATCGAGTGGTTGCTGTCGAGGGACGCCCCTTAAGTCTCAAAAGTGTTCGCGATTTTCTTAAAGGTAAGAAGTCTGGCGATATTGTCAAAATCACCATCGAGCGTCAGGGCGCGGAGCAGATTGTTTCGACCAAGTTGAAGCGACACTCACGTCAATCCGTTCTCACGCTTTTTGTGATTCCGCTGGCCCTATCTTTGATTTTTTTGAGTTTCGCCATTGGTGTGCTTTTGCAGCGAGGGGCGAATCGAACCAATCGTGAAGCCATTGTTGTCTTCTCAAGTTTATGTATGTTGCTGAGCTTAGTTTTCCTGGGACTCTTTCCCATGTTGACCTTTGGGGCGCCTATTGGGCTTTCACTCGTTGTTCCGCTGTTGAGTTTTGCCCTCGTGCATCTGTCGATGTCTTATCCCAAGCAGAAGGGTCAGCCTTGGCTTCGTCGTCTCGTTCTGGGGGGTGGATACGGTGTTGCCGCTGTTCTTTCCAGCTTTCGATCGCTCGAGGATTTCCATATGTACTTTGTGGCGGTTTGTTTCATTCTCGCGCTGGGGATTTTTGGGAACACAGTTTTTACCTCAAGAGATTTCTGGGCTCGAAGACGTGCCCGTCTTTTGAGTGTTGTTTTGTTTGTGAGCTTTCTTGCCGTCTCAGGAATCTTCGTCGCATTTGTTTGGGAGGGCCCACGGATTTCCATCGAGAGGATCCTCGCCATCTCTTTGATTTTCCCCTCTGCGTTCTTGGCTATTTTCTTGAAGTCTAACGTGCTTGAGATTGAGCGAGCATTTCGACGAGGTCTGCATCAAATTGCCTTGATTACGGTGGCTGCGAGTTTTGCACTTCTTGTGGGATTGGGTTGGTCGTCGTGGTTTAGCAACTCGCGAGATCATTGGATGCTGTGGGTGGCGATTTCCATCGTCGTGATCGCTTTGGCTCGCCCCGTCTCCAATTGGATTGAAGAGAGTATTCACACCTTGATCAAAACCAAAGTGAAGTACCCCCCGGTCAACACCTTCTTTGAAGAGGCTCACTCTCTTGAAGAGTTTTTGAATAAATTTTTTGCGCACTGTGAAACATTTTTAGCGATGAAGGATCTTCAGATTCGATTTTTCAAAGACCCCACCCGAGCTTGGACGGCGGAGAACGAGGAAATCTGGACGTTTGAATCCGGACATCTGTATCCGCAAAGTAGTCGGATCAAAGAGGGACTTTATCGAAACATTCTCATGCGCGGGGATGTGGCGATCGGTGAGATTCACTTTGATGGGGGCGATCAGCTCGCATTTGACCCTGCCACTTCTCCTGAGTGGGCTGAGGTTTTGATTTTGCTTTCGCGATGCCTAGAGGCTTTGGCCTTGCGAGAGTTCATCGCTCTTCAGCAGGGCTTACTCGCTGTGGGGCGAATGCAGGCGCTTCTTGCCCATGAGCTTAAAAACCCTCTCGCCATTATCAAAGTCTGCTCGGGACTTTTAAAAAATCGTCTCAAGGCTGACGAAGAGGCCGAAGAGCTTGTGGAGACCATCCAAAACGAAGTCAAGCGAGTGACCTCCACCGTGCAGGGGATCTTTGATCAATCCGGTAAGGTTGAGCACAAAGAGAAAGTGCTGCTGGATGAGATTCTTTACTATCTCAAGGATCAGTGTGAGAGCCGATTCCCAGATCGCGAGCTGGTGATGGAGCGCCGCGGATTTGCAGACACTGACGCGTTGATTTTGTGGACGGAGAAGGAAAGTTTCCGACAAGCCTTGCTTAATCTTGTGATGAACGCTTTTGAAGTGGGGAGCCCTTGGGTAAAGGTCACGCTTTTGTTGAATGGAGATCAGTTTAGCATTGAGGTGACGGATAAGGGGCCTGGCCTTCCCAAGAACGTCGATATCTTTAAGCCCTTCGTGACAACCAAGCCGTCGGGCACGGGTCTAGGACTCGCTCAAGTGATGTCGTTTGTGGACCGAAATCACGCGCACATCAAAACAGAAAGTCGGCCCGGTAGTCAGGGTGCCACTTTTAACCTCGTTTTTTCGTCGGGATTTGTTTTGAATGGAGTCGATCATGTCAGCCGACTCTAAAACTAAGTCTCCTCTCATCATGGTCGTTGACGATGAAGTGGCCATGGTGCGTTCTTTGGAGCTTTTACTTAAGCCCTTGGGACAAGTGCTCAAGGCCTATTCGGTTCCTGAGGCTGATGAATATCTTCAAAAGTGGGGATCGGTGGATTGCATCGTTACCGATGTTTGTATGCCTGAAGAGTCCGGAATTAGTTTTCTCGAAAGACTTCGGGCTCAGCGACCAGAGATCCCCGTAATTGTGATTACGGCTTTTTCGAGCGTCCCTCAGGCGGTCGAAGCCATGCACAAAGGTGCTTTCGAGTATCTGGTTAAACCTTTTGAAAATGATGATCTGTTTTCGATTGTGAAAAGAGCCATTCAGTCCAAGGGACTGACGTCGGGTGAATCGAGGTCCATGCCCTCAGGTTGGATTTGTAACTCACGGATCATGCAGGAGTTTTTGGTTAAGTCGGAAAAGCTCAAAGATCTTTCCACTCCGCTCCTCTTGATGGGTGAGACAGGTGTTGGCAAGGGCCGAGCTGCTCGTTGGATGCATGAAACTTCTCAGAGATCAAAGAAGCCTTTTGTTGCTGTGGATGGTCGAGCTCATGATGAGGATTCGCCCCTTGTGACTCAAAATTTGAGTAAAGCGGGCACATTGTTTGTAGCGGAGGTCTTGAGTCTGTCGACGCGACTTCAGGATCGGGTTTGGGATTTGATTCAAGAGGGCAAGGTGCGACTGATTGGCTCGGTGAGTTCCGGTGTTGAGCTTCAGCGCCGAAGTGATTTTCGAGAAGATTTGTTTCAGGCTGTCACATCCATGGTTCTTAAGGTTCCGTCTTTGCGAGAAAGGGCGGAAGATTTTGAAGCGCTCGTTGGCCACCTTTGTCAGGGATTGGCCGCTAAGTTTCAGGCGAAGAAGTTGGATGTTCATCCAGCAGCCATGGCTAAGCTCAAGACGTTTAACTATCCAGGCAACGTTCGACAGCTCGAGCAGGTTTTGGAGCGAGCGGCACTCGAAGCCAAGGCTCAGCTGATTACTGAATCGGACATTCACTTTGACCTGGGAGAGCTTAAGGCCTTGTTGCCTTTTACGATTCCTATTGAGAACGGCTGGAACCGCCTCGAGTTTTTGAAGGAATCTCTGGAAAAGGAGCTCATTCAACGAGCTTTGGAAAAGTTTCCTGACCAGAGCAACACAGAGATTGCATTGACACTCGGAACAACTCGAAGAATCCTAGAGCTTAGGATGAAGCAATATCAACTTCGAGAAGGTTCCTCAGAATGAGATTTTTATCTTTTGGTCTGTTGTTTTTTGTTCAATTTTCAAATCTCTGGGCTCAGGAAAGCGAGAGCTTAGAGCCCCCACCAGATCCCTTTGCGAGCGAACAACCCGTTGAGGAGCTTCAGCCTCTTGAGCCTTCCGCGAATCCACCGACTGAGCAGCGCCCATCGCCTGCACCACAGTCACCAGCACCCTCAAGCTCTCCCAGTCGGCCTCGGTTTTCGGATCCTTTTGCGCAGCCAGCCGAAGAGCCAGCTCCTGCTTCGGCACCCAGCCTTCCAACGCCTGCGCCAGCCTTGATTCCTTCACCTGAGGAGGCCACTCCGGAGCTAACTCCCAAGAAAAACTTTGAGTTCCCGTCAGCGATTTCTAATCCTTCAGGACCCAAAAGTCAGGAAGTCGTCATGTCAGAACTTTCGAGTCAGACAACGGCCGTCGGAACTATCTCTCTGGGTTTTTCGGGGGGAGGTGCTTTCAATGTCAATCGACGCAACAATCAAGCCTCGTTTGATTTCATTGGGGACTACCGATGGCGAGCCGACAAGGAGTTTGGAGCTCTGTTGGCCTATCGTAATGGAGACGATCAAATTCTAGGATTCATGGCGACTTATAAGCAGTACTTTCGACTTACAACAGAAGAGTCGATTCGAATCGAGATTGCTCCGATGGCAGCCATGGGCTGGGCCGGACGAGCGAGTAACGCCAAATTCAACGAAGGTCGATTCGTTGTGAGATATGGCGCGGATACTTTTTTCTACGCGTATCCTAAGTTCGCGCTCACTCTAGCCACAGAGTTCGAAAGTTTTGTCTTTGGATATAACGCTCAAAGCAATTGGAGTCAGTACTTCACCAATGGCGGATGGCCAACCCAACTCATCGTGGCACTTGGTATCCGATTCCATCTTTAGGATTCGTAGCTTGGCGTAACCAGGAGCTCTCGACCTTTACCGCCAGCCTGAGGAGCTGAAACAATTCCTTCTCGCTCCATTCTCTCAATCAAACGAGCGGCTCGATTGTATCCAATACGAAGCCGTCTCTGAAGCATGCTGGCTGATGGTGCTTTGGTTTCAAAGACCACGGAAAGAGCCTGATCATAAAGCTCATCGTCGATGTCTCCGTCCATTCCGTCATCCAAGTCCCGAGCTTCGGGATCTTCGAGATTGATGTCAGTGCTATAGTCAGCAGCCGCCTGACTCTTGAGATGGCGGACGACTCGAGCGATTTCATCCTCGGAGATAAAGGGACCATGTAATCTCTCCAATCGACTGGTTCCTGGAGGAAGGAAGAGCATATCTCCCTCGCCAATCAAGTTCTCAGCTCCGATCGAGTCAATGATCGTTCGAGAATCCACTTTGGAAGCGACTTGGAACGCACAGCGTGTCGGAAGATTTGCTTTGATTACTCCCGTGATGACATCGACAGACGGTCGTTGAGTCGCAATCATCAAATGAATGCCTGCGGCACGAGCCATTTGAGCGAGTCGTGCGATGCTTTCTTCCACTTCACGTGCAGCAACCATGATCAAGTCTGCCAACTCATCAATAACAACGACGATGTTGGGTAGCTTCACATAGTGATCAAGGCCAGCCTCCTGAAGAGCGGCATCTTGTAATGCCTTCTGTGCTTCTTCCTCGGCATCTTGGAAGATCGCGGATGTGGTTGCTTCGGATTCAGCGGCTCGTTGCAGTTCTTGTCGAAGTTCCTCGGCTGAAAGCTTTTCAACTTTGTCATTGTAGGACTTGAGATTTCGAGCGCCCAAACTTGAGATGAGTTTGTATCGACGCTCCATCTCTTTGACGGCCCAGGCCAGAGCACGAGCAGCCTTTTTGGGATCCG
Organism: uncultured Bacteriovoracaceae bacterium; assembly: GCA_964655245.1. GTDB lineage: Bacteria > Bdellovibrionota > UBA2394 > UBA2394 > UBA2394 > JBEIHI01. The sequence continues at coordinate 10,661 of CAZZLQ010000003.1, read as the reverse complement.
TCACCACAGGCAACAGCAGGTGGGGAATTCCGTCATAGACCGAAAGTTCAAGCATCTTGGGATCAATCATGATGAACTTGAGATCCTCAGGTGCTGTTTTAAAAAGCATGCTTACAATCATGGCATTGAGCCCGACGGACTTTCCAGACCCCGTGGCTCCCGCAATGAGAAGGTGAGGCATCTTGGCAAGATCAGCCACATAGGGCTCACCCGATGTACTCTTTCCCATCCCCATGATGAGAGGGCTTTGAGAGTTTTGAAACAATGCCGACTGGAGAATCTCTCGTAAGTAAACAGGCTGTCGACGCGGATTGGGAATCTCAATTCCAACAGCGGCTTTTCCAGGAATCGGAGCCAAGATACGAATCGAGGTCGACTTCATGGCCAACTTCAAATCATCGGTGAGATTCAGGATGTTCTTCACTTTGACCCCGGCCGCCGGCTCAAACTCATAGAGCGTAATGATTGGACCCGGTCGAATGTTTGACACATGACCTTGAACTCCGAAGTCCAAAAGCTTTTGTTCGAGCGCTCGTGAGTTGGCAATGAGCTCTTCCTTGGAGATTTCAAATCCGGTTTCTTGAGGTAGATCCAAAAGCTGCAACGATGGCAGTTCAAACTTTCCAATCTCTCGCTTCTCGGTCGCTCGTTTTTTGTGTGGAACTTCACGAGGCACAACAACCTTGGGCTCATTTCGCGAAGGAGCCTTGGCTTCAAACTCAACAGGCTCTTCACGCAGGCTCTTGGTCTCTAAAACTTCACCTGTCTTGGAATCAACCGAATGAGCAGGCCTCTCCTCTGATCGCTTTTTAAAAAGATCCTCGAGTTTTTTCTGAAGAGGTGCGCCCTCAGAAGATTTGGGTGCAGGTGCGACGGACTTTGCTGCATCCACTTTGATCTGATGAACCTGTGGTCCTGCTTTTTTGAGAGACTTGATGGACTTGAGAGCGTCGAGGGTTTCGCCTCTCCACTCTGCGATGCTTGCCTTGAGGCTGTTCATCCACTCACCCATGGGGAGTTTGAGAATTTGATCGACCCAAATTCGATCCGTTAGAAGAAAGAGCCCTGCCCAGAGAGCTCCCATCAAAATAATCACGGCACCCACAGAGCTGAAAGCCCACACAGAAGCTTTTGCGAGCAAAAATCCCAGGACTCCACCAAGAGAGAGCTCGTGATAGATTTCAACGGGAATCATGGAAAGCAGGCCTGAGAGACAAAGCGCCATGATGGCAATCGCTGTTGGAATCGCCCAGTGGGGCTTTTGATTTTTGCGAGCAAGTTCAGAAATCAAAATCGTTTTTGATCTGAGTAGTTGCACTCCAGCCAAGATTGCGCCGAAGGTCAGAAGATAGGCCACGACTCCAAAGATCTGTAGAAGTGAGTCGGCAAACCAGCTTCCAACGAGTCCTCCCCAATTGTGAATCTTGTCGACATCAGAACTTGAGAAGTTCCATGAAGGATCACTTTCGGAATAAGTCACCAGACTCAAAAGAGTGTAGAGACCGACAACGATTAAAATAATAGCCCCTAAGGGTTTCGCCCCTCGCTCCGCTTTGATGCTAGACTGCATGCAAAGTCAGTCTACCGAAAATCCCTCATTTAATTGAGAAATTTCGATGACTTGGCGCGTCAAGTCTGGTTCGAAATAGGGTGATGTGAGAGAATAATCTCAGAGGCAAAAAACTGGAGAGATTGACAGAGGATTAGCGATGTTTGGATTAGGTACTACGGAACTTATCATTTTGGCTGGAATTTTGTTTTTACTTTTTGGTGCTTCGAAGTTGCCTCAGCTCGGCGCAGGCATTGGACAAGGCATTCGCAATTTCAAGAAAGCGATGAAAGAGCCTGATGCGATCGATGTGACTCCCAAAAAAGACGAAGCCAAAAAAGACGACGAAAAACACTCTTAGTCTTCACAGCGGCAAGCTGGTCTGAGACTTTTCAAAAAGAACTTTGATAGAGCTCTTTTCCCATTCAAGGGCTCGCTCGTAATCAGGGTGCATCCGTTCAAATTTTCTAAATGATTCCGTATGCATACGATGATCGTCTCGCGGAAAGACGGCGTGAAGCATCTCGTGAAAAAGCACATGCTCCACAAAGTAAAGTGGCACCCGGGGATTATCCAGACGGCGAGAAAGAACGATGAGTTTATCCTTGGGCATAAATCGGCCCAGGATCACTTTGCGGGTGGCACGAGGAACTTCGCGCTGAGACCAGCGGACTTCCAGCTCAAGACTGCTATCAAAATAAAGTTTGTTGAGTCGCTGAAAGAGGCTTTGAAGGTCGTAACATCGTCCAATGGCCTGACTCATATTCAACTCTGATCAGATGGAGAGGGAAATTGAAAAAGCTTTAGTTGTTTTGACTTTGCCTTGGGCGCTTCTTCAAGACTTTGAAGTCGCTCCTGAGCTCGCCGCAAAATTCCCTCTGGTAGCTGCGCAAGTCGAGCGACTTGAATTCCATAACTTCTTGAGGCTGGACCCGATTGCAATCGTCGGGTGAAGAGAAGTTGCCCTTTCGATTCCTCAACCCCCAAGTGATAAGCCTTCAAGCGAGCGCACTGATCTTCGAGTGCAGCCATTTCAAGATAGTGAGTGGCAATGATTCCCAGAGATCGAAGATCATGAACAGCTTCCGTGATCGCCCACGCGAGTGCCATCCCATCAAAGGTCGAAGTTCCCCGGCCAATCTCATCAAACAGCAAAAAGCTCTTAGCGCTGGCTCCTTGAATCATTTGAGAGACTTCTTTCATTTCGACAAAGAACGTACTTTGTCCCGAAACCAAGTCATCTTGAGCACCCATTCGACACATGATGCGATCAAACAAGCTCGCTTCAAAACTCTGAGCCGGCACATCAGAGCCGATTTGATGCAGCAATGCACACAGGGCAGACACTCTCATGAGTGTGCTCTTTCCAGCCATATTGGGGCCGGTAAGCAAAATCAAAGATTGCTTGTGAGAATCCAAAACAAAGCTCAAAGGAACAAACGGATGAGTGAGGGGATGAACGCCGTCCTTCAGATCAAAGATGCTTTGTGCGCTATTTGATGTGACGGGTGTGGTCCAGCCGTGGGTTGCACTGATTTCGGCAAGGCTCTGAGCGGCATCAAGTTCGGACAGAACATCGACAAGACTCTCAATCACGCCGATTTGTTCTTCGATTTGCTGAGCCAATCGCTTGATCTCAGCACTCTCAGCTTCACGAACTCGAGACTCGAGGCTTAAGAGCTTTTCCTCAACAGCTTGAAGTTCAGTTGTTTTGAAGCGCTCGGCATTGGCAAGTGTTTGAATTCGACGGGCCGAGGCTGGAACTTTATCTTTGTGAGTAGCCGTAACTTCAAAGACATAACCAAAGACCTGATGAAACTTCACTTTGAGTGTTGAGATCTTGGTTTCTGCGCGCATGCTTTCTTCAATCTGTGCCAGAACAGTCCCTGCGTTCTTTTGAAGCGCGCGAAGTTCATCAAGATCGCTCAGCACTCCGCTTTGAATCCATCCTGCATCCTCTTGATCAGACCACTGAAGAGTCGACTGCAAACGCTCGGACAAAGGAGTAAGGTTCTTGGCTGCTTCGAGTGATCGCTCAAGAGTTGGATGCTGACCACCCAAGACCTGAATGGCTTCGAGTGCGGCTTTGAGACTCTCGTGAAATCGAAAAATCTGTTTGGCTAGAAGCTTACCTCTCAGGAGGCGATGAAAATCTAGAGCCGATCTCAATCGCTCTCGAAATTTTTTCCGAATAAACGAATTGGTTTTAAAAAACTGAACCAGAGTCTGGCGATGAGAAATTAAGTCTCTGTTCTGTGTGGGTTCCGCCAAAATACGTTTGAGCTCACGACGACCAAAGGCCGTTGTTGTTTGATTCATGAAATCAAAAAGTGATTTGCCAGCAGGCTCAAACAGATTGAGATTTTTTCGAGTCGCCGCTGACATCATGACGGCGGATTCATCGCTTCCGATGGCACGAAAGCGAAGCCGCTCACGAGGGTGAGCATCGGCAATGACCTTCAGGAGGCTTCCTAGAATCTGGAGTTCCAATTTGGACTCGGTAGGGGCATCAGCGAGTGTGACAAGGTTCAATCCCTGGAGAGTCTGAACCTCTGCTTCGGCAGCGGTGATCAGATGAATCGTCTCGATATTTTTCACGGGCAAAGTCACCGAAAGATTTTGAAAGGTTCTGAGATCTTCAATGGGCAATCGTTCGATGAGCTCAACGACTTCACTCAGTTGATGTCCTCGAAAAACTCGCAAATCTCCTGTGCCAACATCAGCGGCCACAAGCACCCACTGATCGGACTGCATAGAAAGGGCTGCGATATAGTGAGGACGTTCTTCGTGAGGCAGAAATCTCATGCCAGGGGTGAGCCACTGAACAATCTCTCGACGAACAAGAGATTTTCCGGGCTTCGGCTCTTCTGTTTGTTCAGCCAACGCAACTTTCCATCCCGCATCGAGAACTTTGCTGACATAGTGTTCGAACTGAGACAGTGGAACTCCGCACAGAGGAATCGCGTTGGCATCTTTGGCGTTTCGTGATGTCAAAACTACATTCATCAAAGGAGCTGCTTGTTTGGCGTCATCACCGAAGAGCTCATAAAAATCTCCCAATCGAAAAAACAATAGCGAGGAGCTAGCCTGACTTTTGAGCTCAGACCACTGTCTCATCATGGGGGTGTCATGAGCGGTGGAAGCCTCCTTTTGGGCTTCTTTGGCGTCTTCAGGCTTGCTGCTTTCCATGGGTCCTTCCCTCATAGGCCCCGACGCTAACGACTCATGATTTTCTGATCAATTCATAGTTCGAATCGTTGCCAAGGTAGGGGGCATTTTCTATAGTGATCGCGTCGTGACGGCCCCCTCCAAGGATTACGGTCAAAAGCTCTACGAAGGTAAGGCTAAAATCGTGTTTAAAGCCCCAGGGGGGACGCTTATCCATTATTTCAAGGATTCTGCCACCGCTTTTAATGCCCAAAAGAAAGCCGAGTTTGAGGGCAAAGGCGCCATCAACATCAAAATGAGCACGTTGGTTTTTCGCTATCTCACCCAAAACGGGGTGCCGACTCACTTTGTTCGAAGCGTTGATGATCGCTCCTTTGAGACCAAACAGCTAAGCATGCTTCCGGTGGAAGTGGTGGTTCGAAATCGAATGGCGGGATCTTTGGCGCGTCGTTTGGGAGAACCCGAAGGTGCACCTCTGAATCCTCCTCTTGTGGAATGGTATCTGAAGAACGATCAAAAAGGAGATCCTCAGGTTTCCGAGGATTTATTGGTTTCTTTCTATGGAGTTCATGCTCAGGATTTGACGGAGTGTCGTCGCCAAGCACTGCGAGTGAATGATGTTTTATCTCCGCTGTTTGATGAGCTGGGTTTGATCTTGGTGGATTTCAAGTTGGAGTTTGGAAAGGACGCTGAGGGCAAAGTCCTGTTGGCAGATGAGTTTTCTCCAGACACCTCCAGGCTCTGGGACAAAAAAACCCTGGAGAAATTCGATAAAGATCGTTTTCGCTTTGATTTGGGAGACCTCATGAGTGGATACCGTGAGGTCCTGGCTCGTTTGGAAAAGAGGTTGGCCGTATGATGAAATTTCAGCTGCGCATTCGTGTCGGATTTAAAGAAGGAATTTTGGATCCTCAAGCCGAAGCGATTGGGAGTTCCCTCAAGCGACTCAACTTTAAGACTCTGGAGTCTGTTCATGTCCAAAAACTTTTTTTGGTGACGCTGACGGCTGAGTCTGAGGCTCAAGCGGTAAGCTTAGGACGAGAAATGGCGCAGAAGCTTCTCGCCAATGTCGTGATGGAAAATTACGAAGTCGAGGTTCTCAAGTGATTCGCGCCGGAGTCATCCGATTTCCTGGCTCCAATTGTGATCAAGACACTCTGCGCGCCCTGCAAAATCAAAATGGAATTTCTGCGAGCTTTCATTGGCATGAGGATGAACTCAAGGTTGGCCAATATGATCTTATTGTCATCCCGGGTGGATTTAGTTTCGGAGATTATCTTCGAGCGGGAGCTATTGCCAAACAAAGTCCAGCCATCATGGGGTTGTCAGATGCTATTGAGGCCGGTGCTCACTGTTTGGGTTTGTGCAATGGCTTTCAGATTTTGTTGGAAGCCCGACTTCTTCCAGGTTATTTGACGGTGAACTCTCATTTAAAGTTTGTTTCACGAGTTGTGGAGCTCAAAGTGGGGGGCGAGGCGTTTCCTTGGTTTTGTCCTCGTGACCACGGCAAGATTTTGAAGTTTCCCGTCGCGCACAAGTTTGGAAATTACCAAATTCAAAAGATTGATGTGTCGGAAGTGAAGCCTGCGCTGACGTATTTGGAAGATATTAACGGCTCACATCAAAACATTGCGGGGGTTTATCGAAGGCATGGCAAGGGCAGTATCTTGGGAATGATGCCGCATCCCGAGCGAGCTTCGTTTGAAGACTTAAAGCTCATGGATGGTCAGCTCTTGTGGAAAAATGCCGTGGAGAATTTGAAATGAGTGAGCGAATAGAGAAATTGGCATCGCTTGTGGGCCTCAGTTCCAGGGAGTATGAGCATCTTGTTTCGACGCTCAAGCGTGAGCCGTCCGAAACAGAGCTTCAGATGATTGGTGTCATGTGGTCGGAGCACTGCAGTTACAAGAGCACCAAACGCTTTCTCAAAAAAATCATCACCAAGGGTTCTCATGTTTTGCAGGGCCCCGGTGAAAACGCTGGCCTTGTTTCTTTGGATGAAAAGCGCGCAGTAGCGTTCAAAGTGGAAAGTCACAATCATCCCAGTTTCGTTGAGCCCTTTCAGGGAGCTGCCACAGGAGTGGGTGGAATTTTGCGCGATATTTTTACGATGGGTGCTCAGCCCGTTGCACTTGGCAATTATCTGCGATTTGGACAAAAGACCGCTGCGCGCCAAGACTTTCTGCTTGAGGGAGTTGTTTCTGGAATCGCTCACTACGGAAATTGTGTGGGTGTGCCGACCGTCGCGGGTCAGGTGAAAATGTCACCTTGTTATAACTCCAACATTCTCGTGAATGTGTTTGCAGCGGGAGTGGTAGAGAAAGATAAGATTTATCGTTCAGCGACAGCCTCACCGGGGCAATCGGTGATGGTCTGGGGAGCCAAAACAGGTCGCGATGGAATTCACGGCGCATCACTTCTGGCCTCTGCGGATTTTAGTGAAGAAAACAAAGCTGATGGTCAAAAAGTGCGAGTGCAAGTGGGCGATCCCTTCAAAGAAAAGTGTCTGATGGATGCTTGCCTTGAAGTCATGCGCTTGTACCCGCAAGATCTGATGGCCATTCAGGACATGGGGGCCGCTGGGTTAACGTGTTCAACGATGGAGATTTCGTACAAATCCAAAGTCGGCATGAAGGTCGAGCTGGACCTGGTTCCAACGCGCGAGCCTGGGATGGAGGCTTACGAGCTCTTACTTTCTGAGTCTCAAGAACGAATGCTTGCGATTGTGAAGAAAGGCTCTGAGAAAAAGTTTGAAGAAGTCATGCATCGATGGGGTTGCGAGGCGGTTGTGATTGGTGAGACCACAGAGGGCGGCAATCTCGAGATGACCTTCAAAGGCGAGAAGTTGGTGGATCTCCCCGTCGCGGACGTCCAGGATCCGCCGGACGCGGACTTGCCGGAGCCGGAGTGGGAATTGCCTACTCGTCGAACACAGTTTCAGTTCCCCGAGATTCAAGATGAGTGGGGAGCGCTGACATATCTGCTCAAGCAGCCTTCGGTTGCGAGCAAAGAAACGATTTTTGAGCGCTATGACTCGACAGTGGGAGCTGCGACTGTTTTGGGCCCAGGGCATGAGGCGGCTGTTGTGTGGACGCCCTCATCCGATCAGCCGCATCGAGGAATTGCGTTCAAGGGTGTAAGCCATGAAGCATGGAATCTGATTGATCCTCGAGCAGGAGCTGAGATGGCTCTTGCGCAGGGGGTTCGATCATTGGCGTGTGTGGGTGCCAAGGCCTTGGCATTTACGGACGGTGTGAATCTCGGGAATCCGCATGAGCCGGAAACTCTCGGTGCATTAGATCGAGCGGTTCAGGGAATGAATGCGGCGATTGAAATTTTTGATACGCCTTGTGTGTCCGGAAATGTCTCTTTGTACAATCAGACGTCCGAGGATGATCGCAAAGTAAATATCGATCCGACGATTTTTTATGTGATGGTGGGAGCAATGGACGATGTGCGCCGAGCAATTCCCTCGCATTTCCAGGAAGTGGGATCGGAAGTGTGGATGCTCGATTCCCTGGGAAGATCGGAGGATCAACCGCTTGGTAGTTTGTATTCACGAGTGGTGGGAGTCGGATTCGATCAGTTGCCGCCGTATGATTTGCGGGCGGAGAAGATCTTGCAAGACGCACTGTTGCGGGCTCATAAAGAGGGATTGTTTTTAAGCTGTCGCGATATTTCCGAGGGAGGCTTGGCGGTGAGCTTGGCCAAAGCCTGTTTTGGTTCGAATGCCGCGATTGGTTTTGATGGAGATTTTCTGAAGGCTCAGCAGCGACGAGATGCCTTGTTGTTTGGCGAATCACAGGGGCGTGTGATTGTTGAGATTCGACCGCAGCGCCGAGCGGAGCTGATTCGTCTTTCGATGGATACAAAGGTTCAGGCTAAGCGATTGGGGAGTGTTTCGGGCGATGGTCGATTCCAGATGAAGCCGCTGTTGGCGGGAGATGTGAATGAGCTCCGACAGTCGTGGAGAGCTTGCTTTTCATGAGAGAGCTCAAAGAAAAATGCGGAGTCTTTGCTGCGTTTCAGATTCCTGAGGCGTCTCATCGTGCGTATCTTGGATTGTTTGCACTTCAACACCGCGGGCAAGAGGGTGCCGGTATTGTGAGCTTTGATGGTCAGAAGCTCCAGGCGCACCGTGGTGAGGGCTTGGTGAGTCAGATTTTTTCGAAGGATGTTCTGACGAGGCTGCCGGGAACTGCAGCGATTGGGCATGTTCGCTACTCCACAGCTGGTGGATCGCTGGCCAAGAATCTTCAGCCGTTTTTGGTGGAGACCTTTGATTTTGATTTGGCTTTGGCTCACAACGGCAATCTTACGAATGCCGACAAATTGCGACGTGAGCTTGAGGCCTTGGGCAGTGTGTTTCAATCGAGTTCAGATACGGAAGTGATTCTGCATTTGATCGCACGGCAAAAAGGGGATTTCGAAACAAGGCTGCAAAATGCGCTGAAACAAGTTGAAGGCGCTTACTCACTTGTCTTGATGCTTCGTCAGGGCTCTACGAATCGAGTCTTTGTGGTCAAAGATCCACACGGATTTCGTCCTTTAGTGCTTGGAAAACTCGATGGCGGTTTTGTGGCCGCATCGGAGTCTTGTGCCTTTGATTTGGTGGGAGCGGAGCTGATTCGAGAGGTTGAGCCCGGAGAGCTCGTTGAGTTGACATCTTCAGGGATCAAATCGAGTTTCCTGACAAAGAAAGCTGAGCCGGCCCCATGTATTTTTGAATGGATTTATTTTTCTCGTCCTGACTCCCATGTCTTTGATCGATCTGTTTATGAGATGCGCAAAAAATTGGGAGTCTTGCTTGCTGAGAATGATTTGAAGGCAGGAGTGAAGGCTGATCTGGTCATGGGAGTTCCGGATTCTGGAATTCCTGCAGCGATTGGATACTCTCAGCGCGCTCAGCTGCCCTTTGAGTTAGGGTTGATTCGGAATCACTATATTGGGCGAACCTTCATTGAGCCGCATCAAAGCATTCGAGATTTCGGAGTGCGGATTAAGCAAAACCCGCTGCGGGAGTCTTTGAAGGGTAAATCCATCATTGTGGTGGATGATAGTTTAGTTCGCGGGACGACTTCCAAAAAGATTAATAAGATCCTTCGCGAAGCGGGAGTGAAAGAGATTCATATGAGAATTTCCGCACCTCCTACGATTTCTCCGTGTTTTTACGGCATTGATACTCCTCATGAAAGCGAGCTGATTGCGGCGAACAAATCGATTCAGCAGATTACGGATTTCGTGGAGGCCGATTCGATACGCTATCTCGAAATGGACAGTATTTATCAGCACCTCAAGCCCCCCACATCCATGTGTGATGCCTGCTTCACGAAAAAGTACAAAGCTCCGATTTCCTAGACGCTGAGACCTTGTTTCCCCGCTATTTGTTGAATGAATGTCTGATCGTCTCGCAAAACACGCATCCAGGCCGGTCTAAAGCCGACTTTGGTTTGGCACCGAGATTGCAACTGGGTGGTGTCGGGGAGTTGCCATATGCCACTAAGGGGTTTTTTCGCTCATTCACTTTCATTGTTTCTTTTTTCTTTTGCAGTTGCACATCCGCTTCAGCCGCTGATGGCTCAGTTTTGTCCGGCGCTTGAGCCGATTGCGGGGTCCGTCGATTTTTTTGATCAAGCCGAGGAACAAAGGGTAAAGGCCCTCATCGAAGAGCTTAGAAGTTCCGAATACGATAGAACTCAAGAAATTGTGAAGGAGCTTAAGGCGACTCCTGAATATTCGATACCTGCCCTGACACAGGTCATGAGAACAGAGACGTCGTCTGTCATTCTATCTCGCTCGGCTATGATTCTTTCTGAAATGGGAAAGCGTTCGCTTCCTGCGCTGATTGAGTTAACGGATCCTGCCATGCCCTCTGAGACGAGAGTGAAGGCCATTTGGGCGATGGGCCAGATGGGTGGAAAAGCGGCTTCATCCGTGTCTTACC
>CAZZLQ010000002.1:0-82309 GCA_964655245.1 uncultured Bacteriovoracaceae bacterium | reverse complement strand
CAGATCGATACGCCCGAAAGGGCACAGTTTCTTCAAGCATGAAAACACCCTGAGCTAGAAAAATACTTTGATTGGTTGCAAGCTCAGGGGAAAAAACCAACTTTAACCCCTCAATCTCACCCCATGAAAACTCTTTGATTTCAAAGGGAGCTCCCAATTGAAGAAAGCGTCTGCGAAGCTGTCCTCCCTCTTCTCCCTCAGTCGCCGGCTCAAATTGAATAGGAACAGGCGTGATCCCAAATCCAACAAATGGATCGGGCCCCTTCACATCTGAAATGAGGACGAGCAAGCTCAGGAACGTCAGCATTCTATTTCATGGTGAAATGATCATCCGACCAAGTCAAAGAAGTTTCTGAAGCGCCTCCAGAGTCTTGCCTTTGACGATCTTAGCAAGATCCTGAGCGGGAGCCGAAAGGATACCATCAACCGATCCAAACTCTCTTAGCAACTTGAGTTTGAGCTTCTCAGTCATCCCGGGCAGATCATCCAATACAGATGTCGTCATACGATCTTTTCGAAGTCGGTGATAGGAAATCGCAAAGCGATGCGCTTCATCGCGTAGATAGCGAAGCAAAAGCTCTTCTGCCGAGTCTTCCTTAAACAGAATGGGATTCTTCTGACCCCAACGAAACACTCGCTCGCGATTTTGGGGGTTGAGGGGATCAAGACCGGATCCCTCCCGAGCTTTGGCAAGCGAGACGATTTCTACCTTTTCCAGGAACCCACGCGCTTTAAGCGCCTCGACTGCGGAGCTGAGCTGCCCCTTCCCTCCATCAATGACAATCAGGTCAGGAAGATCTCCCTCTTCCTTATACCGGCGAGTCATTGCCTCTTTCATCGATTCAAAATCATCTACTTGATCGTGCTCAAGTTTAATACGGCGATAGCCATCCTTAAACGGAACTCCGTCCACAAAGCGCACCACCGAAGCGACCGCCTCTTTGCCTTGATGGTGCGAAATATCCAAACAGTCCATCGACTGAGGCAACTTCTTAAGCCCTAGAAGCCTTTGGAGAGAGTGTAGTGTCTTGTCTAATCGTGCGACTTTTTGGATCTGAGACTTGAGATTAAGCGCCGCATTTTCTTCGGCCACTTTGACAAAACTTAGTTTTTCCTCCGAGCGAGGAGCCACCACCTTGATGTCTGCCTCTACATCAACCGCCTCTGAAACCAAAACCTCGTGGGGAATATAAACATCTGAGGAGTAGTACCGAGTAAGAAACTCGCCCAGCAAGTCTTGCCGCTCAAGCGACACATTCTTGAATTCAAAACTTCTCTTATCAAAAATGATTCCGTTTCGAATAAACAAGACCACAATCACCGCACGATTGCCTTCCACAGCAACTCCGACTGCATCTTGGTCAAGGCCCTGCTGGTATTGACGGACCCCAATGATGCCCTGGCCCTGAATCACCGATTCAAGGCTCTGCAGTCGATCACGCAAAGAAGCTGCCTCTTCATAACTTTCTCGCTCCGCCGCATCATTCATTTGAACTTCAAGCGATTGCAAAAGAGTTTTGTTTTCTCCCCTGAGAAACAAAATCGTTGCATCCACAAGCTTTCGATAAGCCTCCGCACTGACAAACTTCACACAGGGGGCTACGCAGCGCTTAATCTCATACTCGATACAAGGACGCGAACGATTGTAGAGCTTTCGATCGTCACAACTTCTCAGCGGAAACACCTTCTGAATAAACTCAAGGGCAGATCTCAGCCGGCTCGCCGAAGAAAAAGGCCCCAGATAAACAGCCTTGTCTTTTTTGATTTTTCGAACCACTTCAAGTCGAGGCCACTCATGCGAGACATCGAGCCGAAGACTCAAGTAGCGCTTATCATCTTTGAGATGAATGTTGTAAGCGGGCCTGTGCTTCTTGATGAGCTCATTTTCCAAGAGCAAAGCATCTTGCTCCGACTCCGTCACAATCGTTTCGATCTCTTCAACACGGGTTTTTAAAAACTGAACGAGCGGTCGCCCATCGCCTTCACCCTTAAAATACTGTCGCACTCGCTGATAGAGGCTCTTTGCCTTGCCCACATAAAGCACTGAAGCTCGCGCCTCAGGATTTCGGCGGCCTTTAAAAATATAAACCCCAGGCTTTTTTGGCAGGTGTTCAAGACTCTCTAGAGTGTGGGCCTGAATCTCTCTGCTCATTTAAGATTCTCACCCTCAAGGACAAGGCTTTGTTTGAGATCGCGGATCCGATCCCTAATTTTTGCAGCCAATTCAAAATTGAGGTCTTTGACGGCCTGTTTCTTTTGCGCTTCAAGCTCCTGCAAACTTCCAGACAAATCGGTATCAACTGCCACATCAACCTCAACGGCAAGGGCTCCCGACTCCTTGGCAAGCTCTTGGAGAGATTTGGCGATCGGTCGAATCACGGTTCCTGGGGTAATGCCATGCTCCTGATTGTACTGAACTTGGATAGCACGCCTTCGATTGGTAATCTCAATACACCGAGCCATTGAGTCAGTGATGTGATCTCCAAACATGATCACCCGACCATTGACGTTTCGAGCTGCTCGTCCACAAGTCTGAAGAAGCGCTCGATCTGCCCTCAAAAAGCCCTCCTTATCAGCATCCAAGATGGCCACCAAACTCACTTCCGGCAAATCGAGCCCCTCTCTAAGCAAGTTGATCCCAATCAGAATATCAAAAACGCCCAATCGTAAATCCTTGAGAATTTGAGATCTCTCCATGGTTTCAACATCGGCATGAAGATATCGAACCTTGAAGTTCAACGACTGTAGATAATCTGTCAAATTCTCGGCACTTTTTTTGGTGAGTGTCGTAATCAGCGTTCGCTCAGTCTTGGCGACCTGATTTCTGAGCTCTGGAATCAAAAGATCAATCTGATTCTTTGCAGGTAAAATAGTGATCTCCGGATCAAGCAGACCTGTCGGTCGAATAATCTGCTCCACCAAATGGCCCTTCGAAAGCTCCATCTCGTAATCCCCGGGGGTGGCCGAAACATAAATGGTCTGCCCCACGCGTTCCTTAAACTCATCAAAAGTCAGCGGCCTGTTATCCAGCGCCGATGGAAGGCGAAAGCCATGCTCAACTAGTGTTGTCTTCCTGGCACGGTCTCCATTATACATCCCGCGGATTTGCGGAACGGTGACATGCGACTCATCAATGACGAGCAAAAAGTCTTTTGGAAAATAATCAAGGAGAGTGGCAGGCGGCTCACCCGGCTTCCGCCCCGTCAAATGTCTTGAGTAGTTTTCAATCCCAAGACAAAAGCCGGCCTCTCGCAGCATTTCCAGATCAAATCGAGTTCGCTGATCAAGTCGCTTGGCCTCCAAGACCTTTCCACGATTCTTGAGATCAACCACACACAGGTCGAGTTCTCTTTGAATCGACTCAACCGCCTTCGAAAGACTCTCAGGCCAAGTGATATAGTGACTGGTGGGATAAATGGAGATCTTCGAAAGCTTTTTGTTTACCCGCCCCGAAATAGGCTCAATCTCCGAAAGAGAATCAACAAAGTCACCAAAGAGATCGATCCGATAGGCTCGCGAATCCTCAGAGGCTGGAAAGATATCAATCACGTCACCACGAACTCGGAATCCCCCGCGGGCAAAATCGTGATCATTTCTGCCGTATCCAATCTGAACAAGCTTTTCGATGATGGAGTCTCGCTCGATTTTATCGCCCTGATTAAGATGGAGCAAAAGTCCATAATAGGCTTCGGGTGATCCAAGACCGTAGATGCAAGAGACAGACGCGACGATGATCACATCGTTTCTCTCCAGGAGTGAACGAGTGGCTGCATGCCGCATTTTATCGATCGTCTCGTTGATCGAAGAATCTTTCTCGATATACGTATCCGTCGAAGGCACATAGGCCTCTGGCTGGTAGTAATCGTAGAAGCTGACAAAATATTCGACCGAGTTCTTCGGGAAAAACTCTTTAAGCTCTGAATAGAGCTGCGCGGCCAAGGTTTTGTTATGTGCAATGACGAGCGTTGGGCGATTCACCGAGCGAATCACCTCGGCCATCGTGAAGGTCTTACCCGATCCAGTGATGCCCAGCAAAACCTGGTCTTTGACCTGTGACTTGAGTCCCGAGACGAGTTTTGAAATAGCCTGGGGTTGACTGCCCTTGGGAGCAAACGATGAGACTAGCTCAAATTTCTCATCAGACGCGGGCCGAGTCAGCATTCAACACCTTAGAGGGCCTGAGAAAACTCAAGAGCCTTTCGAAGACGAGTCTCAACCTCAGCTGAGCCAAGAATCTTGGCGAGTGGCGCGAGTTCGGGACCAGCTTCAGTTCCTGTCAAAGCGACACGAAACGGAAAAAACAAATCCTTGCCCTTAATCCCCAAAGTCTTTCCAGCGCCCTGAATACTTTCTTTCAAAACAACATCTGTTGAGCCCGCCTGGCTTTTTTCCTTAAAGCTCTGCAATCCCAATTCGAGTGCTTTTCGAGAAGACTCCTTCTTCAAAATCTCCTGAGCAGAGGGTGCTTCATAGGAAGGAGCGGTCAAGAAAGTCTCTACTTTGTAGATTTCTTTGACCGTCGAACAGTCATGACGAATCAACTCAACCGCGCTTGGCCAAACTTCAGACAAATTTGGCTTGTGGCATGGCGCTAACGCCACCAAATCGGCGGTGGACATGTCTTGTAAATGCGCATGATTCAAAAACTGAAGCTTTTGGAAATCAAACAAAGCTCGGCCCTTATGAATTCGATGAATATCAAACGCCTCAATGAGCTCTGCCAACTTAAACTTCTCTCCCGTTTTCCCAGTATCTCCAGGAGACCAACCAAGAAGTGCAAGATAGTTGGTAATTCCTTGCGGCAGATAGCCTTCTTCCCGAAGCTGTCCAATGGAGAGACTTCCTGCTCGCTTGCTCAGCTTGCCCCCATCTTCATCGCCAATCATCGGCAGATGGGCGAACTCTGGAATCTTATAGCCTAACGCTTCGTAGATCATGACCTGACGGAAGGTGTTGGAAAGGTGGTCCTCACCTCGAATCACATGAGTCATCTCTTGAAGCGCATCATCGATGGCGTTTTGAAACAAAAACACGGGAATCCCCGTGGAACGCGCGAGAACAAAATCTCCGAGAGTTTCCTTTTCGATTTCGACATCATCTCGAACGATATCTTTGATTTTGATTGAGCCTGTGGGATCAACGCGCATTCGCCAAACAAAAGGTTCTGATTGTGCTCGCTTGTCCGAATCTGCATCACTGACAGCCGAGCAACGACCGACATACTTGAGAATTTTCTTTTGCGACGAAAGAAGCTTTCGGTCTTGCTCGAGTTGATCTGGTGTACAAAAACAGCGATAGACCTTGCCCAACTTTCGAAGACGCTTCAGCTGCAAATCATAAATATCATAGCGCTGAGAACACTTGTAAGGTCCGAGGGGACCGCCCATATCGGGACCTTCATCCCACTGAAGCCCAAGCCACTTCAGATCTTTGTAGATCGCAGCCTCTGAGCCTTCGACTAATCGCTCCTGATCCGTGTCTTCGATTCGCAAGATGAATCGTCCCTTTGTGTGCCGCGCAAACAAATAGGCAAACAGAGCAGTTCGAACATTTCCTAAGTGAAGAAACCCCGTCGGTGAGGGGGCAAATCGTGTACGTGTACTCACATTTTGGTTGTACTTAACCCCGAGCCAAGTCTCAACAGACAAACAGCCTGAGCTGCAATTCCCTCTTCCCGTCCCGTAAATCCAAGCTTCTCAGTCGTAGTCGCTTTGACGTGAACTCGATCAAAGGAAACTCCCAGATCTTCCGACATCACCCGCCTCATCGCCTCATAATGGGGGCTCATTTTGGGATTTTCACACAGGATGGTCGAATCAATTGAAAGAATCGACGCTCCCCGCTCAGCAACTAACCCACGCGTAAACTTGAGAAAATCTCTGCTTGAAGCCCCTTTGTAGCGTGGATCCGAAGGGGGAAAGAAACGACCGATATCACCAAGGGCTAGTGCCCCCAAAATCGAGTCCACCACCGCATGAAGCAAAACATCAGCATCGGAGTGACCCAAAAGTCCCCGGTCAAAAGGAATCTGAACGCCGCCAATAATCAGCGGTCGCCCCTCAACCAATCGATGAACATCAAAGCCCTGCCCTATTCTTAGATCATCCAACACTCTTCACTCCGTTGAGGTCATCTCGAAAAGTGACCTTCACATTGGCAGCAAAACCTTGAATCGTATCCACTCGAAAACCCAGCCGCTCCACCATCGCTGAATCGTCCGTAAACTCTTCCGCGGAGTCTTTCAGGGACTCGTGCGCATCTCTTAAAATATTTGATTTAAAAAACTGTGGCGTCTGAACACGAACAAAGCGATCTCGATTCCAAGTCTGAACCACAGCGCCATCATTGCCCACTTCCTTGAGCGTTTCAGAAATCGCTTGAACTGGTATGAGTGCGCTAACTTGCTGAGCTCGAGTCCACAACCCCTCCAAAAAAGTCCTTTCGATAAAAGGACGGGCTCCATCGTGAATCAAAACATAATCGGTGAAAGGAAGTGCCTCTAGGCCCGATCTGACAGAGTCCTGCCGGCGCCCTCCGCCTGAGACAAAGACGATCCGATCGTAGTAGCTGGAGTCTTTCAGCGCGTCTGAGAAAGCAGCCCTTTCCTCTGCGCGAATAACGAGTGAAATCTGCTTCAATGGCAAGATGAAGAGTGCATCCAGCGTGCGACGAATCATCGGGGTGCCGTCGATAGACAGCAAAACCTTGTTCATCTCGATCCCAGAGGATTCCTGGAATCGACGCGCCCTCCCAGCAGCAACGACAACAGCAGACAGAGAGGGTGACATCATTACTTCACGTAGATTGACTCAATCTGAGCTTCAACAGTGGGCTCATCGGTGCCCTCAGAGATCGCGAGCTCTTTCACCAAGAGACCCTTGGCGAGCTCTAACATTTTCCGCTCTCCAAAAGACAAGACCTTGTCGGCGCGAATGACACAGAGGTCTCTTAGGACTTCGGCGATTTCAAAAATCGATCCGGTTCGAACTTTTTCCATGTATTCACGGTAACGTCGGTTCCATGTTGATTGCTCAACAACGACCTTTTTATCTTTCAAAAGCGAATAGACTTCTTTGACCTCGTCAGTGGTTGCCACTGGGCGCACTTTGTCGGTCTTGGTCGTTGGCACCATGACCATGACGTCACTTTCGAGAATACGAATCATATAAAAAGAAATTTGGGCTCCAGCGATTTCCTTGGACTCAATCGACTGAACCTGGCCTACGCCATGCCCCGGATAAACAACTTTTTGGCCCACTTCGAACTGAACTGGTTTGGCCAACTTCTGTTGTTTTTTGGTATGAATAGACAATTTGGCGAAGCTCGGCTTCGGCGCGATACGTGGTGATCTCATTTTTACCCCTACACTCTTATTCACTAACACTTGCGGTTTTCCGCTTGGTTCACTAACTGGGACTTCTACGAACTAAGCCTGAAGCGGCTTTTTTCTATGGTTAGAACTCCCGGCAACCGGACACTACCACAGACATTTGCCCGTGTAAAGACTGGGGCGTCAAATCTGTAAGGCCATGAAATAACTCGCCTTATTGAGCCCAATCAGCGACCGGCCAAGAACGCTGGGACAAAAACTACTCAACACGCCCCCACCCAAAGAGCCCCATACAGGTCGCATCTTAACGCGACGCAGCAGATGATTCGATCGCGCGAACAGACATTCACTTGATCCAGAGCGTCAGCCCTGCGTACGGTAGAAATTGAGGGGTTCATCAGACATTTTATGGAGGGGACTATGCGTTTCGCATATTTGTTTTTGCTCACACTCGGACAACCAATTTTCTTAACGACATCTGCGCAGGAATACGCCGATGAAGTCTTGAAATCCAACGAAGCCGACGCACTCAGCGATTTCGCCGAGTTCCTTGGGCAAACATTTCAAGACCGAATGTTGCGGGATTCGTCATCGGCTCGCTCAGGAGAGCTTGGCGCCTCCTTACTCACCGGCCCGGATGAAGTGGTCACTCCAGACAGCGGCGACGATGCGTTTGGCGACCCGTCCGATGATCCATCGGACTTTGACTCCGGCAGTATTTTTATCAGTAGGAAGTCTGGAGCTGCGGACAGAATTGCCTACGAAGTTCTCTATCAAACTCTAACCTACTACGGCGTCACTCACTTTATTGAAAAATCGCCGACCGGCCGCTATCAATTCAAGGTCGTTGATACCAAAAGCGGGTACTTCCGAGATCTCTCCACTCTCGATGTCGCCTTTGCTGTCAGAGAGTTTTCGCGCTATCTCGTGGCTCTTCTGTGTGGAGAGCCAACACAACAGAACTTCTACAAACTCTTTGCGCAAGTCCCACTGGAAGAAATCGGCTTTCGTTTCAAATACGATATGGCGTGGGCCCTCCTTGGAAATCAACTCCCAAGACAGCCCAATCAAATTTTTGAGCTTGGTGGAAAATGGGAAGCGCTTAACCGCATTCTCACATCCACAAAGTCGCTCGAAGGAGTCGATGCCGAGTCCAAGAAAGAACTCCAGATTTGGTGGAGGTCTCTCAGCGACGTGATCAACCTTTTGGTGAAGCTGAACAAGTTGACCTGTTACATCGATGCAAGACCGAATCCGCGAGAAGAGCTTAAAAAGCGAAAGCTTATTCGTGACCTGCTGAAACTAGAATTAGAGTTCATTGCCAGGAACGAACGAGGTAAGGCTCTGCTCGACAAGGCCAAGCAAGAGGGCGCAAAGAACCAGGTCGCCGAACTTCGACGCTAATCAATAGCCGTCGCGAATGAGGGCCAGAAATCGAGAGCACTTTCCTTGAGGCCTTGGCGGTGGTTCGCGGAGAGCAAACACGGATGGACTTGAGAACCTATGCTCAGGCGGCAAATCTCTATAGTAAAAAGGTGAGTCGCTAAGTTCGATTTTTTGAATATCACTCCAAAGTTCCGCCCGCGTCTTTCGAGCGATTTCGGAAACGGATGGATAGTTCTTCAAATCCTCATTTTCCAAAACCTTCATCGCCCACGCCAAAGCGCTCTCGGCTTTCAGCAACTTAACTGCAAAGTATCGAGGCAAACCAAGCGGTGCTGGAACTCCCAACGCCTTCACCGCTCCCTTTGAAAAGATCAACCCTGCGCCCAAACCCACTCCCGGAGAACGGCCAACTTTTGTGCGATACGACGATCGACGAGGAGAGGAGCTCTCTTGGCCGGTAGACAGAGCTGGGCCAAACCCAAATTGGGCCTCCATTCCCTCAACCTCCTCTGGAGTTATCAAACAGTGTCGATGTCTCTCCGTAAGCTGAGAGGCCACGATCGAAAACAATCCCAAGCCCTCGACCAAACCACATGCGAACCGAATGTGAGGGCGATCGCTCAAGCGAAAACGATGAAGACCCAGCCCGATCTCCAACTGAACACCCCAAACAACCGCCAAAGAAAATGTCGCCACAAACTCTTTGGACTCTCCTCGCATCCCGCCATCCTCCAGGGAGCTGCGAGTGGCCCAAAGAAGCTGAGCCAAGCGCTGGGAATCAGAAAAAGCCTTCAGGAAAGCTTCTTGATTGGCTCCACTTGTCCCCTCTTCTGCAGCCCAAATGGACTTTTGTTCGCCGAACAAGCCAGTCAACAAAAGAAGGGTTCTGATCCAACAAAAAGCCATGGGCCCGCTGATTTAGCACACTTGGGTCATTTGGCTAGAGGGGACATTTAAAACTTACAATCGTCTGTGCTCGCACTTGCTCGAGACCTCTAAAAATGATGAGTTGTTGGCAGCTTTTGAGTGCCCATAGCTCAACTGGATAGAGCATCAGATTTCTAATCTGAGGGTTCCAGGTTCGATTCCTGGTGGGCACGCATCCCCGCTTAGATTCAATCCTTGCCACTCGCTGCACTAGCGCAAAACGTCATGAAGATGACGCGAGCGAAGAAGATTCAAAATCGAAACATCTGAAACGACTTACAAAAATCTTCCATCATTTTCAGCGCATCATCGCTCGAATAGCCGAAAGAAAGAGGCGTGAAGTGGATGATTAAAGGGCTTCAACTTCTGGTCTTAAGCGTCTCGAGCTTTTGTCTCTTCGGGATCGAATTGCGTGCGCAAAATCTCCTCGAGTTTGTGGGCGAATCAAAGCCCCAATCTCAGCGCGAAGGAATCCTAAGCTCCTTTATCAGACCCAAGAAGTTCGCCTCATGCCTGCCACCCTCTCTACCGACAACTCAGATTCTCGTTCGCCCGAAATCAATTGAATCCTTGCGCGCCAGCGGAATGAGCGAAAACAAAATCGACCGCGAAAGACAAAGAGCTTCTTTGATTCTCAAGACCCTGCCCATCGAGTCTGTTGGAATGATCTCGGCTCTTGATCTACATGTGCTGCAGATTCCAACCGAGCAAAATGCCGATGAACTCATTTCGAGACTTGAGCAAACAGGACTCTATGAATCGATTCGCCAGAACTGTCTCTTTCCTCCAGCCATCACACCCGACGACCCCCTCTTCTCCTCTGATCAAGTCAGCTATCTGGGACCACTTGATTTTGAAAACGCTTGGGACATTACCACTGGGGATGAATCCGTTACGATCGCGATCCTCGATACAGGAGTTCAATCGACCCACAGTGAATTCGCTGGACGCCTGGTGCCCGGATACAATGCAGCCTCTTGTGCATCCACTGCTGCTCCAGGCTGCGGAAGCACTGAGCCCGTTTCGCTGGTGAACCCCTGCGGAGCGCACGGAACGATGGTGGCGGGAGCGGCCGCTGCCACCGGAGACAACAATGCAGGAATTGCAGGAATCAACTGGGAAGCGGACATCATGCCCATCCGCATCACAGACGACTCAGCGACATGTTTAGCGTCCACCTCCGATATGATTTCAGCCATCATCTGGGCATCCGAGCACGGAGCCGATGTCATCAACTTAAGCTATAGCGGAGCTTTTGACCCCGACATTCAAGATGCTGCAGAGGTTGCTAGAGAAAACGGCGCACTCCTTGTCATGGCCGCAGGCAACGACTCGGAGGACTTGGGCCCTCTGTGCCTCGGACTTGCCACTAGCGAGTATTGTCAGGGCCAAGACATGATCATCGTCGGTTCAACGGATGGTGGAACCACCTCTGCAAGTCTTTCAGCATTCTCCAACTTTGGAGGCCTTGTGGACTTGGTTGCACCTGGGGAGAACATCAGCACGACGACCGTGGGCAATGCTTACACCTCCGTCTCTGGTACGAGTCTCGCTGCGCCTATCGTAGCGGGACTGGCTTCGCTCTTACTTTCAGTCGACAGCTCTTTAAGCCCACAAGACATCACACAGATCTTGCTTGAGACCGCTGATGATATGGGCTCGGCAGGCGAAGACAATTTTTTTGGATCTGGACTCATTGATGCCGATGAAGCTCTCAACACAGCATTGACCAGAAGCTCTTCGCTCTACTTGGCTGACAATCGCAAACTCGATTTCAGTTTGCCCCGAAAACCTTTCAAATTTTGGCGACCTGAATTTAGATCCTCCGGAAACCCGCACCAGCGAATCTTTGCTGCTACATCCCAAAATCAGGGCCTGATCTCGATGAGCGCCAAAGATCTCGGGCGCCGAGACCTTCACCTCGCAGAGCTTCCGGCCGAAGTAGCGATTGGATACGCCTCTTTATTCTATCGCACTCATGATGGGTCGCATGACTTTATATTTACGGACAATGGCAGAAAATATGTTTACTACGGCACGACCAACGCCTCTGGCTCAAACTCTGGTGAGCCTCCCGTTGTTCGAACCCTCTCGTGCGGACCCTTTTCCGAAATCTCCGCCATTCATCTGACCGAGTCCTCGGGAAACACTCACCGCCTCATTGTTACTGACCGGCAGGCGAACAGGATCTACTCCTACATCCTAAACCCGGCAGGGCCCGATCTGTGCACGAGCGAGACATCCGTAAGCTTCACCGCGCCAAGCTTCATCAAGTCACTGCCGGGAGCAGCTCCTCGTATCTTTGTTGGCGGAAGCGACTCGGACGGTTTAAGGCTTCGACTTTTTAACGCCGCAACCCTAGCTCCCCTCGCTGCAAGCATGACGATTTCCGACGAGAGCAAGGCGAGATTTGGATCCCCCATGATTGATACGGATACCCGACAGCTTATTCTTCCTGTCCAGTTTGCCGACCACCCTACACTCGGATCGCACTTCCTTCGAGTCTTCGATGAAGACATGGCGGTAGTTACAAGCCTCTCTACCTGCATTGGGCCCGTTGAGATTCAGCAGGACTTTGAGGGAATCAACCGCTACCGCTACGTTTTCTGTCCTATCAGTCGCAGCGTAAACGTCTACGATCTCAACTGGAACCTGATCTCAAGATTGAATGCGCCTCAAGGATTTAAGCGAATGGCTATCTATTCAAACGGAGTCACTCGATACCTAGCGATGCTCGGCTCAACCAAATTTCTGACCCTGTTTACCAACACCCTGGCGGCGACACCCATTTCATTCCAAGAGTCATCGCTTGAAATGACCTCCGTCATGGATGATATGACTTCTCTGCCTTCTCAGGATGGGGTTGTGACTCTCAACAAGGAGCGCAACGAGATCTCACACATCGATCTTTCACCGCTCGCAACCTCAGACACATTCCGCCTGCCGTCTTCCATCACCGACCTTGTTTCGACGTCTCCCAAAAGATCCTTCTTTGTCTCTTCTGGGGCTGATACCGCGTACTCCATTGAAGAGCTCTTCAATGG
Organism: uncultured Bacteriovoracaceae bacterium; assembly: GCA_964655245.1. Taxonomy (GTDB): domain Bacteria; phylum Bdellovibrionota; class UBA2394; order UBA2394; family UBA2394; genus JBEIHI01. The sequence goes on along the minus strand of CAZZLQ010000002.1, from coordinate 69,622 downwards.
CGCCTGGAAAATGAGACTCTTCGACGTGGGAGACCACCCAACACAAATCTTGTTTAGGCCCGGACGGCTTTATACTTTGAACAAAGATTCAGACTCAGTTTCGATCATTAATCTCACATCTCGCGCCGTTTCAAGCTTGAGCACTCAAGATCGCCCGGTCTCGATGGCGCTTGATCTTGCTCTGAATCGACTCTGGACTGCCAATCAGCTCGGGGATTCCTGGACAACTCTGAACATCACGCCGGGATCGGAAGCGCTCATCGGTCACTCAGCGCTGACATTTGGCCCAGAAAAGGTGCTTTATGATTCAGACGACGACACTCTCTATCTCGCCGGGGAGAGTTCCGCTCGAAGCGTTGATGGGTCTTCCAATGTTGGAATCGCCACTCAAAGCCTCAGCGGCACCTTTTCGGATATGGCCCTCATCTCAGGAGGCGCGTGGATCACCTCTCAGGAGGCAATCACAGTCGACTACATGACACGAACAACGCGAACCTCAACAGCCCTCTCTTCCAGCCCGCAATTACTTTCGTCAAACGGAGCAATCGGCGTTTTGGGGCAGCTCAACGATAGTCAAATTCTAAGCTCTACCTCAATCACCCAAGAAGTTGATCCTTTCACTCATCTTTTCAGTACGCCCACGAATCTATTTCTCATCAACAGCCTTACGCCGAGTCTTCGTATCTTCCCTTTTGGAAATCTAACAAGCAGCGAACCTAGTGGGATTCAAAAAACCCTTCTGATCAATCCCGAAAAATTTTCATCAGACAGCCTTGGAAATGTTTGGCTCGCTGACTCTCGCAGACTCCAGCTGCAGAGAATCGATGCCAACTATCAAATCGAAAGCTTACAAAACCTGACACTCAATAGACCGTCCGATCTGGTGTCATGGAGCGCCAGAGATCGACAGTACTTTTTACTCCGAAATCTTGGTGCGATCATGGTTTGGGACACGCTTAACAATCGCCGATCGTTTTTTGCCACATGCTCTGCGGGGAAGAAGATCGTTTTAGACACCCAAAATGAAAATCTTTTCGTGTTATGTGGGACTCTAAACAATATTGCCCAGTTTCAATTAAAACCAAACGGAGACATTCTCTCCCAATCACTGATTGCTACCCAAAGCCGACCGTTTGATATGATTCTTGATACAGCTCGAGATCGCCTGTTTGTCTCCCAGCGCGCCCACAATAGCGTTGCTCTCTTTGACTCCTCAAACATGAGTGCCGCTCCCACAACTATTGCCACCTCAAACGACCCAACAGCCCTCGCTCTCAATGCCACCAACGGAAACGTCTATGTCTTTCATGCAGGACCTAGAGAGTACCGGACAATCAATGGGACAACTCTGGCCGCCTCTTCAACGCAGATGGTTCTCAATAACATCTCCTCTGCGGTCTTTAATCCTACATCCTCTCAAGTCTATGCTCTAAACGAATCATCGGGAGCAATTCACTACGACGCAAGCGCACTTCAGTTCGTACCATCAGGCCTAAACTTTCTTGATCCATCCATGGCCACAGACATCGCTGTAAGCTCAACACAGTCCAAGGTCTACGTAGCCTACCCCAATCAAAACACACTCAGAATTTATGCCGAAAGCGGAACGATTACGGATCTTAACCTTGGCGCACAGCCATCCAAAATCCTCGCGGTGGACAGCTTGAACCGCGGATACATCTCAAACTTTGCTGACGACACGATCTCGGTGGTCAACCTCACAACCAATGCCGTTCTCTCTACGATTAGCCTTACGCCCGGTTGTGGCCCACGAAAAATGGCGCAAATCGACATCTCAGGAGTTTCATACATCAGCGTCTTGTGTGAATCCAACGATAGCGTCGAACGTTTCAACGCGACAAGCTATGCCCTATCAACCGCTCTTGATCTTCGGGTTCCGGACTAGCTTCTTAGACAAAACTTTTTTTCGAAGTCGCTCTTTGTATCGGCGCACTTGATTGAGAATCGAAGATTTCCCAGCGCCTAAAATCTGAACAGCGAGCAGTCCCGCATTGTAAGAGTTTCCAATCGCAACGGTAGCAACCGGAACACCCTTCGGCATCTGAACAATTGATAAGAGAGCATCTTGACCCTGCAAAGCTCCATGAGGAACAGGAACTCCAATGACAGGAACCTCCGCATGAGCGGCCACCATTCCCGGCAAATGAGCAGCTCCTCCCGCGCCCGCAATGATCACCTTCACCCCTCTTCGAGCTGCTGATCGCGCAAAACTCGACATCTCATCAGGAGTGCGATGAGCAGAGATAATCTGAATCTCATAGGCGATCTTGAATTCCTGGAGAGCCTCCTCAGCATGACACATCACTGAGTAGTCAGAGTCACTCCCCATCACGATTGCTACTTGCGGTTTGCGCTTAGCCATATCTTCCTCTTACTGGGATTTTCCAAAAGCTTCAATCCATGCAGACATCTTTGCTTCAAGCTCGCCGACGTTAAACGGCTCTGCCGCCACGTAATTGATATGACCCATCTTTCTGCCGGGCCTCATCTGACACTTGCCATACCACTTCATATCCCAAGACTTCTCCGGCGACTGTGGGTGCCTAACAACCTCTCGATGGCCAAGCCCCAAGATGTTTTTCATGAGAAAGTAATTGTTTGTATGTGTGCTTCCCAGCGCCATTCCGAGCACAGCCCGAATGTGGTTTTCAAACTGACTCGTCACGCCACAGGAAAGAGTAAAGTGCCCTGAGTTGTGCACTCGTGGAGCAATTTCATTCGCCAAAACTGATCCATCGAGGAGCTCGAACATCTCGACAGCAAAACAGCCAAAGAGATTCAGGTTGCGAGCGAGCTTCTCCATCGTCTGTAGTATCTGATTGCGAACTGCTTCGCTCACACCAAAACAACTGGCTGGCCCATAGGCATAGTCGCAAATCCCATTTTGCTGATGAGAGACGACAAGTGGATAGGCTCGAAACTCTTGAGACACAGAGAAAACAGCGACCTGAGCAAGTTCTCGAGAGAAGCTTATCTTTTCTTCCGCAAACACCCTCGTTCCCTGAGCAAGAGCTCTCTCCACAAATCTCAATCCAGCAGAAGGATCCTCCGTTTTTGAAATCCAAACCCCTTTTCCATCATAGCCGCCTCGAGCCCACTTGAGCACAAAGCCATTTCCAAACCGATCTTGAGCGCGCGACACAAAAGCTTCGGCAGCCTCATCCACCTTCATCTCCAAAAAATCCGCAACCCTCATGCCCGCCTCTTGCAGCGCTCTCTTTTGGGAGAGCTTATCGCTCAGCAACTCCATCGTTCTTAAAGCCGGCAAGAAAGCAGCGCCTGAAACAGAGTGAAGCTTCTGATAGGGCAAAAAGTCGCTCTCAAAAACAATCGGGCCCGAAAGGCGCATAAACTTGCTGAGCGTTTTTTCGTCGGCAACGCCCCCCACCAACCCCCTCGAATACCGGGAAGCAGCGGGATCATCCGAAGAGGCCGACAGTACTGTTACATGAACGCCAAGGGCCTCAGCTGCCTCAGCCAACATCAAGGCGAGCTGTCCCCCCCCAAGAATTCTCAACTGTTTCTGATCATCGCTCATGTTATGGCGTTGTGAGAACCTCAAGAACGCTTCCCGTGACAACGCGCGCAGCCTTTGGATTCAAAAAGTAAAACACCACCTCCGCCAAATCCTCAGGAGTTGCCGGTGAATGAAATCCCGGAAACGCTCGGTGAAGCATCTCTGTTTCCACGGCCCCAGGAGCAACAAGGTTTACGCGAATGTGATTCTCTCGAAGTTCTGCCGCCATGGCTTCTGTCATAGAAACCAAAGCCGATTTGGTCGCACAATAAGCCGTGGTTCCCGAAAACTTTGTCAGCCCACGAATTCCCGCGAGGGATCCGATATTCACGATGGATCCCGCCGTTTTACGGGCCAGCATTTTTTTGACACACTCTCGAGAGCTGAGGAACACCCCGTGAACGTTCACAGAAAAGAGTCGCTCCCAATCCTTCAGCGATGTCTCAATGAGTGGGGATGAAAAAAAATCCGCCGCATTGTTAACAAGATCCGTGACGGGTCCAATCTGTCGATCTGACTCCTCGACCCAACGAATTACATCCGCCTCTTGAGCCACATCGCCCACAAATGAGAAAAACTTCTGCTGCGGAAACTCGGCCTGAAGTTGGGCAACGACGCCTTCAATCTGTTTTTTTGTCCGGCCCAAAACGGAGACGTTCGCCCCGGACTTTGCTGCACGATGAGCACAGGCAGCTCCGATTCCTCGGCCACCGCCCGTAATCAAAACATTTCGCCCCTGAAGCTCCATCATGACTCGAGACTCGCTCCTTGGGATCGCTGGCGAACAAAATCCTGCCAACTTTTTCCCTGAAAAGAATCTTCTTCACCAAAGATAATCGTTGCGATTCCCTGGAGCGGAATCGATTCTTTCTGGCTTCCATGGAGGGGAAAAATATCGAGGAATCCATTTTCTCCGTGAAAAACATAGCCAACGACTTCTGAGCCGTCTTCCATGATGATTTTTACATCGCCCCGAAAATCAAGTGCTGCGCGCACTCCATCCGCAAAATCAGCGTCCACTGAGCGCAAAACAACCCTCTTTTTTAACTTATCTAACTCACTCATGAACCACCTGGTTGATCTCTTTACTATGCTCGACGAGGACGACTTACGCCAAGCACGAAGAACGGTGGAATCTGTTGAGCGGTTCAGATAAGAAGCCCTCATGACACAACTACTTAAGACTCCTCTTCATTCGGAACATATTGCCTTGAAGGCTCGTATGGCACCCTTTGCGGGCTACGATATGCCGATTTCCTATGATCAGGTGACCGGGGGTATGGCCAAAGAACACCTGGCCGTTCGACAGGATGTGGGAATGTTTGATGTCTCTCATATGGGAGAGTTTTGGATTGCTGGTCCGGAAGCTACCCAGTTTCTGAATCATGTTTGTACCCGTCCCTTTGACAAGACGGCGAACCATCGCGCTCAATACTGCCTTTTGCTCAACGACTCCGGAACGATTGTGGACGACATCATTGTCTATAAGTTTGACTCTAATCTGTATTGGATGGTTGTGAATGCGGCCAATGTATCCAAAGACTGGAAGCACCTACAAAGTCACAAGGGCAACTTCAATGTCACACTCACGGACGTCAGCGCAGAAACGGCACTCATCGCCATTCAGGGTCCCCGAGCGGTTGAAGTGGTTGAATCTCTGATTCCTCGCTCCAAGGACCTCAAATACTATACATTCTTCCAGCCCAGCCCTAACTGGATCGTGGCTCGAACGGGCTACACGGGCGAGGATGGATTTGAAGTCTTTTTGCCCAACGCTTTGGCTGTTGAGTTTTGGACGAAGTTAAGGAGCGCGGGAGCTTCCCCGATTGGGCTTGGGGCAAGGGACACTCTACGCCTTGAAGTTGGCTTCCCCCTGTATGGACACGAACTCGATGATTCGCTGAAACCCCTCGAAACCTTTGCCGCTTTTGCAATGGACGCCAATCATGCGTTTGTGGGCGCCTCGGGAGCAAAGCAGGCCCCCCGATATCTGCCGGTCTCTCTTCAAACTGACAACCCCAAACCCATCCGGGCTGGGGATAAGCTGTTCATAGACGGTCAAGAGGTGGGCTGGATCACAAGTGGATCAACATCTCCGATCAAGAAAGTCGGCATCGGCCTTGGACTGGTCCAGGCCCAGGCCTTGGGGGGGACAAAGCCCGACGTTTTTATGCTTGAAAGTGCCGGAAAACAGAGAGAGGCTCGTGCTCAGAGTTTGCCCTTTGTCCCCACAGCACGGGTCAAAGCAAAAGGCACTGCAAAGTAATTGATTTAAGTGAGGATAGAAACGATGGCTGGAAAAAAAGAACCTGGAATGCATGTCCCCGAGCACCTTCTCTACACCAAGAATCACGAGTGGGCTCGAATTGAAGATGGCACAGCCTATATCGGGATTACGGATTACGCTCAACACGCGCTGGGCGACATCACTTATGTTGAGCTCCCCGAAGAAGGTCAGTCTTTCAAAATGGGGAAAGTTTTTGGTTCCGTCGATTCTCTCAAAACCGTTGCTGAACTCTACGCCCCTCTTGCAGGAGAGGTCTTGGAAGTGAATGCCAAGCTCCCTACCACGGCTGAATTGGTCAACGAAGATCCTTATGGTGAGGGTTGGATGATCAAGATTGAGATTGATGACGAGAAAGAGCTCGAGCAGCTTCTTCCTGCCGCTGAATATTTGAAGCTTATTTCAAAAGCAGCAAAAAATTAAGATCTTCGGATCTTTGAAAGTTTATGAAATATATTCCACAGGGCCCACGCGACCGAGAGGCCCTCTTGAAGGTTGTCGGGCTGAGCTCAGAAGATGAGCTCTTTAAATTTATTCCTCCGCATCTCAAAGTGAAAGGGGCTCTCCCCTATCCAAAAGCGCAGTCTGAAATCGAAATTAGAAAAACCTTCCAAGAGTTCTGCGCTCTCTCCCCTCAGCCGAGAATGAGCTTCGCTGGTGCGGGAATTTATCATCATGACGTTCCCTCGATTGTTCCGTTTCTTCAGGGCAGATCAGAGTTTGCCACATCCTATACCCCCTATCAGCCCGAGATTAGCCAAGGAACGCTTCAAGCCATTTTTGAGTTTCAGACTCTTGTTTGCCAGCTGACGGAGTGCGAGCTTTCAAACGCCTCACTTTATGACGGGGCGACCTCTCTGGCTGAAGCAGCTCTTATGGCGCTTCGAGTGAAGAAAAAGGCTGAAGGCAAGATTCTCATCTCTCAAGGACTTCATCCTTTCTACATTGGAGTTCTAAGAACCTATCTTCAAAACTTTTCTGATCGAATTGAAATCGTTCCGCTTAAGGGCGATCAAACAGATCTGGATCGTCTAGCAGCCGGTGTTAAGTCCGGAGCGGACCTTGTGATCACGCAAAGCCCAAACATCTTCGGAGTCATTGAAAACTACGAAGCAATTGGAAATCTGATCCAGGGATCTGAGACTCTTTGGGCCACGGCGACTCCTGAGCCTTTGGCTTGGGGCGTTCTGCGAGGACCTGGCGCTTTTGGTGCTCACTTCGTAACGGCCGAGGGCGCAAGCTTTGGCGCAGCTCCTTATCTGGCGGGTGCATCGTATGGTCTGTTTGCAACCAAGAATGAGTACATCCGAAATCTCCCTGGGCGACTTGTGGGAGAAACGGTCGATGAGCTTGGACGTCGCGCTTACACATTGACGTTTGCAACTCGAGAGCAGTTCATTCGTCGCGACAAAGCCACCTCTAATATTTGTACCAATCAAAACTTGAATATGCTCGCAGGACTCATCCACATGACAACGCTGGGTAAGCAGGGATTTTCAATGTTGGCTCAAAGAAACTTGAGCTTATCGGAATATGCCAAAGCCTCTATTGCCGCGGCTTCCACCTCTTTCAAAATTTCAAAATCTCCGACCTTTAATGAGTTTTGTGTGGAGCTGCCCTGTGATGCGAGCAAGGTTGTTCGCCAAGCTGCCGCTGAAGGTTTTGTTTGCGGTGTGGATATGGGCCGTTTCGATAAGGCGTGGAGCAACCGATTGCTTGTCTGCACAACAGAGCTGATCACGAAAACTCAAATCGATGAGCTCGCTTCTTTCTTAAGGAGGTCAGCATGAGCCTAAATCTTGAAGACCGCATTGCCTCGAACCAGCTGGCTCATGAGGAGCCGGCGATTTTTGAGAAGAGCCGCGAGGGAAGAAATTCTTACTCTCTGCCTCCCATCGATGTGCCCGATGTTGATCCAAAAAAGATCATTCCGCAGTCGCTCTTCCGGAGCCATGTGGAAGGCTTTCCTGAAGTCTCCGAAAATGAGATTGTTCGCCACTTCGTTCGCCTCTCTCAAAAAAACTACTCCATTGATACCGGATTTTATCCTCTTGGCTCTTGCACGATGAAATACAATCCCAAGATCAACGAGGAAATGGCGCGGGATGCAAAACTCGCCTCCATGCACCCGTTTTGGGATGAATCTTTTCTTCAGCCAGCGCTTGCCATTCAGCACCAACTGCAGGGACTCCTCACAGCTGTCACTGGCTTAGATGGATTTACTTTGCAGCCCAATGCCGGCGCCCACGGCGAATACACTGGAATCAAGATCATGCGGGCCTACCACGAATCTAAGGGCAACAAAAAAACAAAGGTGATCGTTCCCGATTCAGCCCACGGAACAAATCCTGCGACCTGCACGATGATTAATTACGAAATCGTCCCAGTACCTACTGGCCCACGGGGCATTGTTGAGGTCGAAGATATTCAGAAGATTCTCACTCCGGATATTGCGGGAATCATGATGACCAACCCCAGCACCTTGGGCCTTTTTGAGGAGAACATTCACAAGATTGCTGAGCTCATCCATTCAGTCGACGGCTTGGTTTATATGGACGGAGCCAACTTCAACGCCATTGTGGGCGTCGTAAAGCCCGCCGATCTTGGCGTCGACATCATGCACATCAATCTCCACAAGACTTTTTCAACCCCACACGGTGGCGGCGGCCCAGGCTCGGGCCCGGTCGGCGTTCGGGCACACCTTAAGAAGTTCCTCCCCACCCCCGTTGTTGAGAAAGTCGGCAACCGCTTTAGCTTCAACGAAAACCTTCCAGACTCTATTGGACGAGTTGGGGGTTACTACGGAAATTTTGCCATTCACATTCGTGCACTGACTTATATGCTAACGATCGGAACTACTCCGGACGGCAAAGATACTTATCTTCGACAGATCGCCTCCGCCGCGGTCTTGAATGCGAATTATATTCGACACCGACTTCGCGGCTACTATGACATTCCTTTCGATGTCCCCTGCGGACATGAGGTCGTTCTTTCGGACACCAAACAAAATAAGTTTGGCATTAAGACTCTTAATATTGCAAAGCGGCTCATGGATTACGGCTATCACCCGATGACGGTTTATTTTCCGCTCGTTGTCCAGGGAGCGATGATGATTGAGCCAACCGAAAGCGAAACCAAGGAGACGCTAGATCAATTCTGCGATGTTATGATTCAGATCGCCAAGGAGTGTGAAGAGAAGCCGGACGTGGTCTTGAATGCTCCGACTCGAGCCTTCCGAAAGAAAGTTGACGAACTCCGAGCGCAGAAACAGCCACGACTTCGCTGGACAGCAAACTAATCGACGTTTCGTCTTTGGCCCCATCCGTCTAGATTGAGAGTAAAGTTCCACGTCATGTAGACTAGCCCATCTTCCTGGACGAGACTCTTGGGGGGATTGGGGAAAGGACCAGAGTCGCGAAGTGTTCTGAGGGCCTCATCGTCATAAGCTTTGAATCGCGAGGTCGCGAGATTACGAAGCTCAACGATTTCTCCGGCCTTATCCAGGATAACCGCAACGCTCACCTGGACGACCCGCTGACTCCACATCTGTGGCGTGATGACCGACCTGGCATTCCATCGCTGCGCAAGCTTATCTCTCATGCGATTGATGTACTGGCCGTAATCAAAAAGTTGAGCGTTGACCTTGAGCTCATCTCCCCGCTTAAGCTTCCTCAGAAACGCCTCACTCGGCGCTCCTCGTTGCTCATCCGAAAGTGTTTGTCGCTCAAAGCCCTCTTTCAAGATATCTGCTTGTGAGAGCGAGAATGTCTCCGTTTTGGGCTTAGATGGAGCGCGGGGCCGGCGGGTGGTCAAGCTCTCATCGGCCTGCTGCCGACCGGAAGATTCTTCATCCACCTTAATATTTTTATCACTCGCAAACTTGGCCTTATCGGGAACGTCCTTTGTCGCCGGCTGAGGCACATCAAGAACGGGCATCTGACTCATGGGAGCCAGTTCCACCTCAACCCAGTTGTCATCAGTCTGAGAGTCTGAAAGCCAGACGAATTCTTTCGAGAGAAAAAAGAGTAGAGAAAAATGAATAACCAACGAAATTGCAAAGGCTAACCATAGCCAGCGCATCGTCAGGTAAACTCCCCTAGGCTGCGTGCTCATAGCGATCATCGATGACTCTAACTTCATGGTACCTGATGCGCAAAAGGATGCTGGGAAAACTATGAAAATTTTGCACAGAGTCATGCCACAACCCCTTTCAGCGCCGCCCTAACAGGCATCTCTTTTGCTATGCATAAAGACATGACTAGCCTCCGTTTGATTACTGCCCTGTTTCTGCTTTCCGCTCTGACAGCCTGTGGGGATGACCCCTGTGCCGGTGTCGGCATGTCTTGGGGAGTCAGGGGCGAGCGAAACATCGTCGACAATAGCTGCGGAGGAAGCGGCCGCGGTGGCGGCGGGGAGCCTTGTAACCAGGTGGACCCATCAGATCCCAATTACTGCGGATAACAATCGGGAGATTTAAGTGCCAAAGGCTCAGCTGACCATTTTGGAGAAAGTCTCAAACGAGCCGAACTCGCTTCCGAGAAAGCGAGTCATCTCAATGACTGCTGAGAGTGTGACCATTGGATCAGACTCCCATGCGGATGTTCAACTCAAGTCATTCTCCTCTCCCTTTGTGCTCGAAATCAAAAGTGATGGCCAAAATTGGTGGGTGCTTAACCCCCTTCGTCGACCCGGGTCGAAGCTCAACGGCAAAACCCTTTCTCTCGACTCGCAACTTGAAAATCGAGATACGCTCGAAGTTGAGGGCCACCTCATCACCTTTGAATCGATCAAAGAGGATCGTCAGCGCTCCTTTAACTTTATTAGACAGCCTGATTCCGATGAGGCGCTTTGGACCTATCTCACACAGGAGGAAGAGTTCGATGAGATTTTGATTAACGGATCAGATGTCATCTATGTGGATTATCGTGGTACGCTTCAGCTCTCCCCATGGAAGTTTTCAAGCGATCAATTCCTGATCAAGAAAGTTGCAGCAAGCAGTCCTCAAGCAGCTTCTGGTTGGCTCTCGTGGAGACATGAACGCAAGCTTCGTTTTCAGGCAGCACTTCCCCCAATCATCGAGAGGCCCCACATTGCTATTCGTAAAACAAAAAAGTTCGCTTTAAGCTTCAAAGATCTCGAGTCTTCAAGTTTTGGAAGTCCTGAGCAGATGGCGTACATTCGAGAAGCCATTCGCACACATCAAAATGTGATCATTTCTGGCGGCACAAGCACCGGAAAGACCGTCTTTCTTCGAAGCCTTGTAGAGATGGTTGACCCCCAAGAGCGCATTGTTGTGCTCGAAGAAGAAGCCGAGATTGACTGGCCACATCCCCACGCCGTCTCGATTGAGTGCGGACGAGGGGGCCTCAGACAGTCTATCATCGAATCTCTTCGCATGCGCCCCAACCGAATGATCGTCAGTGAAGTTCGAGGTGTAGAGGCATTTGAAATGCTTCAAGCCATGAACACCGGCCACTCCGGCTGCCTGACCACCATTCACTCCAACTCCACTCGAGAAGCCATCAGCCGAATCGAAAGCTTGGTTTTATCTGCTGGAAACTCACTGCCCCTTGGAGCTGTGCGAAGACATATCGCTCAAGCCATTCATGTGATCGTTCAGCTGTCGCGATCCAGCGACGGACAAAGATATATTGAAAGCATTTCTAGAATCGCCGGGATTCAGAATGAGACAATTCTCTTCGGCGACCCACTACAAACAGAGCCGCTAGGGCTAAAGCAAAAAGTAGTCCGAAAAGATTAACGGTAACGCCCATCGCTAGAGAACAGCCTCGCATCTTGCTGCTCCCTTTTGGCATCTCCGCGTCCATCTCTCTCATTGAGTTCAACCGGTCATCGAGTTGAAATGCATATTGAGAAAGAGTCTCATTGGACGATCCCGGAGCAGAACGTTTCTCCAATTGAGGGTCTGCGACGTTGGCGATGAAATCGACCCCCGTCGTCTCCTCACTCGCCACGACGTGAACCGCTGCGGCCAAGTAGACTAGCGAGGGAGAAAAGCTAAGAGATGGCTCCTGATTACTCTCACGCTCCGCCCCATCGTAGAATTCGATCCCCAGATTTTCCGAAAAACCTAGCGCTGCCGTAAAGTCATCAAAGCTTGTCTTGGAAAGCTGAAAGTCTTTCAAAGAACCTACAGCAACAATGTAGTCTCCTGGTGTAAGTCTCTTGAACGCGAAAACCCCTGACTCATCAGTAAATGCTTGATGCTTAGCTAGACTCCAATCCGCAGTCTGAGAGAATGCATCCGCAGCATCAGCCGGGATCAAAAAGACAGCTGCGGAGACAACGGGATCTCCTGTTTCACCGGAAACAACTGAGCCAGACATCGAGCCCAGAGTGGCGGGCACGTCTATAGAAAGTAACTCCTTAGCCCAAAGAAGGTCGTCATCTGACAGAGAAACCATTTGGGGAGTCGGTGGCAAAAATGGATAAAGCAACGAGGACTTCATCGCACTGCCAGAAAGGCCCAAAACTCTACCTGCTTCAGAAGCAATCACCCTCGTCAATTGGTAGGCCGTATTCGGCTGATAGCTTGGATTCAAAAAAATCCCCGCCCACTGTGTCTTGGCTTTAGCATCGGCGAGCTGAGGAATAAGATACTTCACGACTGAGGAAATCATTCCTTCAGAGAACATTCCTTGTGGCGGAACAAATGAAACCAGAAAATCCCCCGCCACCATCTGATTTCCAAATTCATCTCGTGCAATTTCGGCGGGCTCAGTTCCAGGAATAGTTACGTAAGGGATTCCCGAAGCTGTTGAGGTCCCCGCATAGACAAACTGAACCTTGAGATTCTGCTGCTGATTCCAAACGTTGAATCCACTGATGATACTGGGCAAAACATCATTCACAGGGATGCTGGCCGGGGTGACGAGCTTCCACCGAATGCAGGTTATGCTGGGATCCTGAGAGCATGGGCTTTGAATTTGAGCCGGAAGAAACAGAGCATTTTCCGGTAGATCCTCGGCCAGCTTTGGAAAAATCCGAAGACCGACTGAATCAAAGACCCCCCGCTCAATACCGGCGGCAGAAAGTTTGTCGGCCAAGAAACTGACCAAGATGACCGCAACCAATAAGTGCAAATTTCCCCGCATCTAGAATTACTCCTTCCCTAGGGTCGAGATTTGCAAGGATCGTGCTTGAGAACGTTTTTGAAATCACAGCCATTTCAATAGCTTGGACCACCGCAAAAGCATGTTGCTGGGACTTCTGCGCCGCGACAAACCCCCGGATACCTCAATGCCCTCAACCAGACTAGAATAGTAGCAAGGGCTTTTTGCTTGGACGGGCGCAAACAAAACAAACCTGGGTTAACAATCGACGACACACTTGTCGCTCTAGAGCGCCGACTTGAAACTCTCAAAACTCTTTATGAACAGCACTTCGCCGGGGTCCAAAAGCGTCCACCCGCTCGAGAGCATGAGGAATTCAAGCGAGGCATCGAATCGATTCCCGCTCACGAACTCAAAGTGACTGCCAACAAGTTCAAGCTTCAAGCGCTCAAATCGCGGCACCTCCAGCTTAACAATCTGTGGACTAAGATTTTGGCAGAGATTGAAGCTGGGACTTATCGTCGTGATCGTTTTCTTTTGAAGGCGAAGGGCGATGCCGGATCTCCCATCCCGCATCCGAAAGAGGCTCCTTCAGACCCTCAAGCCACTCATCCTTTTGAACAAACCTACCAAGAGTTTCTAAGGCTTGCGCAAACCAACAACCAAAAAGCTCCGTCACGAGACAAGTTTTTCAAAGCGCTTGATCAACAGCTCGACCAAATCAAAAAGGCCTCCCCGCAAGCTCAAGTCCAAGTGAACATTCACACAGACCCGAGCGGGCGGATAGGCCTTAAGATCAAAAAGCAGTGACTAAATAGATTTTATAGATGCTGCAAGAACTGCGCAGCGATTCTCATCCACCCTCAAAACTCCGTCTGAAACCTCAAACTTCAGAGTGTTTTGGTTGGTTTTAATCTGCAGCAGCCCCGGCTTCACCAACGTTATGATATCGGCGTGCTGATCCAAAATGGTCAGCTGACCTTTCTGTGCGTTGATCACCAGGTTCGATGCCTCTCCCGAAAAAAAAGTCTTCTCGGGAGTCATCAGTTGCAATCTCATGTCTAAGCAGCCTCCGCCAGTTTCTGAGCTTTGGCCACAGCATCCTCGATTGTCCCCACGAGGTAGAAAGCCTGCTCAGGCAAATCATCATGCTTTCCATCCAAGATCTCTTGGAAGGCTCGAATCGTATCCTTGAGCTCAACATACACACCGGGGATTCCGGTGAACTGCTGAGCAACAAAGAACGGCTGGCTCAAGAATCGTTGAATTTTTCGAGCGCGAGCAACCGTGATCTTATCTTCCTCAGAAAGCTCTTCCATACCCAGAATCGCAATGATGTCTTGCAGATCCTTGTAACGCTGCAGAGTGGCCTGCACTCGTCGAGCAACAGCATAGTGCTCTTGTCCAACGACTTGAGGATCTAGGATTCGTGATGTTGAATCCAAAGGATCTACTGCTGGATAAATTCCCAACTCTGCAATCTGTCGGCTCAACACCGTTGTTGCGTCCAAGTGAGAGAACGTTGTTGCAGGCGCTGGATCCGTCAGGTCATCTGCCGGAACATAGATCGCTTGCACAGACGTGATCGATCCTTTTTTGGTGGTCGTAATACGCTCTTGAAGCTCGCCCATCTCGGTCGCCAACGTGGGCTGATATCCTACGGCTGAGGGCATACGTCCCAAGAGAGCTGAAACCTCTGAGCCGGCTTGGGTAAATCGGAAGATGTTATCAATGAACAAGAGAACATCTTGGTTCTCTTGATCTCGGAAGTATTCGGCAACGGTCAAGGCGCTCAGAGCGACTCGGGCACGGGCTCCTGGAGGCTCATTCATCTGTCCATAAACAAGACATGTTTTGTCGATAACGCCCGACTCTTTCATCTCGGCCCAGAGATCGTTACCTTCCCGGGTTCGTTCGCCAACTCCACCAAACACTGAGTATCCCCCGTGCTTCATGGCGACGTTGTTGATGAGTTCCATAATCAAAACGGTCTTTCCTACTCCGGCTCCACCAAACAGACCGATCTTTCCTCCTCGAGAATATGGGGCCAGAAGATCAATGACCTTAATACCTGTAGGGAACATGGAGACCTCAGTTACCTGATCATCGTAGCTCGGAGGATGGCGGTGAATGGGCCATCGAAGAGTAGACTTCACGGGTCCCATTTCATCAACGGGCTCTCCGATAACATTCAAAATTCTTCCGAGGGATCCCTTTCCAACAGGAACGGTGATTTGCTGGCCTTTGTATCTCGCCTTACCGCCTCGGCTTAAGCCGTTGGTATCATCCATCGCAATACAACGAACCGTTCGCTCCCCGATATGCTGAGCAACCTCAACGACGAGATTATCCTCTTGGTCGCCAATAGCCTTATTCGTCAGCGTGATCGCGCCGTACACAGGAGGCAGGGTGCCTGAATCAAATCGAATATCCACAACTGGACCGATGATTTGCTCGACTTCGCCCTCTAGTACTTCCGTTGTTTTTTCCATATTCATTTCCTTTCCTTAGGCCGAAATAGCTTCCGCGCCCCCGATGATTTCCATCAATTCTTTTGTAATCAACGCCTGACGTGCCCGATTTCGCAACAAGGTCAGCCGCTCAATCATTTCTTTCGAATTCTTAGTCGCTGACTCCATGGCTGCCATCCGTGCGGCATGCTCCGATGCAATCGACTCCAAGAGCAGTCGGTAAAGCTGAAAGTCGAGCAACATCGGAACTAAAGAGTCGAGAAGCTCTACTTTTCCCGGCTCATACAAACATTGTTTAGATTGGCCCTCGGTCGGCGCTTCAAATGGTAACACCTGAACCTGCGTGGGCTTTTGAGAAATCGCTGAAATAAATCGAGAGTAAAAAACCTCGACCGAATCAAAGCGTCCTTCGCGGAACAGCGTTCGCATTTCCCGAGCGATAATCGCCATCTTCTCAGCGCTTCCCTTTCGAATCAGATCCGAGTGAGTCGCAAAAACAGAAACGCCTCGCTTGCGGTAAAAGTCCGATGCTTTTTTCCCGAGGGCGACAATCTCAACACTCACGCCCTGGGAGCTCAGCTCGGCAATGCGCTTGCTGACAGCTTTAAAGAGATTTGCATTCAAACTTCCGCACAGCCCTCGGTCAGAGGAAAACACAAGCAGGGCAACTCTCTTCAGCTCTCGCTTCTCCGCAAGCCCTGAAGTCCATCGCGTGTCGGCCAAGATACTGGTGACCATCTTTGACAGCTCGTCTTCATAGGGTCTCGACTGCTGAGCACGCTCTGTAGCTCGCTTCAACTTCGCCGCCGACACCAGCTTCATCGCTCGCGTGATCTTCTGCGTGCTCTTAACGCTAGTGATTCGTTTTTTAATAACCTTGATAGACGCCATCGCTTACGCCTTGCCGGTAAATACCGTTGTCTTAAATTTCTGAAGCGCCGCCTTCAGCTCCGCCTTGAGTTCGTCTGACAAAGTCTTGGAGGTCACAATGCCTTTCAGGACTTCCGGATAATTGGCCTCAAGGAAGCTTAAGAATTCGGTTTCAAAAGCCTTAACCTTTTCAACCGCAACATCATCCAAGAACCCCTGAGTGGCAGCAAAAATCAACGCGACCTGTCTCTCTACCGGATAGGGCGAGTACTGTCCTTGTTTAAGCACTTCCACCAAACGAGCGCCCCGTCGCAATTGTTGCTGAGTAGCGGCATCGAGGTCGCTACCAAACTGAGAGAAGGCCTCAAGCTCTCGAAACTGAGCGAGACTCAATCGCAGAGTTCCCGCAACCGCACGCATGGCCTTAATCTGAGCACTACCGCCGACCCGAGAAACCGAGAGACCGACGTTAATAGCCGGTCGGACACCGGAGTAGAACAAATCTGTTTCGAGGTAAATCTGACCGTCTGTAATTGAAATCACATTGGTAGGAATATAGGCGGACACATCTCCCGCTTGAGTCTCAATGATAGGAAGCGCGGTCAACGAGCCGCCACCCATCTTGTCGGACAACTTACAAGCCCGCTCCAGAAGGCGAGAGTGAAGATAGAAAACATCTCCAGGATAGGCTTCTCGACCGGGGGGTCGTCGCAACAGCAAAGACATCTGTCGGTAGGCAACCGCCTGCTTCGACAAATCATCGTAGATGATCAGAGCGTGCCGACCAGAATCTCTAAAATACTCGGCCATAGCGCATCCGGAATAAGGTGCCAAAAACTGAAGCGGTGCAGTCGCGGTGGCAGGCGCAGAAATCACGGTCGTATATTCCATCGCTCCGTGTTTTTCGAGCTTCGCTACGACCTGAGCCACCGTTGATTGCTTCTGTCCAACCGCGACATAAAAGCAATAAACGCCTTGGCCCTTTTGATTGATAATCGTATCAATCGCAACCGCGGTCTTTCCCGTCTGTCGATCGCCAATGATAAGCTCTCGCTGACCTCGGCCGATAGGAATCATCGCATCAACGGCCTTAATTCCGGTCTGAAGGGGCTCCTTGACACTCTGTCTTGGAACAATTCCGGGGGCCTTCACTTCAATAAATCGTTTATGTTGAGATTTAATTGCGCCCTTACCATCGATAGGGTTTCCGAGCGTATCAACAACGCGACCAAGCAGCGCCTCTCCAACTGGAACCGCAGCGATCTCGCCCGTTCGCTTAACAGTATCGCCCTCTTTGATCTGTTCGTAGTCTCCCAAAATGGCGATCCCGACATTTGACGCCTCAAGGTTCAAAACTAATCCCTTAATTCCGCCCGGGAAATCAACCAACTCGCCGGCTACGGCCGACTCAAGGCCGTACACCCGAGCAATACCGTCACCTGCCGACAAAACCGTCCCAGTGTCTTTGGCTTCAAGCACTCGCTCAAACTTTTTGATCTTTGCTTTCAGTACTTCGCTTACTTCTTCCACACGAATTGCCATAACTGCTCCTTATGAATGACTAGACAAACTTTGTTTAAGTGATTCGAGCTGTGTTGCCACAGACGCATCCAAAATCTTTCCCGATCCTCGGGCGACAAAACCACCAATAAGCTCAGGCCGAATGACGGTCGTCATTTTAATCTTTCTTCGCCATCGCTCCTGCAACACCGAGCGAATCTCATCAAGAAGGCCCTCTTGCGGTGCTCGAGCGAGCTCAACCGTTACACTCATCTCTCCAGCCGCTTCTTCTAGAGCTAGGGAGATAGAATCAATCACTTCTGGCAGAGCCTCCAGACGAGCGCCATCAATCAGAGTGACAATAAAATCAGCGCTCTCTTTGAGTGTTCCACGAAGATCGTTGACTGCCTCAATTTTTAGATCCCGGGGGACAACCGGCGAGAGAAAGAATTTTTCCAACTCAGCAGAGCCAGAAACAGACTGCCAAAAAGCCTTGAGCTCTAAACAACAAGCTTCCAGCCCCTTTGTTCCCCCACGGCTTTCGATCAGGGCTCTGGCATAGCGAGTAGCAACAATCGAGTTACGAGGCATAGTTTTTCTTTCCGGTTGAGATTTCTGAGGCCGTCATCTGAGACGTCCAATCCGCATCGTGTTTCTTGAGCTCGGCGTCTAGCGCTTTTCGAGCAATTCCAAAGGAAAGCTCCAAGATTTCCTCTTCCATCGACGAGCGAAGCTTTTCAGATTCGTTTCGAACTCGTGACTCGCCATCAGAAATCGTCATCTGGATCTGGCGTTCGGCCTCGTGCTGAATCTTGCTCGACTCCAGCTCGATCTCTCGCAGAGAGTTTCTACGCATCTCTGATAGCTTGTTTTCTAAATCTCTTGCCTCTACCAACAGCTCCTGATGCTGAGCCCTCGCCTTTTCAAACTGCTCAGTTGCTGCCGCCAAGCGCCTTTCTAGATCCTCTCGCTGTGAACGATAAAGTGCGTTGAGCTTCTTGCGCGCAACAAGAATCAAAATGGCAACGAGGACCACCAAATTTATGGCGTGATAAATACTGTAGCTCATAGCTTAACAACCTTTGAATGAAGCATTGTCTTCACAATCTCGTCAGCAACCGCTTGGGCCATCGAGGGAATCTTTGTGCGGACCTTAGCTGCGTCTGCCTGCAAGCCAGATCTTTGCTCTTCGATTTGTCGCTCCACTCGAGCGCGGGCTTCGCTGACTCGGGCTTCTGCAATCTCGCGGTTTCTCCGAAGAGTTTCTTGTCGCTGCTCATCGAGCGAGTTCTTCAGCGCCGAAATTTCGGTATCAATTTTGAACTCCAGATCTTCAATCTGTTTTTCGAAGCCAGCGGCTTCGTCAGTCCGGCCCGTTGTCAGCGCATCTCGTCGCTGCAAAAGTTTCATGACCGGTCGAATGATCCAAAAGTGCAGAACAAACAGGACATACAAAAAAATGCCCAACTGTATAAAAAGGGTATAGTCCAGCGTCATAAGGCTCTCTTTGGCTTCCGAATCTAGGAGAGAGCATCATAAATTAAAAGAAAATTGTCTGGAAATCAGGCAAGGGCAGTACTGCGATCAGAGCCCATAGGAAGAAGGGTCTCATGGGGCTCTCTCACCGCCTCGCGAAGGGGGGTCATTTCAATGGAGCCGTCAATGACTCCTCCGGGACGAACCTCGATTTCCTTGGTCTGAATTTGCCCCTGGATACGGCCCGTAGAATGAACAATCACTTTGTCTCGAGCGAGAATCTGCCCTTTAAAGGAGCCCCCGATTTCGATCTCGCCAATCTCCACATTGGCCTCCACCACTGCGCCGTCCCCAACAATCAAATGATCATGAGAAAAAACCTCTCCTTGAAAAACGCCGTCGATCCGGACTACCCCCTCAAAGGAGAGCTTGCCGGTAAACTCGCAGCCGCGATCAAGAAGTGTAATGGTTGATAGACTGGATCTTCGATTGCTCATGAGATTTGCGAACCTTTCCAATGATTCTATCAAAATCTTCTTGGGTCAAATATTGAATTATGATTTGACCGCGTCCCGCTCCATGAGATCGAATCTCGGTTTTTGACTGAAAATATTCTTCCAGCTCTTGGCCCACCGCCTTCAGCGCGCTGAGCTCTTGTTCAACCCGCTCCGTGCTCGTTGCTGCACTGGCACCAGAAGTCGCCCCGTCTTTAACTCTTTTGACAAGCGCCTCGACCTGACGAACCGAATAGCCTTTTTGGAGAATCTCGGCCAAAAGTTGGTTCTGAACTCCCTTGTCCTCTAGGACAATCAAGCATCGAGCGTGCCCAACGCTAAGCTCACCGGTCACAATCTTCTCGCGAACCTCTTTCGAGAGCTTAAGCAGTCTCAATGCGTTGGCGATGGTTGTGCGATCCTTACCGACGCGGCGGGCGACTTCTTCTTGAGTCAGCCCCAAATCCAGAATCAATCGCTGATAGGACTCGGCCTCTTCAATCGGGTTAAGATCCTGCCGCTGAATGTTCTCAATCAAGGCAGTTTCAAGAATCTCATTATCAGATAGGTCCTTCAGAATAACCGGCACTTCTTTTTTGCCAGCAATCTGCGAGGCTCTCCAGCGGCGCTCGCCAGCGATGATGACGTATCCCTTGTCAGTCTTCTTGGCGATAATCGGCTGAAGCACGCCTTTTTCTCTAATGCTCTGCGCTAACTCTTGAAGCCTCGTCTCATCAAAATGCTTTCTTGGCTGAGCGTGGTTTGGATACAACTCCCCAATTGGGCACATGAAGTAGCCGCGCTTATTTGCCTCTGGCAGCAAACTTCCGATTCCGCGTCCCAGTACTGATTTTGGAGCTTCCGGCTTATTACTTGTTGTTTCCATCCCCAACCACTCTCCTTAAGCTGTATGTTCGTCCACTTTAACTTCTGACCCATTGGTCTCAACAGCAACCGACTCTGGTGCCGTTGCTAACTCTAAAGCTCTCCACTGTTCATCAGTGAGCTCGCCCTCTAAGGTAAACTGAGCGTCCGCCACTGAAGTCGCCTCCATATCAAGTGAAGGCACTACCTCTGCAGCCACCCCCCTCGAATCACCTGCCAAGGGCCCCTCTTCTATAAGAACCTGTTCATTTTGAGGAGCCTCTTGAGTGAGCCCTTCGGAATCTACCACAAGCTGTTGAACTTCCTCGGCTTTTTCGGCTTCCTGGGCCGGCAGCGGGCTTATCTCAACCGCTTCTGACACAACCGATTCCTGCTGCAGTGCGTTAACCGGCTCTTCAACCTGGATACCGAGACGACTCAAAATCTCCCGTGACAAAGAAACATAGGCTGAACAGCCCTTCGACTCAGCATCATATAAGATGATGGGCTTACCGAAACTAGGAGACTCTGACAGTTTCACATTTCTAGGGATCACCGCGTCATAAAGCTTCTCAGGAAAATGCTGCTTAAGCTCCTTAACGACTTCATGCGTCAATTTATTCCGAGGGTCGTACATCGTAAGGACAACGCCTTCGATCTCGAGGCTCTCATTCAAGTCCTCTTTAACAATTTGATAGGTGGTCAAAAGTTGGCCCAGGCCCTCTAACGCGTAATACTCACACTGAGTGGGGATAATGAGGGAGTGACTCGCTGTAAAAGCGTTGATCGTTAGAAGGCCCAGGCTAGGGGGACAATCGAAAATAACAAACTTAAAATCTATCGGCAGCTTCTTGAGAGCGGACTTCAGCTTCTTTTCCCGAGAGATTGCATTAATCAGCTCGACCTCGGCGCCAATAAGATTGGGATTTGCGGGGATCACGAAAAGGTTGTCGAGCGCGGTGGGCTGAATACACTCTACCAAATCTTTCTGGCCGATCAAAACGTCGTAGATGGTCGCAGAGGAGTGTCGATCTACCCCGACACCGCTACTGGCGTTGCCTTGGGGGTCCAGGTCGATGAGAAGGGTTTTGAATCCAAGATGGGCCAGGCTCGCAGCAACATTCACCGAGGTGGTAGTTTTGCCAACCCCACCTTTTTGGTTGGTCACTGAGATAAATCGGGGAAGCGTGTTGTTATTCTGCATCCTGCAATTGCCCTTGATTAAATTTTGAGTAATCCCTCTCGCATCATTATTAAATCAAATAGAGAGCAAATGATGCAAGCGTCATTGTGATGCGGATGAAGAAATACTTTCAGATCTTTCTACACGAGAAGCGCGCTTCTTATTCTTTTCAAGATGAATCGCGAGAATAGAAATAGTCGCAGGTGAGACCCCAGAAATCCTCGCAGCCTGACCCAAACTTGTTGGGCGCATTTGAGAAAGCTTTTCAATCGACTCGTGGTTAAGACCAGCAAGCTTCGAATAGTCTAAGTCTGCGGGAATCCGCATCTCATACATTTTCTCAATCTTTGAGATGTGAGCCCCTGCCTGACCAATGTAGCCTTCGTACTTTACGGCGGTTTCTAGATAAAACGCCTCGCTCATCAGATCGCCAAGGGCGGATGGATCCAGAGAACATATCTGCTCTAGATTAACAGTTGGGCGTCTCAAGATTTCAGCTGCACTTGCGGGAACCTTAATCTCGGAGCCGATAATGGACCTCAGCTTTTCATTGGTCTTCTCGTTTGGAAAGAATCGATGAGAGTCGAGGCGCTGACGAGCCAGTTGCCGTCGAACTTGCCGCTCTAAAAAAGACTCCATCTGCATGTCAGTCACCAGTCCGAATGAGTGGGCCGTTGGCATGAGCCGATCCTCGGCATTGTCTTGTCTCAAAAGGAGTCTCCACTCAGCCCTCGATGTAAACATTCGATAGGGCTCTTTGGTTTCCTTGGTTGTCAGGTCGTCAACCAAAACTCCCAGATACGCCTCCGATCTCTTGGGGATCCAGGCGTCTCGATCGGACGCAAAAAGGGCGGCGTTGATTCCCGCCAAAACTCCCTGGGCAGCCGCTTCTTCATAGCCAGAAGTCCCGTTGACTTGACCAGCAAAGAAAAGCCCACCGACATCCTTCATTTCGAGTGAGGGCTTTAACTGGGTGGCATCGATATAGTCATACTCAATTGCGTATCCTGGTCGAATGATCTCAACCCTCTCAAGCCCTGGTATTGTTCGCAGAGCCTTCAGCTGAAACTCATACGGAAGACTCGTGGAAAGTCCTCCAACATAGACCTCCTCTGTCCAGCGGCCCTCCCGCTCCAAAAACACTTGGTGGCGCTCCTTATCCGCAAATCGAACGACCTTATCTTCGACAGAAGGGCAGTATCGCGGACCGCGACTTTGAATGATGCCCGAATAAAGTGGGGAAAACGGCAAGCCCGAACGAATAACATCATGAGTATCGCCAGTTGTGAAGGTGATGTGAGCACTCTCAAGGTCGTCTCTGAGACTTTTTGTGAAAAACGATAGGGGCTGGCAATCCTTCTGAGATGTTTGCTCCTCTGTTTTGCTAAAATCAATGGTCCGCCGGTCAACCCGCGGAACCGTCCCAGTTTTCAAACGACCAATACGAATGCCAATTGAGGCGAGAAAGTCCGACAGCCCCACCGAGGGGGGCTCGCCAGCGCGTCCGGAGGCAAAATTCTGAGCTCCAATGTGGGCCTTGCCGTTCATAAAGGTGCCAGTGGTAATCACAACTGCTGAAGAATAGAACTTTTGACCAACCGAAGTCTCAATTCCGACCAGATTTTGCCCCTCAAACAAGAGCCTCTTCACCTGGCCCTGCTTCACCGACAGGTTTTTCAACGTCTCAAGGGCGAATTTCATTCGCTGCCGATATTCATGTCGATCAACGTGCACTCGGGTTGCCCGAACTGCTGCCCCTTTGGCCTCATTCAAAACCCTGTACTGAAGGGCGGACTGGTCGGCCACTTGGCACATCAAGCCCCCTAGGGCGTCCACTTCGCGAGCAAGCTGGCTCTTTCCAAGCCCTCCAACCGCCGGGTTGCAAGACATAGCTCCTATTTGATCGACATTCATCGTGATCATCAGGGTCCGGCGGCCCATTCTTGCAGCAGCCGCTGAGGCCTCAACTCCAGCATGGCCTCCACCAACAACAATCACATCAAAATTTGAGTCGCTCAGATTCATTTTTCTAATCTCTTCACCATGTTTCATGTGAAACATTGGAGGGGGATGAATGTTTCACATGAAACATATCACTTTCCTATGCAAAACTTCGAAAAAATTGATGCCAGAACATCTTCCGCCGTGACTCGGCCAGTGATCTCCTCAATTCTTGCCTTGGCCTCATTCGCAGTCGCAACTACCCGGTCCAAACTAACCCCGCTTTCCATCATCTCCGAAGCCTCTCTCAGGCTTTTCTCCGCCAGGGCGGCCAGGCCCGCTTGTCGATCAGAGGTCAAACTCAAGTCATCGGCCTCGGCCCCCTCTTGAAAGGCGATGGCCTGCCTAAGGTCATCCAGACCTAGGCCGCTTTTAGCTGAAACCAGAAAGTCGGCGGTTGAGCCCCTCTCTGCGGCCGCCTTAAGGTCTGCTTTTGTCTCTACCCTTAACACTCGACAGCCCTCGAGGGCCTTCTGAACGCCTTGATCATCAAAAGTCCCGCGGTCGCAGGCCCACAAGACGGTCGATGAGCCGCGGGCAGCCTCCATACTTCGCCCAATCCCAAGCCTCTCAACCTCGTCCTCCGCCTCTCTAATTCCTGCGGTGTCAACCAATGTGAGGGGTCGGCCATTAACGACAGTCTCATGCTCAACAACGTCTCGGGTCGTTCCTGGCGCTTCATAGACGATCGCCTTGTTGAACCCAATCAAGGCGTTGAACAAGGAGGACTTGCCAGAGTTCGGCCGTCCCAAGAGGACGACACGAGCGGATCTAACAAAGGTCTTGTTTCTTTCAAAGGCTCGAACCCAACCAGAAACAGTTTCTGCTAGCTCCAAAAGCCGCCTTGAGGCCGACCGAACATCAAAGGCGCCAGCCTCTTCTTCCGAGAAGTCCAGCTCAGCCTCCAGCTCGCTTAAAACATCAATGAGGCTAGACCTCAAGGCATCCACGGATGCCCCCACCTGACCAAGCTTTGCTCGTAGGCCAATCTGCGCGCCCACAAAACTCCTGGAGTTGAGCATCCATTCCAACCCCTCGACCTGGTCGGGTCGCAGTTTCTCGTTGGCTAGAGCCCGCTGGGTGAATTCGCCTGCACCGGCGAGGCGTGTTCCACGTGAAACAATATCGGAGACAATTCTTTCCACAATGATGGGGTTTCCATGGCAGGCGATCTCCACCAAGTCTTCGCCCGTGTACGAGCGGGGGCCTTCAAACAGAGTGACCAGGGCCTCATCCAACGGCGAGCCGTCTCGGGACAGCAAAAGTGTAAGGGTAGGCCGTCTATCCATGAAAATGCGATTCGCCATGGAAGCCACGATAGCTTTCGTTTTGGGCCCCGACAGGCGAATGAGGGCGATCGCCGACCGCCCTGCCGGGGTGGCTGGGGCCACTATGGTATCAATCTCGAAGGTCATACTTACCGAGGCCCCTTAAGCCAGCTTGGCTTTGGGGCTCGCGGGAAGTGGATACTTCATTTCGAGGTGCCTGTTGAGATAAATTTGCTGAAGGATTGAAAAGCCCGCATTCGTCAAAAAGTACAGGTTTAGACCCGCTGGCAGAAACAGCATAAGCCCACCAAACATAAGTGGCATCCACTTGAGCATCGCTCGCTGCATCTGTACGGCCTCATTGTCCTCCATGGCTGGTGGCATGGGGGTCATCTTCTGCTGCAGCCACATGAGAGCGACCATGATAATGGGGGTGATCAAATAGGGGTCATGGGCCGAGAGGTCCTTGATCCAGCCGAAGAATGGGGTATGCCGCATTTCAATGGATACAAAAAACAGACGATAAAGCGCGATGAAAATGGGAAACTGCAGAAGAAGTGGCAAGCAGCCGCCGAACGGGTTCACCTTCTCTGTTTTATAGAGAGCCATCATTTCCTGCTGCATACGGAACTTATCGTCCTTGTATCGGGTTTTGATATCCTGCATTCGGGGAGCGATCACCTGAAGCCTTCGGGCTGAGACCGCAGCCTTGTAAGCAAGCGGAAACAAAAGGCACTTAACCAAGAGAGTGAGTAAAATGATTGCCACCCCGAAGTTCGGAATGAGCCCGTGGAAAAAATTCAGAATGCCAAGAAGGAAGCGCGAAATCGGGCCAATCCAAGAGCCGTACTCAACAACCTCCCCCAATGAAGATCCCATAGGGGTCAGATAGCTCAGGTTCTTTGGTCCCAGATAAAGTTGATAGGAAAATGAGGTTTTCTCCTGAGGCGGGAGCTGTTTTTCGCTGAATTTGTAAGACGACAAAATGCTTCTTGAGGGTAGTCTCATAAAACTAAGGCCCGTCATTGAAGTGTCCAATGGAACCGCTCCCAAGAAGAAGTAGCGCGAGGTGTATCCGCCGTACTGAATCGCACCCTCCCTGTCTTGCGCGCTCTGCACCTCAGCCAGAGTCACTCGTTTCAAAGCGCCGTCCAAGTAAAAGACGATCGACTGAATCTCTGTTTGAGGCTTAATCAGCGTTGCCCAGAATCCCGGCTTTGGAGTCTCATACTCAAAGGGATGAAAGAGGCTCAGTTGAGGAACCAAACGAACGCTCGAAGATGCGACATTGAGTGCCGACTCTTTAACCTCAAGGACATACGGATCGCTTGGGCTCAGCGCAATCACTCGCTCATACTGGAGATCGCCAGCTCTCGCAACAAGGGTTAGCTCACTTGGGGATTGAGACTTCAGCTGCCAGTTAGGCTCACCTGATGGCCCAAGAAGCTGACCTCGATTCAGCGGAGCCTCGCTAAAACTATAGGCAACCTTTTCCTCAGAACCAAAAGACTTCTCATACTTCTTCAGCTTCAAGTCAACAACTTGGCCTAAACCATTTAAGTTTACGGAGAGGCTTTGATTTTCCAGTACAAATCTTTTCTTCTGTAGCTCGGCGTTTTTCGCATCTAACTTTGACGCAGCGCGCTCCTGCTTTGTGTCACCAACTCCAGCAGCCTTCTCACTTTTTTGCTCCGCGGTCTGAGTTGCCGCGGGTGGTGGCGGAGGAACTGTTGGCTGGAAGAAAAAAATGTAGATCAGAATCATCAGCGCAAAAGCCAGTATCGTTTTGAAATCCATTTTGAATTACTCCTTCACCAAAAGTCCGTAGAGCGGAGAACACATCAATAGCCTTAACGCTATGCGTTGAACAGCCCGGAAAGATCCAAGATCTTTGTCTGATAGCTGACGCACCGCATAACGAGAGCACGATTCGGGAAACTTACACTGGGTGTCTACCCCGATGAGACCTGCTACCGAGTGAATCACCATTGAAAGAGCTTGATAAATTTTAACGCACTGCAACAAGACCAGATTGATCATTCAACGCCTCTATATATTTAGTCACTCAACAGTCGCTTCAGTGGCGCTGTAAGGTCTACGCAAGACTGCGACTGCGGAGCTCGCTCGAGCTTGAACAAATAATCTCCGGACAATCGATCTCTATTGAGCCTGAAAAATTCTCTCAAGCACCGCTTCACTCGATTTCGATCCACGCTGCTCTTTAGAATTCGGCGTGCAACATTAATCCCGAGCCGAGCAGGGGTCTCCTGCAGATTTCGATACACTCTGAAACTACCGATTTTGAGGATGTTTTGCGCACGACGACCGGCGTGCGCTTCGGTCAAAAGCGCCTTAAAATCTGACCTTTTAAGCAGTCTATCTTTTTTTCTGAGCCTCATGGCCAAACCCAGGGCTTTGAAATTACACTACTTTTTGTACACAGAGACCGTCAGTCGCTTACGACCCTTTGTTCTTCGGCGGCTCAGTGCCCGTCGACCACCAGGGGTCTCCATGCGCGTGAGAAATCCGTGAGTCCGTTTGCGACGGGTTTTGCTTGGGCTGTATGTTCTTTTCATCTTCTTTTATACTCCAAAAAAAGTTTGACCCGAGACCCTCATCAACCTTTATCTAGGGAGTCGCGAGGTAAACTTTCCAAGCACACGTTGTATGAAAGAGTCTGTCGAAAATCAAGAGGCTCCAGGGCCTGTTACACCTGAAATGCAATCGGCATGGGAAAAAGCCTCGTCTTACATGATCGAGAAGTCGACGCGGCCTCAGTATTTTCAGACTTTCATGCCTCGTATCAAGCTGGTGGGCTCTCGAGGACGGACCCTGCTACTCGGCTTTTCTGACAAATTCCTGAGAAATTGGGTGTTTGACCACTTTTCGAATCATATCCAGGAGATCTTTGATGAGGCCTCTCAGGCTCGATTTAAGCTGGAGTTCGTTGTAGCACCGGATTTGTTTACGACCGAGACGGCCAAACCCCGAACCTCGGTCACAGTTGAGGAAATGGCTAAGCGCTCAATTCAAAACGCCCCTGGCCTCAAATCTCCGGCTTTAAAGGCCCCCACGGGGACCAGTCAGCTCAATCCCAAGTATGGTTTCGAAACGTTTGTCGTGGGAGCAAGCAACCAGTTTGCGCACGCCGCTTGTTTTGCTGCCGCCGAAGCCCCGGGACGACAATACAATCCACTTTTCATCTACGGCGATGTTGGCCTTGGAAAAACCCATTTGATGAATGCGATTGGGCTTAAGATTCAAGAAAAGTTCCCCGGTTCGCGCGTTCACTATACAACCTTTGAAAAATTCACGAACCATATGATCGAAAGCATTCGGTTTGGTCGAATGGAGGAGTTCAGAGAGCGCTACCGAAAAAATTGCGATGTCTTGGTGATCGACGACATTCAGTTTATCTCTGGAAAAGAGCGGGTGCAGGAGGAGTTCTTTCACACTTTTAACTCTCTCTATGAGCATCAAAAACAAATTGTTCTTTCTTCTGATCGCCCTCCGACACAGATTGAAGGCCTTGAAGACCGCTTGCGAAGCCGATTTGAGATGGGATTGATCGTCGATATCAAGGCCCCCGAAATGGAGACGAGGGTAGCCATTGTCATCAAAAAGGCTGAGATGGATGGTATAGAGATCTCAAATGATGTCGCCTTTTTTCTCGCTCGAATGTACCGAGCGAACATTCGAGAGCTGGAGGGCGCTCTCATCAAGCTAAGCGCTTATGCGTCTCTTACGGGTTCAGAGATTAATTTAGATCTCTGCAAAAAAGTTTTGCAGCATGATCTGCCCGACATGGATGGTGGTTTCCAACGAGATCCCGAAGAAATTCTGCGTTTGGTGGCAAAAGAGTTTCAAATCTCTGTCGCCGATTTGAAATCGGAGAGAAAAAATCGACAGCTGGCAATTCCTCGCCAACTAGCTATGTATCTGTGCAGAAAGTATACTCACCTTTCACTGCCCGACATTGGCACTTTGTTTGGTGGTAAAAATCATACCACGGTCCTTCATGCCATTCGAAAGATTGACAAGACAAAGTCCTCAGAGCCCATGTTAAAAGATGGGCTTCATCGACTCGAAGCATTCTTCCAACAAGTCTAAATATTAAGTTCTCGTTTGACGCGCTGTTCAATGACCTGTGCACAAAGTGTTTCTAACTCCTCATTCTGTGCCGCACTGCATTTATACACAACTCCATCAACAGGTTTATGCACAGGTTTATGCACAGGCTTTTCAAGTTATATGCACTTGATATTATTGATTTTTTTTAATTTGACGAAAAGTTATGCACAGGTTTTTACATAAGACTTCAAACTTTGTTTATTTAATCGACATAAGATTGCTGCCGCGAAAATCTTCTTGTTGATAGCTCCAGACATTTCAACAGAGGGGTGTGTATTCATTGTTCATCGCTGTTTATGGACAAGGCTACCTGTGGATGAACCATCCTTCTCATGAAA
Organism: uncultured Bacteriovoracaceae bacterium; assembly: GCA_964655245.1. GTDB lineage: Bacteria > Bdellovibrionota > UBA2394 > UBA2394 > UBA2394 > JBEIHI01. The sequence goes on along the minus strand of CAZZLQ010000002.1, from coordinate 40,131 downwards.
CTACACACGATCTATCAACATGGGGGGCCTCACAAAAAACTAATAATTTCATATATTTACATCTTATGAACAGAAAAGTGGCGCCTACTACGACGAAGGAGGAAGGTTTTTTTAAATTTTAGAAGTAGTGGCTGTTGATAAAGTGGTGGACCTGATCGGGATCGAACCGATGACCTCCACAATGCCATTGTGGCGCTCTCCCAGCTGAGCTACAGGCCCTTAGGAGCTCCTAAAATGCCATCTTTTCAATTTTTTTCAATGAAGATTGTTCAACTTTCGACTGAAAAAAGGCGTTTACAAAGAAATCGAAGGAGCTTTAGCTAGCCCCTGGTTTAGGGATTTTATGACTAACAAGCAGATCGGTGCATTTGAAGTTGATCAGGAAGTACTTTTAAAAGCACTTCAGCGTGTTCAATCGATCGTTGATCGAAAAAATACGATTCCGATTCTGAGTCACATATTGTTAGAGGCTCACGACGATAAGATTGTTTTTTCAGCCACTGATTTGGAAGTGGGTATTCGAACAGACTATCCAGCACAGGTCTCTCAGCAGTGCCGAATCACTATTCCGGCGAAGAGTCTGTATGAGATCGTGAAAGAACTCCCAGCAGGCACCATGGTGAAGTGGAAGGTGTTTGAGAATTTCTGGGTCGAGTTAACTGCTGGAAAAAGTTTATTTAAATTGGTTGGTCAGGATTCAGATGAGTTTCCTCAGTTACCTCAGGCGAGCTCTGATAAGTCATTTTACTTGCCGAAGTCCGGTCTGGTTCAAATGATTGATCACACCATTTTCGCGGTTTCAAATGACCAAACTCGATATGATTTAAGCGGTGTTTTCTTTGAACAAGTGAAGTCGAATGGGAAAGTTCATCTGCGAATGGTAGCAACGGATGGGCATCGTCTATCAATGATGGACCAGGAGATTAAAGGCCTTGAAAAGATTAATCTCGAGAAAGGTGTCATTCTTCCTCGAAAAGGTCTCTCAGAGTTAAAGAGAGTTTTGTCGGATTGTGAAAAAATCGGATGCTGTTTCATCGAGAACAATGTTGTTTTCTGGAACGAAGATAAACAAACGATGTTGTTTATGAGACTTCTTGATGGAGAGTTTCCTGATTACACGCCGGTTATTCCGAAGAATAATGACCGTCGAATTGTGGTCAATAGAGACCAGCTCCTCAATTCATTGAAGCGAATTTCTATCCTCACTGCAGAGCATTCACGGTCAGTGAAGTTTACCTTTGAAAAAGATAAACTCAGACTTTCTTCAAGTAATCCCAAGCTTGGAGAAGCGCGCGAAGATGTCGAAATCGACTACGGCGGAGATCAACTGGATATCGGTTTTAATGCTGGATATTTCATGGATGTTTTGAATGCGCTTCAACAGCAAGATGAGGTCGTTCTCGAGTTGAGTGATGTATTGTCACCGAGTTTGATTCGAGGGAAGGAATTCGACGGATCTCTCAATATTGTCATGCCGATGCAGCTTGGTAATGAAGCTACCTACTAGGATTTAGAAGGAGACTTTTATTCGTGTCTCTTCTCTCAAACTGATTCAGTTTAGAAAGTTTTCTTATTTTTCTATTCGTGATTTTCATCCTCAATTGAATGTTGTCGTTGGTCCTAATGCAGTGGGTAAGACCTCAATTCTAGAAGCACTCAGTCTGTTAACTCAGCTTAAGAGCTTTCGGTCTGCTCGATCAAACGAACTGGTTCAGAATTCATTTTCTCAAGCGTCAGTGGCAGCCGAGCTCGAAAAACCGACAGCTTCTCGAGTCTTGATTTCCATGGAAGATAGCCGAAAGCGACTCGAGATTGATGGAAAGGCAGTCACCTCCAAAGCACGATATCCATTGATCGGGGGGAGTGTGACATTTTCCCCGGATGATCTGTCCTTGATTAAATCAGGGCCAGAGGCGCGCAGAGACTTTTTGAATGAGCTGTGTGTTTCACTCAATCCTTCTTTTGCTTTGGTTCTTAAAAAGTACGAGAAGATTTTGAAGCAGCGAAATTTGCTCCTCAAGATGCTAAAGGATAGAAAAGCCCCTCTTGATTCGCTCGTGCCCTGGACTGAGGGATTGATTGAATCAGCAGTTCCGATTTATCGCGAGAGGGCGGATACGATTGATATTCTCAATGAGTCCTTAGGGTCGATCTATCAAAGTCTGTTTGGTGTCCGGGAGTTCGTCAGAACGCAGTATGAACACCGGCTGGAAGGCTCTCCGCGAGGTCTCGATGCACAGGAAATCGAAAGGCTACTTGTGGATAAACTGAATCGGTACGCTGAGGCAGAGATAGCTTCAGGACACAGTCTGGTAGGTCCACACAAAGACGATATGAGCTTTTTCATTCAGGATATGGAGGCTCGAACATACGGCAGCCAAGGACAGATCAGGGGGCTTGTGATTGCTCTCAAAGTGGCACAGCTCGAGCTGACCAAAAAGTTCCGAACGTTTACCCCGATCTTGCTCTTGGATGACATCATTTCTGAGTTGGACGATGCTCGGGTTCAAGCTCTGGTGACCTATCTTTCGAACTATCCAGGACAGTTGTTTGTAACGACCGCTGAGATCAGCAAAGTGAAGGCTCTTCACTCTCAGTTTCAGGGTTTTAAAGTGATTGATTTAGCGGAAAAAACCATCGATTCGCCCCATCTGGAGGCTTGCCCATAACCCCCAAGATCGATAGGTTTTGAGGGTTATTATGGATGAAAATCTCGCAAAAAAGCAGGACCCATCAGCAAGCTACGGCGCTGGAGATATTAAAGTTCTTGAAGGCCTAGAGGCTGTTCGAAAAAGGCCTGCCATGTACATCGGCTCTACCGGTGAACAGGGTCTTCATCATCTTGTCTACGAAGTCGTCGACAACTCAATCGATGAAGCGATGGCGGGTTATTGCAATACCATCAACGTGATCTTGCACAAAGACGGTTCAATCACTGTTTCCGATAATGGTCGGGGTATTCCTGTTGGACCGCATCCGACAATGAAGGGTAAGGACGCCGCCGAAGTCGTCATGACTGTGCTTCACGCTGGCGGAAAATTTGAGGAAGGTGCCTACAAAGTTTCTGGCGGCTTGCACGGGGTCGGGGTTTCTTGCGTTAATGCTTTGTCCAAACTTTTGCATTTGAAGATTGAGCGCGAGGGAAAAGTTTTTGAGCAGAAGTATTCTCAAGGAAAGCCAATAACACCTGTTGAGTCTATGGGTGCGTCCTCAAGACGCGGAACCACGATTCGCTTTTGGCCTGACGGAGAAATTTTTGAAACCCTCGAATTTAACTACGACACACTAGCGCTTCGATTTCGGGAGCTTGCGTTCCTCAATCCCGGTGTGAAGATTATTTTTGAAGACGAAGGCGCAGGGAAGAAAACAGAATATATTTATGAAGGCGGAGTGAAGTCCTTCGTTGAGTTTTTGAACAACAAGAAGCAGACTCTCCACGACATTGTTTCCTTCAAGACAGAGAAGGAAAAATGTATTGTTGAAGTCGCATTTCAGTACAATACGACTTATGCGGAGACCGTCTTTAGTTATTGCAACAACATCAACACTCACGAGGGCGGAACGCACTTGCTCGGGTTTCGATCTGCAATCACGCGAGCGATCAATACCTACGCTTCAGCAAACAATTTGATCAAAGATTCCAAACTGACGCTTTCCGGAGACGACTGCAAAGAGGGTCTTTGTGCGATCATTTCAGTCAAGATTCCTAATCCTCAATTTGAGGGTCAGACCAAGACGAAGCTCGGCAATTCAGAAGTGAAGGGGATCGTTCAGTCAGCAACTCACGAATATCTCAAATACTTCATGGATGAAAATCCAGGAATTGCGAAGAAGATCGTTCAGAAGATCGTTGATGCCGCAGTAGCTCGAGAGGCTGCTAAGCGGGCTCACGAGTTAGCGAGAAGAAAATCCGCGTTGGATTTTCAAGGTCTTCCAGGAAAGCTGGCGGATTGCCAGGAGAGAGACCCAGCGCTGTGCGAGCTCTATATCGTTGAGGGAGACTCCGCCGGTGGGTCGGCCAAGCTTGGTCGAAACCGAATGTACCAAGCCATTTTGCCTTTGAAGGGAAAAATTCTGAACGTTGAGCGGGCGCGTTTGGACAAAATGTTGGGCCACGACGATATCAAAACTCTGATCACGGCCATGGGCACCGGTATTGGTGATGAAGATTTTGCAGTCGATAAGCTCCGCTATCACAAGATAGTTTTGATGACGGATGCGGATCATGATGGATCGCACATTCGAACGCTCCTCTTGACGTTCTTTTATCGAAAGATGTCTCAGATTATTGAGAACGGACATTTGTATATCGCTCAGCCACCCCTTTATCGAATCAAAAAAGGGAAAAAGGAAATGTACTTCAAGGACGAAGAGGCGATGTCGAGCTTTCTGCTCGACGAAGGAGTCGAGGGCCTTAGCCTGAAGTTTAAAGGCGGAGCCTCTATTAAGAGCGAAAAATTTAAAGAGTATGTCAAAAAGGCCACTCACTTTCTCAATGGAGTGGCAAAACTCAATCAACGGTTTGATACGGATTTTCTTGCCACTGCGTTGATTCATTTAGCCCGAGACATATCTATCTTTGGAAAAGCAGACTTCTGGACCAACTTGCAAAAAGAGCTCAGCGAGGCTGTGCTGAAGAAAATGTATACGGTGTCCCTCAGCGGTGATGCTGTCTCTGTGAAATGTTTTGAGGCGGGATATGAGCGCGAGTTTCAGGTGGAGAAGTCAGCTCTAACTGGGGGCGATCTCTCGAAGTTGTTTGAACAGGCAAAAGAGGTGGCAGGATTTGGAGAGTTTCCAGCTCAACTCGATGGTGAGGAAACCTCTACTGCAATGGCAAGCCCTCAAGATGTATCGCGCGCGGTAAGATCGAGAGCTGAAAAAGGGATCTACATCCAGCGCTACAAAGGCTTGGGAGAAATGAACCCAGACCAGCTCTGGGAGACGACCATGAATCCTGAGAAACGAACTTTGCTTAAGGTGAATGTGGATGATGCGGTGCAGGCGGATGCCTTGTTCACCACCCTCATGGGAGATGAGGTAGAGGATCGACGACAGTTTATTGAAGCCAACGCTCTTCGTGTAAGGAATTTGGATATTTAGTTATGAGTGATCTTGTCCCAGGCATTAAGCCAGTCACCATTGAAGATGAAATGAAGAACTCCTACCTCGATTATGCGATGAGCGTAATCATTGGCAGGGCGATTCCCGATATCCGTGACGGATTGAAGCCCGTCCATCGTCGGATTCTATATGCGATGTTTAAAGAAGATCTCTTATCTTCAAAGAGATTTTCGAAGTCAGCCGGGGTTGTCGGTGAAGTGCTTAAGAAATATCACCCTCATGGTGATATGGCAGTCTATGATGCCATGGTTCGCTTGGCCCAGGATTGGAACATGCGATATATGCTGGTCGAAGGCCAAGGAAACTTCGGTTCCATCGACGGTGATAATGCAGCCGCCTACCGATATACAGAAGCTCGGCTGAGTAAGATCGCGGAAGAGTTTCTGAATGAGATTGGACAGGAAACTGTTGAGTTTGTTCCTAACTATGACGGCTCCACTGAAGAGCCCGTCGTGCTTCCAACAACCATTCCGAGTTTTTTGATTAACGGCACAACAGGGATTGCTGTTGGTATGGCCACCAGCGTTCCGCCTCATAATCTGACTGAAGTGATGAACGCCGTTGTTGCAACAATCGACAATCCCTCGATTTCAATCGATGAGCTTATTCAAATGGTTCCCGCGCCGGATTTTCCAACAGGAGCTCAGATCTGCGGAACCGATGGAATTGTTCAGGCATATCGAACGGGGCGGGGAAGCCTCATCATGCGAGCGGTCGCTAAGATTGAAGAGGAGAAGAACCGCAATCGAATTGTTGTTACAGAGATTCCGTATCAGCTGAGCAAGGCCCGGCTGGTGGAGCAGATTGCCGAGTCCGTTCGTGATAAAAAGATCGATGGGATCTCAGATATTCGAGATGAGAGTAACCGAGAAGGTATTCGAATCATCATCGAGCTTAAGAGAGACGCTGCAGCCGACATCGTTTTGAATCAGCTTTATGACAAAACTCAAATGCAGGATTCGTTTGGGATTACGTTTTTAGCGATCCAAAATAAGCGCCCCAAGATTTTTAACTTGAAGGAAATCGTGCAGTCCTTCATCGGACATCGAAAAGAGATCGTCATTCGTCGATCTGTTTATGAGCTGAAAAAAGCACAGACGCGGGCACACATTCTTGAAGGCTATGAAAAGGCACTCGATCAAATTGACGCTGTTATTGCTCTCATTCGAAAGAGCCAGACTGGCGAAGAGGCGCGCGAGGGACTCGTAGCCAAATTCAAGTTCACTGTTGAACAAGCCAACGCCATTCTCGAGATGAGACTTCAAAGGCTCACTGGTCTTGAGCGCTCTAAGATTCTTGAGGAGCTGAAGGGCCTTAGAGCTCGAATCGCTGAGCTAAAGGAGCTTTTGGCATCGGAGAAGAAGTTGTTTGCGATTATTCGTTCCGAGTGTGTCGCGATTCGCGATCAGTTTGGCGATGAACGACGAAGTAAGATTGTTGCGCCAGTGACCAAGATTGCGACTGAGGAGCTTATTCCCGAAGAGGAAATGGTCGTCACTATTTCGCATGAAGGTTACATCAAACGAGCTCCATCTGGGACTTATCGGGCTCAGCGACGAGGCGGTACAGGTAAGATTGGAATGACGACAAGGGAAGAAGATTTTGTGGAGAAGATCTTTGTTGCCTCTACACATTCTTATCTTTTGATCTTCACCGATAAGGGCCGAATGTTTTGGCTGAAGGTTTACGAGATTCCTCTAGCCTCTCGAACCGCAAAAGGACGTCCTCTCGTCAATTTGGTTCGACTTGCACCAGATGAGAAGGTTTGCGGAATTTTGCCGGTACGAAAATTCGAGGAAGGTCGATTTGTTGTGATGGTGACCGAGCTAGGAATCATCAAGAAGACAGACTTGATGCAGTTCTCTAATCCTCGCGCATCAGGAATCATTGCCATTCACTTTGATGGTGGAGACCGATTGATCGGCACATCATTAAGTAACGGAAAAGACGAAATCCTCATTTCGACAAAAGATGGAATGAGCATTCGTTTTGCAGAGGACGATGTTCGTCCGATGGGACGCGCAGCGCGCGGTGTCCGAGGAATTGACCTCGAGGAAAAAGACAAAGTCGTTGGCTTGGATTTGATAGATCCAAAAGCACAGCTATTGACCGTGAGTGAGTTTGGATACGGCAAGCGCACTGACGCTGAGGAGTATCGATCTCAAAGCCGAGGCGGAAAAGGTATTATCACAATCAAAACGTCGGATAGAAATGGAGCCGTTGTAGCGGCCCTTCAGGTTTGTGAGGCCGATGAGGTGATGATTGTCACAAGTGGCGGCAAATTGATTCGGATTAAGGTGAAGGAAATCTCTGTCATTGGTCGAAATACCCAGGGCATGAGATTGATCGCGCTTGATGAAGGAGAACGGGTGACCTCAGTGACTCGGGTGGTGTCAGATGAAGATGAGGTTGCAACAGAAGGGAAGGCTTAGAGCCGCCCTTCTTTTTGGTCTCTTTTTTTCCGCATGTCAGGGCGGTGCTCGATCTTTGTTTGAGAGGGCGGAGTCTGAGGCGGCGAATCAGCGAGGCCAATTGGCGCGGTACTTCTACCTCCAGGCCATCGAGAAAAATTCTTACAAAGATCAGCTTCGTTTTGATTCATTAAAGGGGTTGGCTGATCTTTGTTTCAATCAGCTGTTTGATTATCGCGAAGGAATGAAGGCCGCTGAGATGGCTATTTCAGAGTTCAACGACTCTCTCTTTTTTCAAAAATCGACAGACGAGCTCCGCCTCAAAGCGGCATTTGTGTCTCGAGTACATCTTCAGGATCCGGAAAAGTCGTTGGAGTTTCTTAAGCCGATGATTGAGGGTGGGCGAATTCCGCAGCAGTCTTGGCAGGAGGTGGGGCGAGTCTATCTAGAACTAAGAGACTATGCTCAGGCCGAGGCTTCATTTAAACATTTTTGGGAAGGGGCGCAGTCGGCTAGCGATTGCAAAAGATTGCGCGAGGCTCAGCTTGATATGATGCAGACGTTTTCTCTCGCCAAGAACTGTACGAAGACTCTTGAGTGGGGCGCAGCTCAGCTTCCGGCTCAGTGTAAGCCCGATTTATTTTCTGTACGAGTAGAGATGGCGCACTGTTATGAGATTCGAGGAGAAAGCGAAAAGGCTGTTTCTTTGATCCAGGAGATTTTGAATGAAAACCCCGAAAACTATCGAGCGGAATATTTGCTTAAAAATATCCGCAAGAGACAGAAGGAAAAGGCTTCTCGATGAAATCAACAAGATCTGAGGATTTGTTTTCACAGGCGCGCCAGGTTTTTCCAGGAGGAGTTAATTCCCCAGTTCGTTCATTTCGATCGGTGGGCGGCAGGCCTTTTGTCGCGGTGCGGGGCTCGGGCCCCTTCATTGTGGATGCTGATGGAAATGAGCTTGTTGATTTGGTGGGATCTTGGGGTGCGCTGATTCACGGGCATTCGCACCCCACCATTGAGGCGGCCATTCAGTCAGCAACACGAGATGGAACTTCCTTCGGAATCACGTCCGAGAGGGAGATTCGACTTGGACAGAAGATGAAAGAGCTCCTGCCCTCTGCTGATTTGATTCGACTGGTGAACTCGGGAACAGAAGCATGCATGTCGGCGATTCGAGTTGCTCGCGGCTTTACCAATCGCGAAGTGATTGTGAAGTTTGAGGGAACTTATCACGGCCATGGTGACTCCTTTTTGGTTGCTGCGGGAAGTGGACTGACGGCGCAGTCAACTCCAGATTCAGCAGGGATTCCGGGAAGCACCCTCGCCAACACGATCGTTCTTCCCTTCAACAACTCGAGCGCGCTCAAAGAAGCCTTCGAAAAGTTTGGCGATAAGATCGCTGGCGTTATGCTTGAAGTTGTTTGTGGTAATATGGGCGTTGTTGTGCCTGAGTTTGATTTTCTCAACTCTCTCAGAGGTTTGTGTACTCAATACAAAAGCGTTTTGATTTTTGATGAGGTGATGACGGGTTTTCGCTTGGCCATGGGCGGAGCTCAAGAGATTTATGGAATCACGCCCGATCTGACATGTTATGGAAAGATTATTGGTGGCGGCCTTCCGGTCGGAGCCTATGCAGGGCGCAGAGAGATTATGGAAATGATAGCGCCGCTGGGACCTGTTTATCAGGCCGGAACACTTTCAGGAAACCCTCTGGGTGCCGCAGCTGGACTCGCCTCTCTCGAGTTAATCGAGAAAGACCGAAAGCATTTTTATCAGAGACTCGACTATCATTCCCATGAGTGGGCGGACGCCCTTAATGCTCACATTGAGTCTCGATCCTATCCTGTTTGTGTGGCGCGGGCGGGCAGTATGTTTACTGTTTTCTTTACTGCCGAGGCGCCTAAGAATTTCTCGGATGCGAAAAAATGTGATTTGGAACGATTTAAGAAGTTCTTTTGGTCCCTTCTTAATCAGGGCGTTTACTATCCACCAAGTCAGTTTGAGGCCTGCTTCCTTTCAGCTCGCCATGATTCAGATGTCATGGGCAGAGTTATCGAGGCCTCTTGCCGCGCTTTGGATGAGGCCTATGCAAAGTAAAACCCTGGCGCTTGCTTTTGCGGCTTCTCAGTTGGGGTTTTGTGTGGTCTCGGGGCTTTTAACGGGGCTTTGGCTCGACAAAAGGTGGGGAACCATGCCGCTTTTGGGGATGATTGGGCTTGTTTTGGGCTTTGCCTCGGGAGTCTTTTTCCTTATGAAGCTGGTGAGGAGCGTACGCAAAGATGGAGCTTAAAATCACGTTAGTGATCTCATTTGTATTGTTGATTGGGTCAACCATTGGGATGTTTTGGTGGCGAGGATCCGAAGCGGGCCTGTGGTTTGCCGTTGGAGGAATTCTGAGCTTCGTTAACCTCATGATGGCATCCTGGGCCGTTCAGTTTTCTCTGCTCAATGTCAAAAAGAGTAGTGTTTTCGCATTTTTACTGATGATCAAATCCTCCATGTTTTTGGCCATTATTGCCGGGATTTTAGTTTTTCTAAAGCCCCACCTCTTGGGTTTTACGTTAGGTTTGTCTCTCATCATTGTGTCCGGTGTCTTGGCAGCCCTGGTCGAGAGCCGGCGCTATTTTCGACGAGATAGTCAGTTGACGGAAAAGCAATGATTGAGAAGTATCTGGGGATCGAAAGGTTTTAATGAAAGATGGCCGGTGGCGTTTCACTTTTTAACTCATTAGGAATAGCTCACGAGTTTCATCATGTGGCTGGGGCTGCTCTTACCGCGGGTGTTGTGACCGTTGCTGGACTGGTGGCCCACTCTCAGTTGAAGAACACTGAGAAAATGATTCTTCCTGAGGGCCGATTCACCTTCGTGAATGCTTTGACCTCTTTGGTGGGATATTTCAGAAAGCTTTTGCACGACATTGTGGGCCATCACTCTGACCAGTATGTCCCTTTGGTGGTTTCGATTTTTATTTTTATTTTGCTTCAGAACTACTCGGGATTGATTCCTGGAATTCCTCCCGCGACGGAAAACTTAAACACCAACCTAGCTGTTGCGCTCCTTGTTTTCCTCTTTTATCAGTTCCTCGGATTTAAAGAGCATGGCTTTGGCTATCTGAAGCAGTTTACAGGCGGCCTTCCACCCGCTGGCATGAGTGCGACGATGACGGTGGTGATGTCGCTGATCGCCATGTTGGTGCTAGTCATCGAGCTGGTGGGACATATGTTTAGACCCGTTTCCATGAGTCTTCGTTTGTGGGGAAATATCAATGGAGACCATATTTTGTTTGGGACAGTGATGCAGTTGATTCCATTGGGCTTGCCGATGGCTGTTTTGGCGCTAGGAATGTTTGTAGGCCTCATTCAGGCTTTTGTTTTCTCGTTGCTGACCACTGTTTATATCAAATTGGCGGTTTCGCACGATCACTAAGCTATATAAGGAGAAAAGAAGGATGAAAAATATCAATCGATCAACAGTTACTAAAGCTGCCGGCTTTTTGGGCCTCTTTTTGGTAAGCGGGATTTCTTTTGCTTTTGGTGCGGAAGGTGCGGCTGAAGCTGCTAGCTCCGGAACCAGCGCTGAAGTTTTGAAATGGCTCGCTCTTGGAGCTCCTCTTGGATTCGGTTTGGCCGCGGTTGGTTGCGGTTTGGGACAAGGTCGTATGGCCGCTCAAGCCATGGCTGGAATTGCTCGCAATCCCCAAGCCTCAGGACAAATGTTCGTTCCTATGATTTTGGGATTGGCCTTTATCGAAGCGATCGCGATCTACGGATTGATCTTCGTCTTCATCTTCAAAGCCGCTTTGCTTGGCTAAGAAGCTTTCGTTTTGAGACCGGTCAGTGCTTGACCGGTTTTTGAATCGGGATTTTTTGAGATGGCCTCAGGTGTTCCTGAGGCCATTATTTTTCCTCCGGCTTTGCCGCCATCAGGACCCAAATCAATAACGAAGTCTGCGGCTTGAATCACGTCGAGTTGATGTTCAATCATCAAAACAGTGTTTCCAAGATCGACCAGCTGTTGGACAACCTGCAAAAGGCGCTCAATATCGACAAAGTGAAGTCCTGTGGTTGGCTCGTCCAAGATATAAAGCGTTTTTCCAGTTGAGCGTTTGGAAAGCTCACGAGCGAGTTTGACTCGCTGAGCCTCACCGCCCGAAAGGGTCGTGGCTGGCTGACCAAGCTTCAGATATCCAAGTCCAACGTCGATCATCACCTTAAATTTGTTTTGGAGAGAGGGGACGGCTTCGAAGAACTCGAAAGCATCAGAGAAAGTCATCTCCAACACGTCGTGAATGTTTCTCCCTTTGAAAGTGATATCAAGCGTTGCTGAATTGAATCGGCGTTGTCCGCAGGTTTCGCAAGGCACGCTGACATCGGCGAGAAAATGCATTTCAACATCAAGCTCACCAGCGCCTTTACACTCCTCGCAGCGGCCCCCTGAGACGTTGAAACTAAATCGCGAGGGAGTGTATCCTTTCTTTCGAGCATCAGGAGTTTGTGAAAAGAGCTCGCGGATGGGCCCAAACAGACCAATGTATGTCGCCGGATTTGAACGACTGGTTCGGCCGATCGGAGACTGATCAACTCGAATAATCTTGTCGATGCTATCGAGCCCCTTAATCTGGCGACAACCAACGGGAGTTTTTTTGAGCAAGCTTTCGCTGATGACGTCCAAGACCAGTGTGGACTTTCCACTGCCGGATACCCCGGTCACAACACTGAAGCTTCCGAGCGGAATCTTGACATCAATGTTTTGGAGATTGTGCAAAGAGCAGCCCAAGAACTGAATCGACTCACCCGAAATTTTTCGCCGCGTCTTGGGCAGAGGAATGACTCTCGTCCCTTTGAGAAAATCAGAAGTAGCTCCTGATGAGAGCTGCTGAGGTGTATTGTAGTCGACAACGCTTCCACCTAATCGCCCAGCTCCTGGGCCTAGATCCACAATCAAATCGGCGGCAATCATCGTATCGAGATCATGCTCAACAACCAAGACGGAGTTTCCAAGGTCCCGAAGCTTTTTGAGAGAATCAATCAATCGCTGATTGTCTGCATGGTGGAGCCCAATACTTGGCTCATCGAGGACATACAAAACTCCAGTGAGTTTAGTTCCAATCTGAGTGGCAAGAATCACGCGCTGTTCTTCTCCTCCACTGAGCGTAGAGGCTCGACGATCGAGGGAAAGATAATCGAGACCCACCTGACAGAGAAAATCGAGCCGATCCTTGATTTCCTTCATGACCTTTTCAGCGAGCAGTGCTTTCCGGCCACCCAACTGCAAATTGAACGCAAAGTCTTTGAGCTCCAACACGCTCATCGCCGTCAGATCGCTAATCGAGGTTTTGTTAATGAAGACAGAGCGAGATTCGTTTTTGAGTCTCGTTCCATCGCAGCTTGGACAAATCTCAACGGGGGCCTGGAGCCCTTCTGAATCCTCATCAGTCTCTTCGTCCTCTGACCCCTCATCCTGAAGATATCCGAGGCCATTGCAAAAGACGCAGGCGCCGATGGGGGAGTTAAAAGAAAAAAGTCGCGGCGTCATCTCGGGAAATCCCTTGCTGCAGGATGGGCAGCTGAGACTTTGATTGAAATTGAGTGTCTTTCCTTTTTCAAAAAGCTCTATCTGGATCAGTCCCTTTGAAAAGCTTGATGAGAGCTCAACGGCTTCATGAATTCTTCCGCGAGAGTCTGGTTTGACGGCGAGTCGATCAACATAAACAAAGATATCGTGCGGCTTGTTTTTCTCTAGCCGGATGTCTTTGGTAAGCGACTGGTCCTCTCCATCAATTCGAGCACGCACAAGGCCGAGCTTTACGAGCTGATTGAGTTCCTGTGTAAACTCGCCTTTTTTCTTTCTCGCCAGAACGCCCAGAATATTGATCTTGGTGCCCTCTGGAAGAGCCAAGATCTGGTCAACAATCTGAGGCGCAGAAGTCTTTTCAATGGCGAGTTGGCAATCTGGGCAAAAAGGATCTCCCACCCGACTAAACAAGAGTCTCAGAAAATCATAGATCTCAGTCAGCGTTCCAACTGTTGAGCGAGGGTTCTTGGCGATTCCCTTTTGCTGAATCGCAATCGAGGGACACAGGCCTCGAATAGATTCAACGTCAGGCTTTTTGAGCTGATCGACAAACTGCTTGGCATAGGCTGAAAGGCTTTCGATGTATCGACGCTGGCCTTCTGCAAAAATGGTATCGAAAGCGAGAGTCGACTTTCCACTGCCACTTGGTCCTGTGATGACAATCAGCTTGTTTCGGGGCAAATCAATAGAGATGTCTTTGAGATTATGTTCTCTTGCGCCGCGGATTTGAATGCTTGGCTCGGACCCATTCATAAGCATACTCGAGGGAATTGAAGTAACTCTGTGAAGAGGCAAGACCCTTGCCTACAATATCAAAAGCCGTTCCATGATCCACAGAGGTTCTTAGGAAGGGTAGCCCAAGTGTCACATTCACGGCATCATAAAAGTGAAGCATCTTGAGCGGAATGAGTCCTTGGTCGTGGTACTGGCAAATCACTGCATCGTAGTGAAACGATTTAGCGAAGAGGGAGTCGGCTGGAAATGGCCCAGCAATCTGAGGGATTTTCTTTTTGAGCTTCTTGATGGCCGGTTCAATGATCAGCTTTTCCTCATTGCCAAACAGACCCCCATCCGAGGCGTGAGGATTAAGGGCGGCTACGGCAATTCGAGGCTTCGGAAAGAAAGATTTCAGGTGATCATAGACCTGAAGAGTCGTTTCAATAATCTTTTGAGAGCTGAGCACCTTCGGAACTTGAGAGAGTGGAAGATGTGTGGTCACAAGCGCCACCTGGAGTTGGCCTCCAGACAGAAGCATTGTCGTCTTAGGAACTTTGCATCGCTCTTGAAGGTACTCCGTATGACCCCGAAAGCCCTTGTTCACTTGGGCACAGAGATTTTTATCTAAAGGACCTGTGACGAGGGCTGCAGCCTTCTTTTCAATGCAGAGATCAGTCGCGAGTCGGAGAGCTTCTAGTCCCAATCGAGCGGAATGCTTTCCGGGCAGATTGAAATGTGGACCCAAGACTTCAACCACCTCAACACGCCTTTTTGATTTGAGAGTTCGAAGCGCCGAGCGATATCGAAGTGCTGTTTGCTCCGGCAAAAAGAGCTGAACACTGCAAGATCGTTTGGTTGAGAAAAACTTTTGGAGAGCTTGAATGGCAACTTCAGGTCCAATCGATGAGGGGTCGCCAACTGTGGCCGCTAGGCGGAATTCTTCCATGATCTTCTCTATCTTAAGGGGGCTTGGGTTTTGGATCGAGAGGTTTATTGGAATGTCCAAACGATTGGCAGTAGGAACCAAACGCTCAGTGAAATCACAATCCAAAAAAGAATATTGAGTCCAATTCCGCATCTGATCATTTCGCGGATACTTAGGCCGCCTGAGGCAAACACAACAGCATTGGGCGGAGTGGCCATTGGTAGCATGAACGAGAGAGAGCCGGCCATCGTGACAGCCATCATAGCTAAGAGCGGGGGGAGCCCTACGGCGGGTGCCAGCGCGAGCACCAGCGGAACAAAAATGGCGGCGATGGCGGTGTTTGAAGAAATTTCTGTCAGGAGAATCAGAAATCCTGTGAGACAAACCACAACGATGAAAGGAGAGAGGCTGGAAAGTCCGTGAAGTGAATGAGTAATCATTGTGCCAAGGCCTGAGCGATCAATCCCCATCGAAAGAGCAAGGCCGCCTCCAAACAAAACAAGGACGGGCCAGCCACCGAAAAGGAGATCCTCTGCGGAGAGAATTTTTTGATGGTTGCCCTCGCCACTTGGAAGGCTGAACAGGGCGATCACCGCCATCATCGAAATGGAGGCATCTGAGAAAGCCGAAGAGGAGAGAGCTCCGCTTGTAATCCAAGCGACAACAGTCGCAGCAAAGACGATCAAAACTCTTTTCTGCGCGGGGCTTAAAGTAGTGTAGGAATCGGTTTCAGTGAGGACGCGAACTTCTTCTGTGCCCTGAATGGGAAATGCGAATCGAGAGAGATAAAGCCAAACAATGAAGCAGCCTATAACCGCCAGAGGCACTCCAAAGAGCATCCAATCGAGAAAGCTAATCTTCACGCCGAGCTGTTGCTGAGCAATCGAGGCCATGATGGCATTGGGAGGGGAGCCAATGAGGGTCGCTATGCCGCCAACAGATGCAGCATAGGCAACAGCGAGCCGAAAGGACTTTTGCATTCGCACAGACTGTTTGGGGTCGGGATGATGAAGTGTTGCAACAAGAGGGAGAACTACAAGGGCTGCTGCGGTATTTGAGATCCACATCGAGATAAAGGCTGTCAGTCCGATAAACAATAGCAGCGCCCTAGAAGGTGAGTGGGCCTCATGACCGAGAACTCTTCTGGCAAGAATGAGGTGCACATTCCACTTTTCAATCGCTCGGGCGAGAAGAAATCCACCCAGAAATAAATAAATGACTTCCGCACTATAGGAGGCAGCTACGGTTTTGAGGTTAGCAACGTCGAAGGCTGGAAAGGTGATCAGGGGCAACAGGCTTGTGATCGCAAGAGGAACGGCCTCGAGTAGCCACCAGACAAACATCCAGGACAGCGTTGCAAGAACAACTCTCGCCTGAAAGGAAAGACTCTCCAGTGGAACAAAGAATCCCAGGAATAAAAACACAGCTGGACCGGACAGCCAGCAAATGAGCCGAAGCATTTCAAGAGGCTAACAGATACGAATCAAATTTGTATATAGGTGGAATTTCTGAGCTCGGTGAGCTTTTTTTCGATCTCTTTTTGAAGGCGCTCTTCTTGAAGACGAGCTTTCAATCGCTCTTTTGCGCTTTCGAAGCTTTGGGGGCCGACATCGGCCCGATCTAAAACTTTGATGAGTTGAACCGCTCCGGGTTGTCGAACAACGACCACTGCACCTTTGGGCGCCTCGAAGACGAGCTTTTCGATGTCCTCGCGAAGCATGCCAATTTTAAACTTTCCAATCTTTCCACCGGAAGCTGAGGCTGAAGGACTCTGGCTGAGAGTGGCGACACATTCGTCAAACTTTTGCGGGGCTGCGGTGAATTTCGAAATGATCTGGTCTATCTCAGTTGATTCGCGAGTGAGAGGAATGCTGCACTCTTGAAGCTCCAGCTCATAATTTGAAGCGAAGTCTTTGGCTCTTTCTTGAAACAGAGCTCGAAGCTCTTTTTCTTCAATGCTCTGATTGGAATCTCTTCGCATGAAATTTACGAACTGCATGTACTCCATTTGAGATCGAACTTGATCGCGAAAGGCTTCAAAGGTGAGCCCCTGCTTTTGGAGCAGGCTTCGGAAATCATCTTGAGAAGTAATGTTATTTTGAAATTTGATCGCGTTGATTCTCTGATCAACTTCGCGATCGGTAATCGGTGCGCCCAGTTGGGTTAAATAGATACTAATGAGGGAGCGGTCGATCAGTGTTTCGAGGGCTTTCTTTCGTACCAAGTCTTGAGGTTGGTTTTGAGCAGACTGTTTGAGCGCTTGAACCATCCCATCAAGATCAGATGAGGTAATGATCTTGTTGCCCACTCGCGCTTCGATCTTCTCGGAAAAGGCAGAAGAAGTGCCGGCAGTCGGATCCACGATGTAAATCAAAAGGGTCGAAAGAGCTCCAATCATCATAGTGCTCCTCTATAGCACGTTCTGGGGCCCAATGGGGAGCCCGATAAGTAATGGATTTTACAGCTTTTTTATAAGGTCCCGATTGTACTCAATATCTGCCATTCGGATGAGCTTCTCTTCGAAGCGATCAATCCACTCGAGCTTGCGCTGTCGAGTCAGCTTGGCGGCGATCTGCTCCTTGACGTGTTGAAAGTCCAAATTGAGAGCCGGGGAGCGGGAGACAATCTTAAAGAGATGAAAGCCGTACGGACTTTGAATGACGGCAGAAGTCTCCCCGATCTTCAGAGAAAAGAGGGCGTCGTCGAGAGCTTCCGGCAGTGTGTCCTTGTCGACTTGAATGATGGCGCCGTCTTGGGCCTCGGGGCCGCTGCTGTGTTCTTTCGCAAGTGAGACAAAGTCCTGCGGGCGCTTCTTGAGCTTGCTGCGAATCTCATCGGCCAAGGCTTGCTGGGCGACAACAATATGTTGTGCTCGAACGCTCGCCTTCTTTTGAAAGAGATGGCGGTTTCTTTCGAAAAACTCCATCAGCTCTCGATTCGAAGGAGGGGGAATCTTGGGGGCGGACTCATCAAAGAGCTTTTCGATCAAAAGACTCTGTTCAACATTTCTGTGCCAGATGTTGGCGTCAATCATTTGATCAGAGAGGCTCTGTTCAAATGACGTTTCAGAGTAGCCATCCTTAAACTTCTTAAGCCCCTCTTGAACCTCCTCGCTGGAGAGTGTGATTCCCTTCTTCTTGGCCTCTGTTACTACGACCTCTCGTCGAATCAAAGTTCGGATCACAAGATTTCGAAGCTCTGCCTTTTTCTCGCTCGAATCGACTCCTTCCTTGGGCCGCAGACTTTCCATCAAATCTTGATAGTCACCAAGGGTCACCTCGCTTCCATTGACACGAGCAATCGGCGTGCTCTTGGATGGTGGCAGAGAGCAGCCGCCCGTCAGAAGAGCGATGAACAAGAGCTTACTGAGGGATCGAGGGCACATTGATCTTCATCGTCTCGCTAGGATCTTGGTTGATAATTTCAGGAAGGGGGGACATTTTTTGAAGAGCCTCATCATAAATCTCTATTTTCTTTTGAGAGCGAAGACGGGCGACCTCTTTTTGAAGTAAGTCCGATTGGGCCTTCCTCGTATAGAACGCCTCGATTGCAGCCCTGTTCTTGTCAAATCCTCGATGATCATCGACCAGCTGAATGAGATGAATGCCATATTGAGACTCGATCACTGGCGAGATGTCGCCCTTAGCCTTAAGGGCGAAGGCTGCTCGCGAAAAAGGCTCAACCATCATGCCAAAAGAAAAAAGCCCCAGGTCGCCCCCGCGAGAAGCTGACCCATCGACTGAATATTGTTTTGCTAACTCAGGAAATTTTGATGGATCTTTAAGCAAATCGCCTCGGAGCTGCTCGAGCTTCGAGCGATCCTGAGACTTCATAAGAATGTGCCGGGCTGATACCTGATCAATAGCGGTTTTGTTTTCCTGATAGAAAGCGAGGAGATCCGAATCCTTTATCGAGGATCGGGCCTTCTCACTGAGTTTTTCGATGTAAAGATCAGCTAGTCGGGTTTTATATTCAGGCTCATCCTGGAGCCCCGCATTCATTGCCGCCTCAAAGAGCAGCTCGATATTGATCATCTGCTCAACAAGACTTTTTTTCTCTGGGTGGGCAGAAAACTCACGGGGAAATTTTTTCTTAATCGAGTCGAGCGCTTTCGAAAGATCTTTGTCTGTAACAATCTTTTCCCCGATGCGAGCTATGGCAGATCCGTTTTCAACTTTGGGGGGATTGGGTCGTCGTTCACAGGCGGAACAGAGGGCTAAAACAGCAGGCAGGCAGATGAACCTCAACATATGGGGAATTATCATCGCAAAACTAAACATTCTCAACGGAGACTTGCGCTAAATCGCAGAGCTTTTTGATCAGGGCACGACATCGCTCGAAATCCTCAAACTCTGGCGGCTTTCCTTTGCTCGAAGTGGCTTCTTGGGGCTTTTTGATCGCGGACTCAAAGACGTAAGAAAGGCGGCCTTTGGGGTCTATACTCAGCTCTTTGCCCAATAGTGGCAGTAGCTTTTTGGGCTCAAGGGGCGTGTCGGGTCCAAGTTGAATCGTCATCCGGCCGGGGAAAAGGTCAATGGCCTGCGCCTTGAGAGGCACTGTCAGCGTTCGAATCTTAATGAGTTGAGAGAAGTTCTCAAGCTCGGGTGGATAGAAGCCAAATCGATCGAGCAGCTCCTCTTCGAGCTCCCCCAGCTCAGCAGGCGATCGAACTCGATTGAGTTGGCGGTAGGTGAGAATTCGGATGCTCGCATCCGGGATGTAGGACTCGGGGATAAAGGCAGTGTATCCAGTATTGAGTTCGGGCAGAG
Source organism: uncultured Bacteriovoracaceae bacterium (assembly GCA_964655245.1). GTDB lineage: Bacteria > Bdellovibrionota > UBA2394 > UBA2394 > UBA2394 > JBEIHI01. The sequence goes on along the minus strand of CAZZLQ010000002.1, from coordinate 20,607 downwards.
GAGCTGTGGGTTTTTGATTTTGAATCTCGCGAAGCGTCTCTTGAAGCATTTGTGTATAAAGCTCAAGCCCAACCTCCGCAATCACACCAGACTGCTCCTCGCCTAAAATATTACCAGAGCCTCTGATTTCCATGTCGTGAGTCGCCACGTTAAAACCACTGCCCAGCTCTGTGTAGGTTTGAATGACCTGAAGCCGTTTTGAGGCCTCGGGCGTCAGGCGCGTTTCCTCGTGAACGAGAAAGTAGGCATAAGCGGTTTGAAAGCTTCGGCCCACCCGGCCGCGCAATTGGTAGAGGTTGCTCAAACCAAACAGTTCAGGGTGATCGATTAAAATCGTGTTGGCAGTCGGAATGTCGATTCCGTTTTCGATGATGGACGTTGCGAGCAAGAGCTCAGCTTTGCCTTCGATGAATTCAATCATCCGCTGCTCAAGGTCAGTCTCCTTCATCTGTCCATGAGCAACAACAAAACGAAGTTTGGGCATCCACGCACGCAGCTTCTGTGAAAGAGCATCAATCGTTTGCACTCTGTTGTGAACAAACAGCACTTGTCCGCCTCGTGCTAGTTCTCGCTCGATCGCCGATCGAATCAGGCTTTCTTCAAATCCTGCCACAAAAGTTCGGACTGATTCTCTATTCTCAGGTGGAGTTGTAATCAGGCTCAGCTCCCGAATGCCAGAAACCGACAGCTGAAGCGTTCGAGGAATGGGCGTGGCAGAGAGAGTCAAAATGTCGACCTGAGCTCGCATTTTTTTCAGACGCTCTTTGTGTTTGACGCCGAACTTTTGCTCCTCATCTACAATCAATAACCCCAAACGATTCATCTCGATGTCAGAGCCCAGAAGCCGGTGCGTTCCGACGACGAGATCCACCTCACCCTTTTTCAGGCGATCCGCGATCTTTTTTTGGTCAGCTGCCGAAACGAACCGTGAGAGGCGCTCGATTTTGAAATTGAAATCCTTAAATCTTCTTTGAAGGCCTCGGTAGTGTTGTTCAACAAGAACTGTTGTAGGCGCAAGAAGGGCTACTTGCTGTCCTCGAAGGAGTGCAATCATGGCCGCTCGCATGGCAACCTCGGTCTTGCCAAACCCAACATCTCCGCAAATGAGTCGATCCATGGGATGATTTTTGTTGAGATCCTCTTGAATCTCCTGGACGGCCTGCTCTTGATCGCCTGTCAGGTCGTACGCAAACGCATCCCCGAAGGCGCGAAGCTTGGCTTCATCGTATTTTTGTCGTTCAACGCGGCTGAGCCGACGCTCAGCTGCGATCTGCAAGAGTTCGTGTGCGATACGAAGAATGTCTTCTCGTATTTTTGATTTCCGTTTTGCAAAAGCGGTTGAGCCAAGCCGATCAAGTCGTGGGGAGCCGTATTCATCGCTGACATAGCGGGAGAGCTTGTCCAATCGATAGACGGGAAGATAAAGCCGGTCGTTGTCTGCATATTCGAGAACGAGAAACTCGGTTTTTCCGCCGTTGATTTCGAGTTGCTGAAGTCCATGATATCGAGCGATCCCATGATCCTCGTGGATGACATAGTCGCCGTCGACAAGATCGGAAAACTGCCGAAGAAAATCCTCTTTTGTTTTTTGAGCAGATCCACTGTGTTTGCGCTTAACGCCAAAAATATCTCGCTCTGTAATAAATGCGCGCTGAAATGTTGTTGAAACAAATCCATCAAAAGGTGGGCCATCATGAAATCGTATGTGACTTCGTGCTTTCTCAAGGCTTTCGAGGAGAGCCTCTCGGCGCTTGGGAGAGTTGATGATGAGATCGGTTTTGATGCCCTTATCCGCAAGATCAAGACAAAGAGACTCAAGGGGGCCGAAAGATTTTGATTTGACCAGCCGATCGCGCAGCGTCTCAAGGCCTTCGACTTGATATCCAAGGCCTTTCGCCGAAACAAGGGATCGAAGCTCTGAGCCCGATTTGTTGAGAAGATCTGAGAGTGGGTCGATCGTTTGTTCCAAAGGAAAGGCAAGTTTGTTCAGTGATTCAAATGATCGTGCATCGTCGCGCTGAGCGCGCTCAAAGTCTTCGCGAGCTTCTTCGGGGTCCACCCAAACGAGAGGAATTTTGTTTGGAAGGTAATCAAAAAGAGTCTCAAGCTGTTCCTCAAATGCAGGAAGAAGCCAGCGAGGCTCAAGAACGTCCCGATTGTTTTCTAGATCAAAGAAAAGTTTCTCTCGCTCATCAAAGCCAACTCCTCTTGAGTCCCCGTAGTCTTTGATGCGCTCTTTAGCTTTGCTCCAGCGCTCGGATGTGGTGATGAGCTCTCGAACGGGGGGGATGATTAACTCATTCAGCTCTTCGAGAGATCTTTGAGATGATGCTTCGAAAGATCGAATCGAAATGATTTCATCACCAAAGAATTCGATTCGTACAGGATGGGTTCGGTAGGGAAGAAAGACGTCCAGGAGAAAGCCTCGAACGGAGTAAAAGCCCGGATCTTCTGCGAGATCGTCTCTTCGATAGCCGAGGCTGCTTAGATCCATGATGAGTTTGTCGCGGCTCATCCAATCCGATTTCTTAAGTGTGAGCCGGCTTGTGGAGAATCTGCGCTTAGAAAGCGTGCGATGAGATAGGGCGGGCAGGTTAGTCAGCACAAAGACTTGCTTGGACTGCCGGTCGATGAGCTCGTTTTGAGTCCGAAGGCGGTCGTACAAAATGCCGGGCTCCTGCTTAAGGGGCTCAAAAAATCTTTCAAAAGCTGGAAAGGCAAGTACTTGGGCGTCTGGCTTAAAATAAGAGAGGGTTTCTCGCGCGCGCGACAGGTCCACCCTGGTCGGAAAGACGACGAGGGCTGAATCGAAGTGCTCAGCAATAAAATAAAGCGGACTGGATGCGGCAAGCCCGTGAATCGTATGTGTCTTTGGTTCCAAGCAGCGAAACCATATCAAGTTTCGTTTGAAAGTTCAGCCTGGGAATTGCCTCTTATTTATACAACAGATAGGGCTTTCGAATTTTGTGGAAGTCCTTTTCGTCCCTCTCCCAGCTTTTAAAGAGCTCTTTGAGCGGCCGCTGCTCATCGACGGCTTCGCGCAGGGCTGGCCCCCCGGCGAGGATGTCGATGGGGAGTTTGTGGTACTCGTACTCGTAGGGTGGCTGCTTCCACTGCCATTGGTTGGCGTAGAGCTTTCGGAAAATCCAAAGCAGCAGAGTCATATGTCGAAGGGGCTTAAAGCCGCGCGCTCGGGGAACGAACTGAAGAGCTCCTCGGCAGACCTGCTCCTTGAATTTATGGAATGTGGGGATGAAGCCTTGTCGATGAAAAATAACAGGAGCAAGGCCAAGGCGCTTAGCCTCCGATTGGTAAATGGATTCAATTTGGTGCCAATCAAAGAATGGCGCGCCAATCAGCTCAAAGGGTCGTGTTGTGCCGCGACCCTCAGAGATGCTCGTTCCCTCCAATAGACACATCCCAGGATAGACAAGTGCCGTCTGGTCATTTGGCATATTGGGAGAGGGCAGAGTCCAAACAAGGCCCGTGTCTTTCCAAAACATGGACCTCGTCCAGCCCCTCATCTTGAGAATTTTGATCTGTGGGATCTGTGAGCAGAATTGCAAAAAGAATTGAGCAAGCTCACCAATAGTCATTCCGTGGCAAACAGTGATGGGATGAAGGCCGACAAAAGATTTGTAACGAGTGTCTAAGATGTTGCCCTCGACAAGGTTGCCACCGAGTGGATTGGGCCGGTCGCAAATCCAAACAGGAATTCGAAGAGTTCCGCAAACCTCCATCATATAATAGAGGGTGTAGATGAACGTATAGTATCGGGCGCCCACATCAAAAAGATCGCAGATGACAAGATCAAGCCCCTGAAGGGATTGAGGTGTAGGAATTCTTCGCTCGCCATACAGTGAATGAACAGGGCGGCCCTTCTCGTCATGATGGTCTTGCCACTCAATCATATTGTCTTGAGTTTCGCCGTGAATTCCGTGCTGTGGACCAAAGGAGCAAACGAGTTCGGCGTGTGCATCGACGACTGTTTTGAGATGTTCAAATTGACGCGACGCGCTGGAGGGATGACACAAGATGCCAACGCGAGGCTTTCGTTTGTGAGATTTTTTCCAGCGAGAAAGCTCGCCTTTGAGTGATTCAATTCCTGTCGAAACTTGTTTCATATTGACGCACCTCTGTTGGCCCCGATGTAATGAAGGTGGGGGAAAATGGGGATGATCTTGAAGGGCAGGCCCGGTCTTGACGGGCGATCGCTTATTGTCATTTTTTTAATTTCAATTTTGTCAGTCACGGTTCCTCAGCGAATTCTCGCTGTCGATGTGTCTGAACAAATTGCACCTTTCATAGAAAGTTTGGAAGAAAGTCCGTATAGATTCAACTTTCTTGTTGAGGGATTATCATCGGTTCATCACATCGAATTGAGAAAGGGTCAGACGAATCAATATCAGCCTTTCTTCAATCGCCTGGTGCTTTCAGCAACAGCGGGAGATGTCTTAGGTCGATTGAAGCCGCGGACCCAGATGAGCGACAGTGACTTCGGCACAGTCGCTCATGAGGCCTACCATGCCTATATGGCAAACTTCATTCAGGTCCTACCCGAGTTCAACTCGCACAAGCGCTTTCTCGCGCGGCGCGCTCAGAATCTGTATCAAGAGATTCCTTCGAATAAGAGAGCAACCACACTCGAAGAGGCCTATGCGAGCTTCATCGGATGGGCGCTTCAGAGTCATGCTCACATCGTTCGCACTCTTGAAAGACCTTTTGAGGGGGAGACTCGGCAGCGATGCGAGGGACGACGCGATTTGCTCGAAGCTATTTGGAAGAGATCTTGGGGTGCTGAGATTAATGGCTATTGGTATCGAGACGGGGTTCTCGAGTATTGGGGCGAGCAAATGAAGGGGCTTGGCGTTTTGTTCTCGGATGGCTTTGATGCCTGGAAACGATTTTTGGATGGAGATGGGGCAAATATGGTTCAAACAGACCTGCAGGATCTGGATCGAACCTGGATTTCTCAGCACTTGTTTGAGGGAAAGCTTAACCGATCCTTTGAAGAGACATTTCAGCAAGCACTTGCAAATTTTAGCTGCGCAGGTTTGCCGGAAGAAGATGGGCAGCCTCAAGACTAAATCAGTCTAGGCAAGAGTTCTCTGGGCAAGAGAGAGCCAGCTTCGATAGAGAGCGTCGGTTTCCTGCTGTTCGCTATTTGGTTTAAATTCCCGATCGAGCTTCCAGGATTTTTGAATGGCGTCGAGATCAAGAATGCCTCGTTGGTGGGCTGCAAGGAGTGCCACACCAGTTGCCGTTGCTTCTAAATTTTTCGGGCGCTGAAGGGGAAGGCCAAGGGCGTTTGCTTGAATCTGCATGAGCAGACTGTTGCTGACGGCGCCTCCATCCACCTTCCATGAAAGGCGGTGAGCATGAGAATCTCCTTTCATCGCATCAACAAGAGCTCGATTTTGAAATGCCAGCGCTTCGAGTGAAGCTCGTGCAATATGCTCGGGGCCAGAGCCACGAGTCAGTCCCATGATGGAGCCGCGAGACTGTGGGCTCCAAAACGGAGCGCCCCAACCGCTGAGCGCGGGCAAAACAAAGACCCCGCCGGAAGACTTGGTCTTCTTGGCGAGAGCCTCTATATCCGATGACTTTTTTAAAAGTCGAAGCTGGTCTCTAAGCCACTGAACCCAGGCGCCACAAATGAATGCTGAGCCTTCAAGCGCGTAGAGCGCCTGGCCCGATTTCCACTGAAGTGCCACAGTTGAGATAAGTTTATTTTTTGAAGCGATCGGAATCGATCCTGTATTCAAAAGAATAAATGAGCCGGTTCCGAATGTAATTTTTCCATCGCCCTCATTCCACCCAGCTTGACCAAAGAGAGCGGCTTGCTGATCGCCAAGGGCTGCACAAACGGGAATGCCGTCTGGCAAAAACGAAAGTCCTTTGGTTCTAAGATCTTCAAACTGAGAGGGGATGACGCGAGGGGCCCAGTCTCGAGGAATGCCAAAAATTTCAAAAAGGTCTCCGCCCCACGCAAGCTCTCTGAGGGACAAGAGCGAGGTTCGAGAGGCGTTAGTCACTTCAATTGCGTCGGCACCGGTCATTCGCTCAATCAAAAAACTATCGATTGTTCTAAATCGAAGATCCTTATCGGCCGCACTTAAAGAAAGTTTATCCTGAATCCACCGGATCTTTGTCGCTGAGAAATAAGGATCAATCGGAAGGCCCGAACGATGAGCCACTGTTGATTCATACCGCTTCAGGGTTGCGCACGCCTCAGCGGTTCGCCTGTCTTGCCAAACAATAAAACGGTGGAGGGGCTTTCGGTTTTTAAAAACAGAGACGGTCTCGCGCTGATTGGTGATTCCGATGCAGCGGATGTTCTTGGCGGACTTTCCCGACTGTTTAAGCACAGAGGAGATTGATTTCCCCACGGTCTTCCAAATCTGTTCGGGATCGTGCTCCACCCAGCCTGGCTTTGGAAAAAACTGCTGAACAGGAGTGGTCGCCTTGGCAATGAGACGCCCCTTATCGTTGAGAATCACTGCTGTTGTGCCTGTTGTCCCCTGATCCAAGCCTAGAATCATAAAGTCAAAGTCCGTGAATTCGTTTATCATGTCGAGAGTTAAATGATTCGCAACTACTTCGCCGATTTGGAACTCCAGCCCACGCTTGATCTTGAGCGAGTGAAGGCTGCGCACCGAAAACTGGTGAAGCAGTTTCATCCAGACTTTAACGCTGAAGATGAAGTGGCAGCCTCAAACTTTCGGCGCGTCCAAGAGGCGTTTGAAAAGCTTGATTCACAAGAGAAGCTTAGAAATCATTGTCGCCAATTAGAGGACCAACTCGATATTGTTCTTGAGATTGAAGTGAGCGACTCTGCCTGGGATGAGGGTGTTGCTGTTTCCGTTCCCATTGAACAGCTATTGAAGTGCCCATCATGTCGCGGAAAATCAACTCTTGGGGCCTATGCCAAAGTCATGTGTCTGAAGTGTGGAGGTCGTGGCTCCATGGAAATCAAAAGAGGAGCTCATCGCTGGACTCATTCCTGCGAAGACTGCGGTGGCTCCGGTCGCGCAAAACCCGCGCCCTGTGTGCGCTGCGATGACAGGGGCTTGGTTCGTCAGGCCACTACCATGAAGGTTAATCTTCATGATTTTGATGAAGCATCCATGCAGCTTCGCATTCCTGAGGCGGGGCATTTTTCTGCTGATGGGCGGCGTCGCGGCAGTCTTGTACTAAGAGCGAAGATTCGCGGCTTTTGATGAAATCCCCATGATGTTTTTGAGAAAGGGCGCTGTTTGCGTCTTGAGTTTGGCGATTTCCTCTGGCGGCCCCTCTGCCACAATCTGTCCGCCCTGGGCGCCGGCGCCGGGCCCAAGCTCAATGAGCCAATCAACACACTTCAGAACATCTAAGTTGTGTTCGATCACAATCACCGTGTTTCCAGAGTCGACGAGGCTTTGGAGGAGTTGAATCAACAGGCCAACTTCGCTGATATGAAGGCCGGTCGTGGGCTCATCAAATATATAGAGGTAGCCTTTTTTTCGCCGGTCCATGAGCTCTGAGGCAATTCGAAGGCGCTGTGACTCTCCCCCAGAAAGCCCATGAGAATTTTGGCCGAGTTTTAAGTATCCAAGTCCGACTCGCTCAAGAGTCTCCATTCGATCAACGAGAGAAGAGTTGTCGGCAAAAAACTTTTTGGCTTCAGAGACGGTCATATTAAAGACGTCATGAATGTTTTTGCTTCGATAGAAAATCTCAAGAATCTCTTTCTTGTATCTTTTTCCATCGCAGTCCTCACAGGGCAGGGTAACGTCGTCCAGAAAATACATTTCTGTTGTGACAACGCCTTCACCAGAGCAGGTCTCGCACCGACCGCCCGGAACATTAAATGAAAAATGTTTAGGCTCAAGAGCTCGCCCTTGATTCTTGGCCGTCTTGGCAAAGGTCGAGCGAACTTCATCAAAAGCGCCAATGATGGTCAGCGGAATGCTTCGCCCCGATCGAGCGATGGGGGACTGGTCGAGCATGACAGCCCCACGCACTCTTTCAGATCCAAAGAGCTTTTGAAATCGGCCGATAGGCTCCGTCGACTGGTGAAAGAGCCTCGCCATGGCTTGAAAGAGGGTCTGATGAATCAACGTGCTCTTGCCACTGCCCGAAACTCCCGAAACGCCGACGAATCGATTGAGAGGGATCTTTAGGTTCACATTCTTCAGATTGTTTTGAGAGCAACCCTGAAGAGTGAGCCAGTCGTCCGCTTTGTTTCGATAGGTTTTGGGAAGAGAGATAAATCTTTCGCCGCGCAGATATTGTGCCGTCAGAGTGGGGGATTTCTGAAATCTTTCTCGGCTTCCTTGAAACACCAGCTCCCCGCCTTGAGCACCACTCTGCGGGCCCAGCTCTATCACCCACTCACCCGCTTGAATCGTGTCGAGATCATGCTCAACAACAACGACGGAGTTGCCCATTTGAACAAGATCTTTAAGCGACTGGATCAGGCGATCTCGGTCCACAGCATGAAGTCCAATGCTTGGCTCATCGAGAACATAGAGAGTGCCTGAAAGTTCAGCCCCAAGTTGATTGGCGAGGTTGATTCGCTGGGACTCACCCCCGGATAGAGTTCGAGAAAGTCTAGCGAGGGTCAGATAGCTTAAGCCCATTCGATTGAGAAATGAAAGTCGCCCGGCAATTTGTCGAAGAATCTCACGATTGACGAGCTTCTCACCATCCGACCAATTGAGTTTTGAAAACCAAGCTTCAAGATCGGCGAGTGACATCTCGCAAACATCAGCAATGGTTTTGTTTTTGATTTTGACATTGAGAGCTGAAGATTTGAGGCGAGCCCCCTTACATGTCTGGCACAAGAAGCTGCTTTGGTAGCGCCTCAAAAAAACTCGAACATGAAGTTTGTATTTTTTATCTTCAAGTCGAACAAAGGCGCCACGGATTCCTTTGAATTTGCCGCGACCATAAAACAAGGCCCTTTGCTCGTCTTCTTCCAGTTCCTGCCAAGGATCGCTGAGCGAGATTCCTTCTTCTCGAGCAAAATCAAAAAGCTTTTTCTGAGCGGCTTTCATCATGGGCTTGGTGAAGGGATCCACAGCGCCTCGCTGCAGGCTCAATCTTGTGTTGGGAATGATGAGCTCTTTGTCGTAGTCGAGGATATTGCCAAAACCCTTGCACTCATCACACGCTCCAAGGGGAGAGTTAAAACTAAAAAGAAGTGGTTGTGGTTTGGCGGTGGATACTCCACATGCTGCACATTCAAATCGAGAGGAAAACTTTTGGATCGATTGTGATCCCATCAATGAAACAAATGCAAGGCCCTCGCCTAGACGAAAGCTGCCTTCCAGGGCTTCCACCAATCGATGTCTTTCTTTGAGAGAGACAACGAGTCGATCAAAAATGACGGGAGTCTTTTCTTTGAGTGTTTTTCCTCGATCAGATTCAATCTCAAGGACTTCATTGTCGCTCAGAGATTTGAGTCTTCGAACAAACCCTTTCTCCAAGAGCTGGTCTGCTGCCGATGCGCTAGGAAGGAGAAAGCCTACCAGCGCTCGATCAGATCCCTCGCCAATCTTGCTTAAAATTGCATCTGCTGCTGACTGAGGAGTATCTGCTCTGATAGGTTTTTGGCACTCGGGACAGTGCGTTTGTCCAAGCTTGGCAAAAAGCAGTCGAAGATAGTCATAGACCTCGGTTTGAGTTCCAACGGTTGAGCGCGAATTTCTGACGGGATTGGTTTGTTGCAGGGCAATAGAGGGTGCAATATTTTCAATCGAATCCACATCCGGCTTGGGAATACGCTCAAAAAATTGACGAGCATAGGTGCTGAGGGATTCGACATAGCGCCGATAGCCCTCTGCATAAAGAGTATCAAAAGCAAGAGAGGATTTTCCGGAGCCACTGGGTCCTGTGATGCACACCATCTTCTCCAGCGGAAGATCAAAGCTTAAGTTTTTGAGATTATTCTGCCGAGCCCCAGTGATTTTGATGCTCGTTGGAAAGAGTTGATGCTTTGACACGGACTGAGGCTAGCTCAAAACCTTGCAGCCGACTAGCTGTGACTCGCCGCCGTGAAGGGCAAAAAGTCTTATAATAAAGCCTAGATATGACCACTTTCGACACGCTTTTGCATACTCTGTATGTTTTGCTGGGTCTCGCCGGAGCGGGCTCTGCCGGATATTTTTTGGTGAAAATCATTTTGCCGGATCAGGCCCTACTCGCCGCTCAACAGCGATTGGGTTTAGAGAGCGCTGTCAGAAATTATAAGCACTATAGCCTCAAGATGCTTTCACCGATTTATCGCGGTCTTGTTCCTCGGATTCAGCAAATCAAAATGCCAAGATGGCGCTCTGACATGAAACGCAAGTTTGTGGCCGCCGGTGTTGATGATCAATTCGACGCGGATGAGTTCATGGGGCTTAAGTTTGTTTCCTCGGTCATCTTTTTGCTGCTCGCGTTTTCGTTTGTGCTCCAGTTGGGCAAGGAAATGAATTTGTTCTACGTCTGTTTGAGCCTTTTGGTTGGATTCTATGCTCCTGATTTTGTGATTTATGACATTACAAATCGGCGGAAGAAGTCCATTTTGCGTCAGCTGCCCGACATGATGGACTTGATGACCCTGTCGGTGGAGGCGGGTCTAGACTTTATGGCGGCCATCGGACGAGTTGTTGCCTATGCCAAAGATGGACCCCTCAAAGATGAGTTTAACCAAATGCTCAAGGAGCTTCAGCTTGGTGTTGTTCGGGCCGACGCGCTTAGAAATATGGCCGATCGAGTTCAGCTGTCTGAGCTGTCTTCGTTTGCCACTATTTTGATTCAGGCTGATCAAATGGGAGCCAGTATTGGCCCCGTGTTGAGGTCTCAATCAGACCTGCTTCGCATGATGAGATTCCAGCGGGCTGAGCGAGAGGGTGCTAAAGCCACCCAAAAGCTTTTGATCCCACTCGTTGTTTGCATTCTGCCCTCAGTCTTCATTGTGATCATTGGTCCGATGATCTGCGATATTTATTACAACCAACCGTGGTTGAGAAATGTGTTTGGGGGATAGTGGTGAAGTTGCGGCGTAACGGTCAGACCATTGCCTCCACAGTTGAGTGGATGCAAAGCCCTGCCGAAAATGCGAGAGGACTTTTGAAGTTTGATCGCGCACCAGCATCTTACGCGGCGATTTTTGTTCTGAGCTTTTTTGGAATCCTGCCCATTGTGCACACCTTTGGAATGAAATTCCCCATTGATCTTGTTTTTTGTGATTCGAGACAGCGAATCGTTTTTCTCGAACGAAATGTCACGCCCGGCCGATTGGTCATTCCTTGGAAGTTCTTGATCGGAGGCTGTCGATATCTTGTGGAGTTCTCTGCCGCTGAAACCTCTCAATTGCTTGTGGGCGATGAGCTCGACTGGGAGGTCGCATGAGATTGAGGTGCACTCAGGGGCCACTATTGGGCGAAAAGATTGAGCTCCAGGAGCATTCTGTTTTGATCTTGGGCCGAGAGCCCGGCGAGGGAGATTTTGAATCCTTCGTGCTTGATTCGAAGTCCGTCTCAAGAAAGCACTGTGAGATTCGATTCGAAAAGGGCCGATGTCGGATCAAGGATCTTAAGAGCTCAAACGGATTGAGGCTCAATCGACAAAAGGTTCTCGATGGATATCTCAAAAAGGGAGATGTGCTTCAGATTGGCGAGTTCACCTTTCAAGTCGAAGTCGATGAGTTGATTATTCAGGATGAGCCTACACCGCTTCATGCACAGAAGTCGTCGAGCTCACGAGTTTCGGTCGCAACAAATCCACCGGGGACGCGCTCAAAGGCTGAGCCGTTAGTCGCAATCAAAGATCGAGCGCATGAAGTGGGGCGCAAAGTTTGGAGCAAGTTCAATCGACTCGACTTCCTCGTCAGAGTGGCAGTGGTTTTGGGGTTGAGCGCATTGGTTTCGAATTGGATTTTGTCGTTTGCTTTGATCCAAGAGGCTAGACAGAAGCTCGTTGATCAGTCAGTCGATCTGGGATTTCAGGCGATCAAAATTCTGGTGGATCGAAATCGAAACTCTCTTGCGGCTGACTCTTCGATCTCCTTGGACTGTAGTTCGGTGCGAGATGTTCCCGGAGTGCAAAGAGCTTTTGTGATGAGCAGAGACGGAGCCACACTTTGTCCTGTGGGCGGAGCAAGTTTCGAAGATGGACTCTTTGAAGCGGTCAAAGAGCGTAAGGAAACTTTGACCAATGGATGTTTGGATCGACTTCTCAATCAGGGGTTGAGTTCGTGTGAGATCATGGGCCCGGTTTTTGACTGGGATCAAACAAAGCTCTCACCCCAAGTGGTGGGCTATGTTCGGCTAGAGTTTTCTCCTGAGCGCGCCTTTGCGGCCTTGCAAAACTTGCGGGGTTTAAGCTCGAAGACGCTCATTTTTAGTCTCCTTCTGATGGCCGCCGTTTGGTGGATTTTGAGGCTTTGGCTGCATAAGGGCGTCTCCAGCGGGGTGGAAAACATTCATGTGGTCACGGCAGGCAGCTCACAACGGGTTGAAAGGATTGAATTTTTTGCAAGCCTCGATCCTTTGATCGAGGAGATGAATCAGCTGATTGCCAAGTCAATTCAGGGGGTTGCGTCGAGTTCAGGAACCAATGAATCCGAGGCAAGCTTTTTGCAGACTCTTCTTCAACAGATACTGTTATTGGAGGAAAGAGCCGTCTTGGTAGTTGATCATGAAAACCAGTTTATTGCTGCCTCGACCTCTTTAAGCGCGATGATTCCCATCGATGTGAGCCAGGAAAAAGCTCACATTGCGGACATCGTGGCCGATACGCATCTACAGGGCGAGCTTGTTTCGTTCTTGAACGATTTAAGCTCAAGCGACTCCGTGATGGATCGCGCTTTGTCGATGTCGGATCGAGTTCTTCAGGTTCGCGGAATGCCGCTGTTTCTGAAGAACCAACATGTCGCAAATCTATTGTTGTTTTAGCGACTGACTCCTCAGCAGATATCAAAAGAACGTGTGGAGGCCAGCTTTTGGAAGCTGCATCGAACAAAACTCTTTATCAAACAAAGGTGGCCGCAGAGCTGTGGATCAACCTTGGCGGAAGAGAGTACCTCCTTGTGGGCAAGACAATTCGTCTTGGACGAGCGGCTGACAATGATATCGTCCTCGAAGACAAAAGTATTTCTCGCTACCATGCAGTCATTTCGATTGCTCCTGATCAGGTTGTTTTGGAAGACCTCAAGAGCAGAAATGGAGTTCGTGTTTCGGGCTCCAAGGTTCGTCGCTCGGAACTCAAAGATGGTGATGAGATTCAAATCGGAGATCTACGAGGGATCTTCTTTCAAAAGACCAAATCGCCTTCTGTTGGCCTTAAAAAGCTTAATGTAAATCCCGATGAAATTAAGAAAGGTCTCGGTCAAATCAAAAGTCGATTTGATGCGCTCGATAAAAAGAAAAAGATTTTTATTCTGGCAGCGATCCCCGTTTTCTTTATTTTTCTCCTGTCGATTTTTTCCGCGGGAAGCGGGACGCAGGATGGCGCTGGCCAACAAACAGCTCAAGATCCTTTGATTCAGCCCGGCCAAGTGGATCGGCGTCTTTTTGAAAAGTGTCAAGAGCTTGAAGATCTCGGCAATTTCAGATTAGCGAATCGCTGCTTCAAAGATCTGCCTCGAACAATGGATGTTCATGCGGCGCTGATGAGAGTCCAGAAGCGCCAGGAACTTGAAACCCAGAAGCGCTTTGATGAGGCGAAGCGGGCTTTTGATAACTACTACTTTGATGTGGCGATTCAAAAGTGGCAGGAAGTTTTGCTCGTTGCCGATGATAACTCAATTTTGTTTTCGGAGGCGATTCGAGGAATTCAAGAGGCGGAAGCCAGAATGAGGCAGAGGTAGAATGTCGAATCACGATTCATTTTTGAAGATGATCGGCCTCAACGACTCGGCTCAGCCCGAAGCGAAGGAACAAGATCTTCGAGAGGAAGAACATCAGGAAGAAGCTGCTCAGGAAACTCAGTCAGAGACCGAGTGGGAAATGAGTGCTGCTCAACCACTCCTGTCAGAGCAGCTCGCTGAGCCTACGGCAACAGAAGTGGACGATGTCCCAGCATTTCAAGCTGAGGCGCATTCTCCTGAGGTTTCCGAATGGTCAACTCCATCTGTCTCTGAGCCGGGCGAATTGAATGCTGAGTTTCATGAGCGAGTCACGAGAACTGAACACAGCCAGAAATCTCTCAAAGTAGAAAAGACGGAAATCTTAACGGCGCATGATAAGACAGCGCTCTATACCAAGGAAGAGGCTGAGTCCGTTGAGGCTGAGCCCATTCGGGGGCTGACATTTACGGGCACCAATCAGACCCGAGAAACCATGCCGTTTGATTACAATCCCTCATCGTCCTCGATCTCAAGAATTTCTTCGGCCCGCACATCGGCCATTGGTGGAGGAGAGGGAACCGCGCACTTTGATTACAGCAAACAAGAGGGTGGGCATCGGGTTGTGGTTCTGGGCGGAAATGTGAATGCGCAAGCCTTTCATTTGAATCAGCTGCCACTTCGATTTGGCCGAGAGCCTCAAAACGAAGTCGTTCTTGATGATGCCAATGCTTCTCGATTCCATGCGGAGATACGAGAAGGAGGCGAGGGCCTCGTCGTTGTGGATCTTGGCAGCACAAATGGGGTGAAGGTGAATGGGGCTTTGGTTTCTGAACACCTGCTTCGTTGCCACGACATTGTGCAAATTGGCGACTGTTTGTTTGAATTCTTGGATGCTGGTGTTCTGTCCAAGGGTGAGCCGCTTAAGGCTGTTGTTTCCGAGAGCAAGAGCGGGGTATTTAGGCCCTCTCGCCGAAAGAAAAATTTTCTGATCCTTGCAGCCTCGATTGTTGGCGTTTTGGTGCTCGGAGTTTTGATGCTTTCTCGCTCTTCTTCTGTTCAGGACCTCGCCAAGCAAAAGGCCGTTGAGGTGGCGATGAATGTGGCCACCAAAGAAATTGAAGCGCTTCGCTCAATGATGGAAACGACTTATCAAACAACGATTGATAAGATTGACGCCCAGGAAGTGAAGAAAGCTTTTCTCGATCGATTTGAAGCAAAGGGTCTGTTTGCCCTGGCGCCGGGATCCAAAGATCAGGTCGAGAGGCTACCAGCTCCAGTCGTTCATCTTCTCGTGATGGAGCCAGATCTCTACTCTCAAATTGCCGCAGAGGGGGCTAACAAAGAGGCTTTTGTAAACGTGCTGACGACGCGGATTAATGCGCTGATCGATGCAAAGAATTTTCCTCAGGCCCTTAAGGTTGCAGAAGTGTTGTTGGCCATCAGTGAGGGCGATCAGCGAATCAAGGATGCTTACGAAAAACTCAGACTCTTGGTGGATCGGATGCGGCCGGCTGGGTCTCCTCCTTCAGCAAGCGTCAGTGCTCTTGAACAGGAATTCTATGCGCTGATGGAGGAGCATGAGAATCGAGCGATTCGCTTGATTGATGAAGGTAAAACAGAAGAAGCTGTTCGGTTTTCGGATATCGTGATTGAAAACATCTCGAAGCTTGGCCAAGACGATCCTCGATATGCTCGAGTGACTCAAGAAGAGACGACGCGGTGGTCAGAGCGACGCGATAAGTTGAAAGAGAAGTTAGAGCAAAAGAATGCCTCTCAGAAGCGAGCCCGAAACACTCAGGCTGATGGGGAAGATCTCTACGAGCGAATTCAGGATGCTTTTGATGCAAATCAGTTTGGAGAGGCGAAGAAACTCGTTGAAAAGTTTGCTGAGGATTTTTCGGATCATGATCGAGCGGAGGAAGTTTTGAATCTAAGCGCTCAGATGGATCAAATGATTGCAAGATCTTTTGAGGCAACACAGTCGTCTGTGAAGACGCTCATGGAGACAGAAAGTTATGAGACAGCATGGAAAGAGCTCTATCGATTCAAGGAGCTCATGCCGCCGTATCCTCCTGCTGATAAGCTAAAAACCGAGCTGGCCAAAGTGGCGGGCAGCAAAGCTTCTCAGTTCTACAATCAAGCTCGCGTCTTTGAATTTGAAGCGGATGATCTGGTGGCTGCTGAACAGTATTATAAGAAGACGCTTGAGTTTGCGGATCCTGAATCGGAGCTTTTTCAAAAGGCGAAGCGGCGTTTTGAAGATGTTAAACGAAAGGGCATTCGCTAGTTTGGCTTTCACCGCCGAATGCACAGAAACTATGCAATGGCTTGCATAGTGAGTCGTTTTGAGTGGTCGTGTCGGCCTCCCCTCGATCTAACCCCCAGGAATTACTAGTACAAATAGAATCTGTAGAGGCCGCAAAAGGTGCTTAAGGGGCATTGAACTTGCATCTTTGAGAGGGAAGACCAGTGGGAATGAAAGGAATGAGCTTGAGAAAATTCAGTCACATGACTTTTGTTTTGGGCACCTCCGTTGTTTTGGCTGCTTGTGTGCCGCCTGCAGATCAAAGTGCTGAGACAGGGACCGATCAGAGTGCCAGGAAAACAGGTGTTGAAACTGGAATGACTCGTGCTGAGCGCCAACAGGCAGCGGATCGAGAGTATGAGCTCAAAGCCCAGGGTCTCGCAAATGAAGACAAGCGCCTGACTATGCAGCAAAAAGCCAATGAAGCAAAAGATTTGCTGAGCGCTCAAACGGCGGAAGAAAACGCCAAGGTGAATTTGGATCGTCAGGCAAAGGATCTCGAGGGAAGAAAGTACGACGCAGATGCGGATGTTAGATCTGCAGATCTGCGGGCAAGCGCACAAAGATATCAAGCTGATAAGCAGTACTCGACAATGAACAAAATGATCGAGGTGGCTCCCGATGTACTTAATTTTTTGAACGCATCTAAACAAGCCGAGGCGGCATTGAAGACAGCTGAGGCCCAGGCCGACATGCTAGGAAAGCGGGGAGATGCCGAACTCCTCCGTGGGAAGGCGGCGATGCAGGACTCTAGGAACGACTGGGCAAGAATTCCCGTAGAGTCGAGAAAGCAGCAGATTGAAGAAGTGAAGAGTTATGTCAAGGAGCAACAGGATCAAGCCAATGAACTGATGGGTGCGGTGAAGGGCAACATGGTTGCCCTACAGATGGCCGGAGAAGAGAGTTCAAAGCACGATAAGATTCTCGACGACTCCGGAGTTTTTGATCTTCAGGTTCGAGCGGAGATTAAGGCTCAGGCTAGCCAGCTTAGCAGTTCTCCTGAGGCTGAGAGGACCAAGCGGCTGAGTGCTCTTACTCAAGCGAGTCAGGACTTGCGAAGTGCTCGATCGGCTGGAATGGACGCAACAAAGCGCTCGAGGCCAGGGGCCACAGATTTCAATTCTGCCGAGAGGCTGAATGATGCCGCCAATTTGCTGGATGACGCTATCGGCAGTGCACAAGTGGCTCTAGGATATGACATGCTCGCTGAGCGAGAGAAGCAAGCAGCTCAGAGTTTGTATTGTATGGGTAAAGGAGATCTTCAAGAGGGCTGTTCTCCAGAAAAGTCAAAATTGCTCACCGAATTCGTTCAGGGAACTTCTTGGGATAAAAGCCAGAGTTTGAAAGCCAAGTTGGACAAAACTGCGGATATCAACGCACTCGATAACGACCTTGAAGCGTTAAAAGCCGATCTTCTGAATGAGTTTACGACGAAAGTTGATAGTAATAGTACCTCTGCGGTGGCTACCAAGAAAGCCTATAAAGCTTTCCTCGACGAGCAAATCGCGAGCAAGAAGGCGACTGTGGTGGGTGCCCTTCAAAGCGGCCAGAGGAAGCTCACATGGCAAGAGGTGATCAATGAAACGAATATCTTTAAGACCACCCCAGATGGCTTGGAAAAGCATTTGCCGACTACGCCCCCCCGAGCCGATGCTAGAGATGTCAGAGATATTTCAGGTGCTGGCGCCTATGCGCTACGGTGGCAGCCTTCCAGTTTGAACTTTGACCCTCACTCTCAAATGCGATCCGGTGAGGCGGGCGATAACAATGCATTTAGCGTCGCTTACATGGATCAAAGCTCGCCGCCCATCGGTTTGGGTGGTCAAGGCGCGTGCGAGTTGCTTGGAGCGACGAAGAAGTGCTGATGAGATTGTTGTCTCGAACATCAAAGCGCAGACTCTCTGGCCAGACAGTGCTTGAGTACGCTCTGGTGACGGCCGTGATTGTTTTGCCTATTGGCGCTGCGATTCGAGACACGCTTGAGGAGAATGATACAAAGAAAAGTATCATTCATCATTTGCTGAAGGATTCCTACGGAGGAAAGGGTCAGCCAGGAGTTATTGGCCGACCTTACCCTTAGATAACAAAAATTAACCCTGGGAGGGGACAAACATGAAACACTTAAAAACAATCAAAGCAAAAAAATCCAAAGGTCAAACCGCTCTTGAGTACGCAATGGTCACCGTTGCGATCTCACTTGTGTTGCTTGGTGCTTGGAATGTCGTTGGCGATCGAGTCAAAGGCATTATCCAAGGTCAAATGCTTCAAGGCATTACCAATCAGCTGACCAAGGGTAACAACGCCGTCAGTCGATAAGCGTGACCGCTTACTGAGTGTAAGCAGATTTCGTGTCGTGTGGAGGAATCGGTGAGTGAGAGTGCTATCGGTGCGATATTCCAACACCAAAGGACAGACCGTTCTCGAAACCTCTTTTGTGTTTTCGGGAATGATTTTCATGACCTTTGCCGTGATGAATCTTGCCATCGTCTTTCACACCAAGATGATAGCCACCTATGCCGCCTTCATGGCGGGGCGTAGCTTTCAAGTTCTTGGTGATCAAACCGGCACAGCCTTCTTTAAAGAATCTCTCGATGAAAATGGATCGAATCCCCAAGAGTTTTTGGCAGAAATGAAAAACGCCAAAAACATGGGATTCATTCGCGTGGCTGAGGATATCTACACTTGTGCTCTTCCCTGGATGAGAGTTCCCAAAGAAGATGAGCTTAATCCCATACAAATCAAAAATCCTGAAGAGGGTCCCACTGCTCAGGAGAGATGCCTCTCAGGGAATCGAAAATACGAGAAACTCAATATCGGTGAGATGAGCTTTAAGCCTTGGAATGAGGAACAAGAGCGAGCAGTTGATAGTGGAGATTCGAGTGGACTGATTCCGGTAAAGGGAGGGTTCGCAGAAGAGCGCCAACTTGATCCGTCTGGACAAGACGAAGTTCTTGGTGCGAACGCTCGAGACCCCTTAAGGTACGGCATCCTAGAACTACCCTTTCGAACTCCAGTGCTCTTTGGATTTGGCCTTACGGATAGTCGCGATCAGCCGATTTTTCAATCGAGAGTCACTGTTCCGGTTCTTTTGAATCCTGGACTCCAAATTAAACTTGAGAAGGGGGACAACGAGCAAGACTCATTCAAAGATTCGGGCGAGACTTCCGCGGGAGTGGGTAATGATTAGTCAGTGTTTTTCTCATTTGCATTCAAAAAATCGTCGCGGAGTTGCAGCGATTTTCTTTGTTTTGGTTTTTGGCGTGCTTATTGGATTTTTCATGATCATTTTGAACACTGGTGTGCTGGTTTATCAGAAGATGCGGTTGCAATCCTCTGTGGATCTTGCTGCCTACGCTGCAGCTTCCGTTCAGGCGAGTTATCTTGGTAATGCTGCATCCAATGAAGACTCTATTCGGGGAATCAACGCTCAAATTATGGAGCGATATGGAAGACTTCTCAATGAGCTTCAGTTTGGAAGCATCGCCGCCTGGCCGGGAGTGGTGTTGATTCCCACTTATGCGGCCTGTATGGCGCTGTGTCAGGCGGCGAATCTTGCTAATGGTGCGAGAGCCAAGGCTATCTATGAATCGGCCGCCAGAGATATTGAGGAGTTGCGCGAAAAGGCGCGAGTAATTTTGGAGCGGCTGCCCGAAGCGGCTCGGAAAGCGGCGGAGGAAACTCTCAGACTGAATATTCCAGATCTGTCTGTTGAATCGGCGGGAATCGAGGCGCTTTTATCTCAAACATCGAGCAAGGCTCAGGACGTCATTCAAAATGCGAGCTCCATCGACTTCGATGAAAAAAATCCTCAGCAGCGCAAGAATGCCGTTTTGACCTTCACCTCTGATAAGGGGATGTACCTGGCTAATGTCGTTGCAGCCGTTCCACACTCGTTTGCGTATTTTGGGCCAAGCTGTGGGGATTTTTATATGTTCGCCGCTAATATTGAGCCGTTTACTCCCCGCTATTTTTGCACTGTCAATGGAGCTGGATTTCCAGGAGGAGATTGGGGTTGGCTTGCAGCTCTGGCCGCATTCTCTCGGTCCTATATCAAGGAGTCTTCGGGTAATATCGGAAATCTCAGTTCTATTTCGGATTCTGACTCCAATGCCATTCGCTTGTTTTTTGTTCAAAACCCGCACAAGCCCGATCCCTTCGCCGTTGTGGCTGCTGAGTGGTATCCGGAAAACGGTGTTTTTATGAATGTGGAAAATTCTCTCGCTGCATCGGGAAGTCTCTTTCCGAAATCAACAAAGCTTATGGCAATTGCGGCCGCTGAGCCCTATGGTGGGGATCTTGCGACTCAGTCGGCGAATCAGTTTGGTGTCCGTCTCCAGAGTATTCGCAAGCTTTTGTTAGACCCAAGAATGTCTGCCGTCAAAGACGACTACCCCAATCTCTATGAATATTTCGGAACTGTTGGTCCCAGAGATTCTGATGGGCAGCCAACTGAGTCTCCTCATGAAACCATCAAGAGGTTTTTGCA
>CAZZLQ010000001.1:82579-94347 GCA_964655245.1 uncultured Bacteriovoracaceae bacterium | reverse complement strand
TCCCCCCTCAAGATCAATCTTCGCACCCAAAGCTTCTAAACCCTTGAGATGAATATCCACAGGTCGCTCCCCAATCGCGCATCCCCCCGGAAGCGAAACTTCGGCGTGTCCCGCACGAGCCAGCAGCGGGCCCAAAACGAGAATTGATGCACGCATCTTTCGAACGAGCTCATAGGGAGCAACGGTCGATCTCAACTCACCGACTCGAATGGTATTTGGCCCCAGATCCTCCGCGCCCATTTCATGAAGAAGCTGCATCAGGTTTCGGATATCCATCACCTGTGGAAGATTAGAAAAATGCACTCTCTCTGAGGTCAGCAAACTCAAACACAACAGGGGCAAGGCTGCATTTTTGGCTGGTGGAATCTCAACCGATCCCTCCAGTTTTTTTCCACCCTGAATCAACAAGCTATCCACAACAATCCTCTTTTCTAGTCTCTCGACTATTCAACACTACTTACAATCTCTCCATCAAGAGATGGGGGCCTACGACCCAATCTTTCATCCGCAAGCTCGAAAACTCACCCTGAACGTGTTCCCTTTGAGCCGTTGAATGCAGCTCTAAGGCCAATAAGCCCGGAACTTTGAGGGCGGGCCAAAATCGATCAATAATCTCACGAACAAAAAGAAGACCATCTTCACCGCCATCCAACGCCATGCGAGGTTCAAAATCTCTGACATCGACTTGCAAATCGGCAATCTCCGGAGATGGGATGTAGGGTGGATTTGAAACAACGACGGTCCAGTCATCTTCAATGGCCAAATCCTCACTTCTCAAAAGGTCCCATTGCAAAAAATCGATACTCGCTGCACCCAAGGACTGCGCGTTCGCCTTAGCCAGAGAAAGCGCTTCCGGCGATCGATCGACAGCCACCACTCGAAACTCAGGTCCCAACTCCAACTGGAGACTGATGGCGATGCAGCCAGAACCAGTCCCAACATCCAGAATTCGTCCCGAGCTGATGCCCCGCGAGCGAATCCATCGAACCACTTCTTCCACAAGACTTTCGGTTTCCGGTCTAGGGATTAAACAGCCAGGAGAGACCTTGAACTTCCGCCCAAAAAACTCTTTCTCTCCTCGCAAATAAGCAATGGGTTCATGTCTCAAACGACGTTTGAGTAGTTCTTCAAACTGAGAGTCCTCTTCAGTCGAGAGTAAGCGATCATCCTGAGCGATAATCGCAGCGGAGTCACAACGCAAAACAATCGACATTAAGGCTCGAGCTTCAACCTCAGCTCTCTCAAAATTTTTCTCTTTGAGGAGTTCAGTCGCTTCCTTCAATCTTTGAAACAGCTGAGACATAACTAGTCATCAGAGGAGATCTGTCGAGTGGGCACTGGCTGCCCCAGACTCTCAGCAAGCTTTCGTGTGTACTCATCTTGCTGCAGCGACTGGACGATTTCATCCAAATCTCCCTCCATGACGCTTGAGAGCTTCTTGAGAGTGAGTCCAATACGATGGTCTGTTACGCGTTCCTGCTGGAAGTTATAGGTTCGAATTCGCTCGGACCGATCTCCCGTTCCAACTTGAGCCTTTCGCTGAGCCGCCAGCTCCGAATTTTGCTTTTCAATCTGCTGATCAAGTAAGCGCGTTCGAAGCACTTGCATCGCTCGCGCACGATTTTTGATTTGCGATCGCTCATCCCGACAAATCACAACGGTATTCGTAGGAAGATGTGTAATTCGCACGGCCGATTCAGTCTTGTTGACATGCTGACCCCCTGCGCCACCGGCCCGCATGGTCTCAATCTTTAAATCCTTCTCATCAACATCAACTTCAGCATCTGTGGCCTCAGGCATGATGGCAACAGTCACGGTCGACGTATGAATTCTTCCAGAAGCTTCTGTGACAGGGATCCGCTGAACGCGATGAACACCAGATTCAAATTTGAGAGATCCATAAACATCTGGACCCGAAAGCATAGCGACCACTTCTTTGTAGCCCCCTTTTTCGGAAAACGACTCACTGATGATTTCGCCAGACCAGCCTTTTTTGGCAGCGTACTTGAGGTACATTCGGATCAGATCAGCTGCAAAGAGAGATGCTTCGTCGCCTCCAGCACCTGCTCGAATTTCAATCAAAGTGTTTCGACCTTCGTGAGGATCCTTGGGCAGAAGCTCAATCAGAATCTTTTTCTCAAGCTCCGGAATCTCACGATTGACCTCGCGAATCTCCTCCGAGGCCAGCTCTGCCATTTCTCCACCGGACTTCACGAGCTCCTCCGCACCTTCCTTGCGCTTGGTCAGCTCTAAGAAAACACGAGAAAGTTCGACCACTTTCTCAAGAGAAGATCTCTCTTGAGAAAGTGATCGGAATCTTTGATTGTCAGAGATAACGGCAGGATCAGACAGCTGATCAGTCAAATGATCAAAGCGATCAAGAATGGCCTGCAAACGATCCTTCATTGCCAGCTCTTAATCGCCTGATATCTATTGAGCGTTTGCTTTAGCAGCGTACTTCTTACGGAACTTCTCAATTCGACCTTCAGTATCAATCATACGAACCGCGCCAGTGTAAAAAGGATGGCATGCGCTGCAGATTTCAGTACGAATGGCCGATCTCGTCGATCGCGTCACAAAGGTATTGCCGCAGTTACACAGAACTCGACAGGGAACGTATTCGGGATGGACATCAGCTTTCATTGGTTCATGCTCTCCAAAAACTCTTTGTTTGTTTTCGTCTTCGAAATCTTATCCAGCAAAAATTCCATGCTATCGATTGGTGATAGAGGCGCCAGAAGCTTTCTTAAAACCCATACCCTATGAAGAATATTGGGCTCAAGGAGTAATTCCTCTTTACGCGTCCCGGACTTATTGATGTCTATGGCCGGATAAACCCGTTTATCGGCCAATTTACGGTCCAAAACGACCTCCATATTACCGGTACCCTTAAATTCCTCAAAGATAACCTCATCCATACGGCTTCCGGTCTCAATCAAGGCGGTGGCAATAATGGTCAAAGAGCCCCCTTCCTCGATGTTTCGGGCCGATCCAAAGAAGCGCTTCGGACGGTGAAGGGCATTGGCATCAACCCCCCCGGAAAGGATTTTTCCAGAAGGAGGCACCACGGTGTTATAGGCCCGAGCCAGTCGAGTGATGGAATCGAGCAAAATGACCACATCATGGCCGTGCTCAACAAGACGCTTTGCCTTTTCGATGACCATTTCAGCCACTTGAACGTGCCGCTGAGCAGGCTCATCGAAAGTTGAGGATACAACTTCGGCTTTTACGTTTCTCGACATGTCCGTCACTTCTTCAGGACGCTCATCGATCAACAAAACAATCATCTTCACTTCTGGATGATTCTGAGAAATCGAATTGGCAATGCTCTGCAAAATGACCGTCTTACCCGTTCGCGGCGAAGCAACGATCAATCCCCGCTGACCCTTTCCAATCGGACACAGCAAATCCATGATCCGACCGGTGTATTGATCTGAAAGAGTTTCAAGCTTGATCTGCCCGTTCGGATAAAGCGGAGTTAAGTTATCAAAGAGAACCTTGTGAAGAGCGACCTCGGGCTTGTCATGGTTGATCGATTCAACTCGAAGCAAAGCAAAGTATCGCTCACCCTCTTTAGGATGACGAATTTCACCCGTAACGGTATCCCCAGTTCGCAAGTTAAATCGACGAACTTGAGAGGGAGAAACATACACATCATCCGGACCAGGCAAGTAGTTAAAGTCCGGTGATCGTAAAAATCCGAAACCATCGGGCAAGACTTCCAAAACACCCTCAGCCACCACAGCGACATTTTGTCGCATACAGTTTTTGAGGATCGCAAAAATCAAATCTTGTTTACGCAGAGAGCTGGCGTTTTGAACACCCCACTGCTCGCCGAGCGCCACCAATTCAACCGCCGCCTTCGTTTTGAGTTCTTTAAGGAAAATCGTCGCAACAGGGGCTTGGGGAGTTTGCGCTCCTTGGGTTGTCTCACCCTCACCGTTAGTACCTTCAGAAGGAGCTGTTTGAGCCTCCGCTCCATTCTCTGAAACGTCGTTTGAATGCTGAGCAGGTGCTGGAGCAAAGTTTTCAGCTTCATGAGCTTGTGCTTCAGCGAATCCTTCTTGTTCGGCTAACTCTTCACGATCCACGCCTCGACCACGACCTCGATCATGTCCTCCACGACCGCCGCCGCTGCTGCGACCACCTCGACCGCCTCCAGTTCGTGAATTTCGATTAGGCCTTGGGCCTCGACCACCGCGTACGCTTGATCCCATGTCAATTTCTACAACTTTGGTATCCGAGTTCTTCGGATCAGAAGTGCCTTTCATAGATCCCTGGTTTTCCTTTTCATCTTTCAATTGATTTGACTCCTGATGACGGAGAAAGAATTAAATGTCTTGGTGAATAAAATGAAGATTCCCTAAAGACTCTAGTCTGAGTTTACTCCGGTTATGCTGTCTTCAACAGCCCTTTGAAGTTTTCGTTAGTTTTCAAGCCCTTACGCCCTCAATAACCTCAATAAGAGTCCCGGATTTCCCGCCTTTTCGGTTAAATATCCGCTCGAAATTCTCTATAAAGATCAGAGAGAACAAATAAGACAGATACAGGGATATAGATAAACGCTTGAAAAGATCAATCGAAAAAAGAATTAAAGAGCTTAAAAGCCAGATTGAGCGGCATAATCGGCTCTATCATGAGAAAGATGCTCCCAAGATTTCTGACTCAGAGTATGACAATTTGGTTCTCGAACTTAAGAAATGGGAGGCCGAGTACCCGGAACTAGCCTCCTCGACCAGTCCCACGAAAAAGGTGGGGGGCAAAGCCCGAGCGGACTTTGACAAGATCACCCACAGTGTCCCGATGCTCAGTCTGGACAACGCCTTTGAAAAAGAAGACGTGCTCTCCTTTGAAACTCGAGCACTCCGAGTGATCGAGAAGACCAAGGCGCCGTGGTCCTACTTCTGCGAGTTCAAAATGGACGGCCTGGCAATTGAGTTGGTTTACGATAAGGGCCAGCTTACTAAGGCATCGACCCGCGGCGATGGGACCGTCGGGGAAGATATCACTGAGAACGTAAGAAGAATCGCTTGTATTCCGCAGACTTTGCAATCTCCACTCAGCGCTGAGGTTCGGGGCGAAGTCTTTATGAAGATTTCAGATTTCCAAGCTCTCAACCGGAGTCGCGAAAAAGAGGGCGACACCCCTTTTGTCAATCCGCGAAATGCTGCTGCTGGCTCGCTGCGACAACTCGATCCAGAGATCACGGCTCAACGTCCACTGAGCTTCTTTGCATACGGAACCGGATTGCCTCTCGATATCAATGTCAAATCTCAGGCCGATCTTTTGAGAAAGTTTCAGTCTCTTGGAATACCTACGAATCCAGACACTCGCCTTTGCTCCTCCACCGAAGAGGTCTTGAAATTCTACGCTGAAACCAAGGCGCGCCGAGAGAAGCTCCCCTACGAGATCGATGGCGTCGTCATCAAAGTCAACGAGTTTACATTTCAGGATCTTCTCGGCACAACTTCGAATCATCCGCGATGGGCCGTAGCGTATAAGTTCGATGCCCCTCGGGCAACCACCACTCTGAAGGATATTGAAGTTCAGGTCGGGCGAACCGGAATTCTCACTCCCGTTGCCGTTCTTGAGCCCGTGTTCTGCGGGGGAGTCACAGTGTCTTCTGCAACTCTTCACAATGAAGAAGAGATTGCACGACTTGATTTGAAGATTGGCGATGAGGTTGAGATCATTCGCTCAGGTGACGTCATTCCAAAAGTTCTCTCTGTTCGCCAAGAAGCTCGGAAAAACAAACAACTTAAGACCTTTGAAATGCCAAGCCACTGCCCCAGCTGCGGAGCTAAAGTGGTTCTGGAGCAGGGACTCGTCGGACGATGGTGCCCGAAGTCGACCAAGTGCCCCGCCCAAATCGAAGGCCGACTGATTCACTTTGCCTCGAAAGATGCTCTGAATATGGAGGGCGTGGGACCGCAGTGGATCTCACGATTTTATGATGATGGGCTAATTAAGCTTCCTTCCGACTTTTTTGGACTCACCGCTGAGAAGATTTTGAAGTTTGAGCGAATGGGTGAAGTGCTGGCCAAAAAAATGATCCAGTCGATTCAATCTCGAAAGCAAACAACCTTGGCTCGACTCATCTTTGGTTTAGGAATTCCGAATGTCGGAGAGACCCTCGCACAAAAAATTGCAAAACAAGTTCAAACCCCTGAGGGACTCTTGGCCGTTTCAAAAGAAGAATTGATGCAGATCGAGGATGTCGGTGAGATCGTGGCCGAATCCATTGTTCATTTTCGAAATGATTTTGAGGAAGAAATTAAAAAACTCTCTGAGCTCTTGAAACTGGAGGCTCTCAAAGCAAAGACGGGCCCATGGCTAGGAAAGAATTTTGTTTTGACGGGAAGCTTGAACGGCTTCACTCGTTCCGAGGCACAGAAGTTGATTGAAGATCGAGGCGGAACGGCGCAGTCCTCCGTCACAAAAACGACAACGGTCGTCATTGCCGGCGCTGAAGCTGGAAGCAAACTCAAGAAGGCCCAAGATCTTGGAATTGAGATCTGGGACGAAGAGAGGTTTTCAAACGAACTAGAGGGGCTCAAACAGCGGGGCTGACGCGTACCTGGCTTCGAAATGCTCTTTGCTGACGACGCGACTTCACTCGAGGCCTATCCGAAGCCCGATTGAGCAGTTCAAGCATAGCTTCCTGCAACTGAGCGGCCGCCAAGTATAGGCTGCCTGCTCGCTTTTCCAGCATTAGTTTACCAAACCGAGGCCCCGATATGTTGAGTCTAACGCTGAACATATCGGGGCCTTTTTGGTCGGGGGAGTTCTCCATAGCAAGTGTCACGCGGAGTCGATGATGGAGAAGCTGTGGGAAACGTTCTTGAGACTCGGCAATTCTTTCCAGGATCACCTCCCTGGCCAGTTCAGATGGTTCAAGTCCTTTGAAGTAGATTTGGATCATAACTTAGTCCCTCCAGGAGCTAAATCATTTGGCTCGACGCAATCGGCGCCAACACAATTTTTTTGCTTACTCAATTCAAAGTTCCAACAAGCTCCACTCATCGTTTGCCACCAGTCAGAAATGGGTCTGCTCAAAATAAACTCCAATGAGAGCACTTTGGAAATCGCAGCTCCACAAGCCTGCCAGGGGATCGACTTCTGGATCTTTTCGATCGACCCGATGACGCCATCGACTGTGGGCTGAGTATTTACTTTTTGAGCTTGGGAAACGACATAACTACCGACGCTCCAAACGGCGTAGCCCGTGGCTGCGATCAGACCGAGGGCCACCGTTGCAAAGGCGAAAATGCCCCACAAGACTAATGTCTTGGTGCGTTTGCTAAGCCCTCCAAACTTCGATTTCACAAAACTCCACACGATATGATTCACCTGCTATCTCCTCGCACCTTTCAAGACGGCAATTCTTGTGCCCAAACGTTCTTGCAAACTCGAAATGGGAACAACCTTGAAATGATTTTCCAGCGCCTCCTCAACAAGATCATCGATTTGCAGCTCCTCGACGTCTTGACGAGACTCGAGATTGCGCAAAGCACCCCGTCGATACTGAATCGTCCCCCAATCATCGATCAACAGAGTGGAAAATCCTCTTCGCTTTAAGTCTTCGGTATCAAGACGATCTGTTTGAAGAGGCCTCACCTTGGCTGAACTCATCTCTGACCCAAGCCTTTCAACTTCACATCGTTGCTGAATTCGAATCACTTCTCTGGCAGCCTCATGAACCTTGGCTGGATCTGAGTGCAAGAGATGAGCTAGGGGAGGTCGCTTGATTTTGGCCTGACTCAGCTCCCATCGAGCCTCGTTCACCAGCTCAACCGGTCCCGCAATGAACCAAGCTCGGCGGTCTGAATTGAGAACCTTCACCATGGATTTTAGCTCCGGACTAGCCTTTTTGCCCTGCCCGAGCCTCGGAGCCGTCGCATACTCAATGTTTCCAGACAAGCTTGCCACGCTCAGCCGATACTCAGTGTCTGCTACCTCGAGCAACCAGTACTGGTCGTCCCCCGAAATGGATTGAACAATCGGCTTTACAAAGAAACTACCATCAACAACGGCTCGAGGCTCAATCTTCATATCAAAGTACATAAAGTAGACAGAGGTCTTCGATGCAAAGATACAAAGAGTATCAAAACCTGTTTCGATATTGTCGTGAATGCGGCTAAGAGAGATTTTGGCGAACACCTCTTCCATTTCTTGGATGGAGTACCGACCCTCAGCCACCGTCCATGCTTCATTCCAAAGGCGGATAAAGCTCTGGCGAAAGATCTCTTTGCTCGTCGCCGGCACAAAGAAACTCAAACAGAGCTTGGATCGATGCTTAAGCAGCCTCTTCGTTGAATCTTGAATAAGCTTTTGCATACATCTCCTCTCTTGAAGCTACTGTAAGCGAAAACGATCAATTGAAAAAATAGATAAAAATTATATCTTGCATTGCTTTAAGCGAATCAAACTCGAAACGTTTGCATAAGCTTTGAGGCCAACGAATTCGGCATCTTGCGAGAAGCAGCCACTAAAAACAATTCTTCCGAAACACCCTCGATTTTCCCAATCTCCACGAGGTCACCCGAAAGTACCTGCCGATTTACCGTATGAGCCGCTGCTGGAATAAGAGCCATTCCATCAACAGCCATAAGCTTCTTCAAACCAATATCCTGGGATTCACCGATGACATCAAAAACAATCTTCCGTGTTTGGCACCAATGCTCAAGATCATAGCGCAGCTTACTGTCAAAAGTAGGAAATATAACCGGCTGCCCAATGAGAGATTTGGGAAAGTCCTCTCTCAACCCGCGATATTTCTTTGCTCCGTATATCGCTACTGGCTTTTTTACAATCAACTGATGAATCAAGCTCCTACCTTCAACGGCCAGAGGAACAAAATTCGAAACAAAGAGATCGATGCGATGAGCAGTCAGTTCTCGAACCAGCTCATCCGTCTTTCCCTCAACCACAGACAGTGAGCACTTGCGGAGCTTGTACGCTGCCTTGCAGAGCTGAAGCAGGACCTGCTTCGGAATGCTATCGAGCGCCCCAACCCTCAAATGCTCTCGCACTGGGACAATGCTATCTTGGAGAGCATCATACATTTCGCCACCCAGCGCAAAAATCTTCTGGGCATAGTCAAGAGCGAGCTTCCCGTGCTCCGTAAGTGTCAGTTTTCGGTGCGATCTCTCGAAAAGACTTACGCCGAGCACTTCCTCGAACTGCTTTAACTGAGCGCTTAAAGTGGGCTGTCCAAGACGCAGAATATCTGCGGCTCGCGAAACACTTCCCTCCTCTGCAATGACCTTGAAATAGAGAAGATGATGATAATTAATCCATGGACGCATGAAGTAGTCTGAGACTACGCGAGGCCACTTCAAATGAAAATTCCTATCGAAAGAAAAAAGCGGGGAGACTTGCAACTTTCGTCCCAAACCTGCCCCATCAGAAACAAAACACCGCCAGTTGTTTCAAGCTCTTAGCCTGGCATATGCATTGCAGCTTTTCATGTGTGGTGAGGCATTCATGATCAATCGTCGAATCAAAGATTTCTTCTCGTTTGGGATTTTCCTCATCGCCCAGCCCTGCTTTGCCGAGGAGTTTTATCCTGTCGACACCCCTCACGCTGATGGATGGGAGTTGGCACTCGAGGAAGTCGTTGCCTATGCTCAGCAGGAGCCCAACAGAACCGTTGTTTCAACGGGATTTCAGGAGTCTCTTGAGATTGCCATGAGAGGTTTTCCCGTTTTTTTTGCATCTCAGAAACCAGCTCTTGCAAAATCATTTCAAAAACTCATTGAGATTGCGCAACAGGAATCTGACTTCAATATGTTTCTACAGAAAGTCAAAGAAACCTTCACTGATGGCCGAAAACCCGTCGACATGAAGGTGATCTCTGGAATTGATTCGGAGGGTAAGCCGATTTTTGTGCTGAGCAATCATTCACAGCGCCCTCAAAACAAAACCGTTGATCGATTCATCGAGGGATTAGATCGATACTCTCAACAGGATTTTGATCAGCTTCGAAAGTCAATCGCAGAGGGTCGCGTTCGAGCGGAATCGATCGATTGGTTCCATCCTCAATCAGGAGCTAAGCTAAGAGATGCGCTCAGGCATCGACGCGCGAGTGTTTTCTATGCCAGCGATACCGTGCGAGAGGCGCTAATTGAATCCGGCTATGGGTCAACTGATGCTTCATCGATGTTTCATCAAAACGCCTACCACGTACTCGCAGAGCTTGGACGCAGTCTGCTC
This sequence comes from uncultured Bacteriovoracaceae bacterium, assembly GCA_964655245.1. Lineage (GTDB taxonomy): Bacteria > Bdellovibrionota > UBA2394 > UBA2394 > UBA2394 > JBEIHI01. The sequence goes on along the minus strand of CAZZLQ010000001.1, from coordinate 84,132 downwards.
AATAAGCCCCGACTCGAATCACTAGGAATTTACAGTCACGTGATTTTGAATCGATCTAATGATCCACACTTGTTTTACTTTCACGAGCGCACGGCGGACCGCTACTCCTTTGCACGGATCATGGGAAGAGAACCCACCGACTCTGAGGCTCTGATTCTGCGAGGAGGAAAATCGAAAGATGCACAAAAAGTTCCGCTCGAAGAGCAGCTGACCCAAGAGAACACCGTCGGTGATCTCATCAATCGCCGGATCGTCATCCAGCGAAAGGGATCGCAAGAGCCTGCCGTTTCAGGTCTCTTACTCGAGGTCCGGCGCCAGCCCGACCAGTCGGATTCACTGATCCAAGTCCTGATTGCGTATCCCGCAAACAATGACTTTGGCCATGCCATCACGGAAGCGACAATTGATCTCAATCAGACCAGTCTAAAACTTGCTCGTGATGAAACAGCACAGCATCTACAAAGAACTCGGATCAGCTTTCATCAACAAGTTCTCGAAACCTCCATTCCCGTTTCGGATCTGATTGGCAAAAAGTTTAGCATGCGCTCGCGAAAGACCGGAAAGATCGAGGAGATCAGATTACAAGGATTCATCGATCTTTTTACCGATCGAAGAACTCAATCCACTTTTTTGATTGCAAGAGCGGCTGATCGACTCGGCGGCTTTGTCCTCCTTGACACCTCGGAACACATCATTGAAGGGCCCATCCAAAATTGGGATTCGCACGATCAAAGAAGAGACGATCAAACAGCCAAGAAATCGTGTTCGACGCTTCTTTCAAGACTGGTTTCGATCCTTCGAAGATAACAGGCTCTTGCTACGCAAACTCGTTCAAGTGGAACAAAAATTGTCACTTCAAACACAGTGATTTCGACTACTTAGACTACTGAAAGCCGGCATCATTATTGAACCTCTCTCGCGTATGAGGGAATCCGTGATGCATAGAGAGTTATCCACTTTAAGGGTCGTGTCTCAGCTGTTTCTGGCCACATTGGCTGTGATGCCGATTTTTTCAGACCTCAGTGCGGCTCAGGGAACCTCAACAGGAGTAGTAAGCCTTGGATCAAGCGGACAACAAAGACCTGAAACCGTAAACCCCGGCACCAACCCTGACGTTGGAACAGGTTGCACTGACTCAGCCCCTACCTTTGGCCAACAGCCGCTCAGTGGAGCAGCAACTGAGGGCCAAAGCGCAACCCTATCGGCGAGCGTCGCGGGCTGCCAAAACATTGTTTGGCAAAAGTTCAATTCTGCTTCGGCCCAATTTGAGGCAATCGCAGGCACCGAGCAAACGTGCTTGCCCTCTCCTCAGACTACCACCACCAGTTACGTCATCAATCCGGTCCAGCTTTTCAGCACCGGAAACTATCGAGTCCTTGCAGTGAATGGTTGCGCACAATCGGCAAGCGCTCTGGCGTCACTGACCGTCAATCCTGAGCCGCTCGACGAGGTCACCATTACCTCACCCGCGAACAACTCTTTCATCAATATCGCAAATCAGAATAGCTCATTAACGGTGACGGGCACTTGTAACATCAACGCCGCCGCGGTGA
>CAZZLQ010000001.1:0-82479 GCA_964655245.1 uncultured Bacteriovoracaceae bacterium | reverse complement strand
ATGTCGCGATGGGATCAGTCACCAATACAGCAACTTGTAACGGAACCAATTACTCGACAACTCTTACAGGACTTGCTGCTCTGGCTGATGGCAATCTCAGTCTGACAGCCTCCATGGGCACGGCCTCGGCCTCAATTTCAATTAGCAAAGATACCGTGGCTCCCTCTGTTGCGATTGGCGCTCCCTCAGCTTCCGTGATTTCTTCAGGCGGCAGTGCAACCTTCACTGTCAGCTACTCAGGAGCTTCAAATGTTTCACTTTCAAATGCTCAAATCACCGTCAACTCTCCTGCTGGAATGACTGGCTGCTCAGCTTCTGTCTCAGGTGCAGGAACTTCCACTCGAACAGTGACCCTCTCAGGCTGCTCGGTCAGCTCAACAGCTTCTGTAAACTTCTCCATCGCTTCGAACTCTGCTCAAGATGCCGCCGGCAACCAAGCTGCTGCCGCAGGCCCGAGCAACAATGTCGATGTGAACCCCACTCCAAACGTCACTATTACTTCTCCCCTCACGGGATCCTTCATCAACATCGCCAATGTCGGCAGTGCTTTGAATGTCACCGGTAACTGCAACATCAACGCCGCCGCGGTGAATGTCGCGATGGGATCAGTCACCAATACAGCAACTTGTAACGGAACCAATTACTCAACGACCCTCTCAGGACTCTCCGCTCTTGCTGAGGGCAATCTGACTCTGACGGCTTCCATGGGCTCGGCCTCGGCTTCAATCTCAATCATCAAAGATACCGTCAGACCCACGGTCTCCATTACTGGGCCTACACCCGCATCGATCACCTCGGGTGGAACCGTCACATTCACAGCCAACTACACAGGCGCAAACACGATTTCCTTGGCTTCAAGTCACGTGAGCATTCAAAGTATGCCCGCTTTAAGCTCATGTTCGGTGAGCATTTCAGGATCGGGTAACACGCGCTCGATCACCCTTTCGGGCTGTACCGCGCCCGCAGGAGCCCCCATCTCAGCAATCATCTCCATCGCCGCGGGCACAGCCACTGACAACGCTGGAAACTCTGCCGATGCCTCTCAAGGAAGTCTGGCTTTTAGCGTCCAAGGATCCGGCTGCCCGCTTCCAGGCGCACCGACACTCTTGAGTCCATCAGCGATGGCCAACTCAATCGCCCTTGTTCCAAATCTTTCTTGGACGAGTGTCTCTCTCGGAATCACTGGATGTGAAGTTCGATACAATGTTCGAGTGGTTCCCGCTGCTCAAACCTGCGTGGATAACACTGCCAATGCAGTCACGACTTCCGCAATCTCTCTTGCCTGGAACGCTCTTGAGCCCTCAACAGCTTATCGCTGGTGCGTTCGATCTGACGTCGTTCAACAAGACTCCGGTGTTTTGTGGGGAAGCTGGTCTCAAGTCTTCTCCTTCACAACGACATCAGCAGTTCCGGGCGTAGCCAGCGGACTCTATACTCTTCCCGCTTCAAGCCCCTCAAACCCTCGGGGTAACCGATACATCATCGTAGGCGGATACATTTCAGGTGAGGAAGGCTCGACTGCCCTCTTCAAAGAAATCACAAGCTCCGGAGCTCAAACCGTGGGCTCAACCCTGATCACTCCTTCGAACAACGGGCAAGTAGAAGTCGCCATCGATGTCGAAGTCAATCGACCCGGTGCTGGCGAACGAAAATACTTCATCCAGATTCAGCGCCCCAATAACGGCGCCACCGGATCGCCATCGAGCAGCACAAGTTACTTTTATGATCCCGCACTCTCTCCCGGACTCGACTCTCCCGCCCTCGAAAAAAATGGATCCAACACCGGATCACTCATTTGGACTCATGTTGCCGGAGCCACTGCCTACAAGGTCTGGAGACGAATCGGCCTTGAAGATGTCACGCCTTCGATGGGTGAATGGTATCGGAATGTGAAACCTTTCAAGATGGTAGGCCATCTCACCAATCCTACGGTTCAAAATGGTCAAGTCATCTGGACTGATCCTCAAACTCTTGCTTCAACGAACGATGGAATCTCCTACTTTGTCACGGCCCTCAACGCGACAGAGCAATCCGATCGCTCGAACTCGCAATCTTACTTTGACGAGAACGGACCTACTCGCAGCGATGCACGAGATGCCTCAGGCCTTCTCTTGCAACAAGTGCGATTTGTTTCACTTTCGTCGGGCCGAGATGCCTTAGGATTTTTGTGTAACATTCACCCTGACGGCTACCTCGCGGGAGCTGATCATGGCGAGAACTCAGCCGATCTGTTTGCTCAAACACAGGTCAAAATCAAATCTGCTGATACGGCCTGCGAGGATGAAAACTACGAGCAGAACTCTATCTCCACGATTCTGCCGTTTGATGCGCTGAAATCCTATACCGACGCCACTCTCGGCATTCAAAACTGCTTGAGAGTAGGCTTAGTCAATGACCTCGAGCCCAACACCACCTACTGCATTAAGAGCTGCTTGCTTGACTCGAGCAACAATCGAGAAGTGAACTGCCTCGAAGGAAAAGCCTTCGATCAAGGAGATGACATCGTCGCTCCTGAGTTCGCCGGAATCAAATCAGCTGAGCCTATGGAGGACGGCCTCTCAATCAAAGTGAAATGGGATGCTCCGGTAACTCAAGACAGTCAAGAGCCTATCAACTACAAAATCTCTTACACTCAGAGCTATGATGAAAACGGAGTTCCTCAGTTTCCAAATGATGGAACATCCCGTGTCACAGATGATGAGACAGCAGTCGAACTGACAGTCGATCAGCTCAATACTGGCGAGCCTTATTGCTTCAAAGTCACTGTCTATGACAACTATCAAAACTCATCCGATGGAAACGGAAAATATTTGTGCACACAAACTCTGAACAATGCTCCGATGCTCGATGCCTTAACAATCACTCGAGATCCGAAAGATGCCTTTAAGTTTTTTGTGAACTTCCGAGTTCTCGATCGAGAAGCTAACGATGGAATCGTCATTAAGTCGTTGTCATTAAAAACGGATGAAGCATCCCAGTGGATTGCCATGAACTCTCGGCATTTTGGTGGTGATTCATTCCTAGCAGCTGGCGATTCAGTTGCCACCGCACCGATGCACACGGTTACCACAGATACTCTCGCCTACTTCTCCGGAGAGAAGCAGGGCTTTCAGTTTAAGTTTGAAATTGAAGACAGCTCCGGCAACCGCTCCATCGTCATGAGCCGACCCGTCACCATCCTGAGGACGATGTCCGTAAACTCAAGTTATGCCAAATCCTTTTCTGTATGCGGTACAATCTTAGCTCCTCAATCAAGTAGTCACACCCAAGTCCATCTGTTGATTTTACTCATGGCACTTCTCGGCTCTGTATTTCTGATTCGTCGAAGACTTACGGCATGACGATAAAGGATTCCATGGAGCCTTCTTTGTACGAGCAAATCAGAAAGGCTGCAGTGCCCTTGATGGCAAGACTGGCCTCAAACGACGAAGCTGATTTTTTAAGGGGTACCCACTCTGAACTCAGCGCTGCCCCCTGTTGAATAATCTGGCACTTCAGCGAAGCTGCCGATGGGGCACCGATGACGACGTCCCAAGCTTTCGCATTCAATTTTAGATTTCCCAACGTCCGACTCAAATCCAATCGTGGAGAAAAGCCCGCGACGTTTAGCTGAATGGACCGTACCGGCTCGACATAAAAAACATTTCGCCCCTCGTCTTCATAGGAAACTCTCCAGAAAACTTTTTGAGAACCATCAAAGACGCGATCCAAAACATAAGAGGTCTGAACAAGAGCGCCTCGAAACAAAAGAGTCTTGAAATCCGTATCAGTAGCCACTTCCAGGACATAAGCACTGGCTCGAGGCCCACCCGTCCAGTCCAACTTGAGATTCTGATTCCAGGAATTGAAATCAAGCTCAACAGCCTCCCCAAAGCTTGATCGGACGCTGACGGGAAGACGTTTCTGTTTTGACGACTTATAGTTTTTGATAGAAACCTGGCCCGACTCTCGGCCTGCTCTCCAAAAATAGGTCCCTGCGGCCAATCGAGCCACGTCATAGGACTTCACAAGATTCGTTTCCTTCACCAACAGATTGGAAAACTTGGGATCACGAGCCAGAAGAAATGTCGACGGTTCAGTCCAACTCCATCGATATCCCGGCTGATTGGCCTGTGAAACGAGGATCACAGAAGAGTCTGCATTAAGCGGCAAAGCTGACGGGACAACGACGACGGGTGATTTTTTGGCAGAGCCCATCTCCCTCGGAGCCTTAGGCACCGCAATCGGAGCTGCCGACTCGGGATTCTCTTTCAATGCCGCATCAGTGGAAACTTCTTCAGCAGCCTTTTGGCTCGTCGGCGCGGTTTCCGCCGGTTTCACTTCAACGGCAGCTGGGATTTCGACGGCTTGAGTATCTTGAGAAACAACAGAGGGAGGGGGAGAGGGAGGAGCCTTTGGAGCCCAGACCTTCAAGCCAACAAATCCCACGCCCAGCACTAAGACACCAACAAATGCGAGCATCAGCGGCTTTGATTTGAGAGAAGCAAAGCGAGATGAATCATTGGCCTGAGAAGCCGAAGACTTTGGATCTCTCAAAAATGTCTTGAGCTGTTCCTGGTAATTGGCAAGCCCGCGCCGAGCTAAGACCGCTTCCAACTCACGAATAATATCTTGCACTGAGGCATAACGCTTCTCTCGATCAACTTGCAGACACTTCTCTACAATCCTCTCCAGCTCAACACTTAAGCTCGCATCGACCTGTCGAACAGCATCGAATTTGCCCTTCACTGTTTTAAACCAAACAGTGGTCGTGGAATCACCCCGCTGCTTAAACGCATGCTTTCGAGTCGCCAAGATATACAGAGTGAGACCAAAGCTAAAAATATCAGAGCGAACATCAATGGCCTTGCCCTCAATCTGCTCTGGCGATGAAAAGCTGGGCGTTCCGACAAAAATTCCATCTTTTGTGAGCCCATCATCATACTGAGTGACTTTGGCCAATCCAAAATCGGAGATCTTCACTCCAAGCTCAGCATTTAACAAAACATTCGCAGGCTTTACATCCCGATGGATGATTCCCTTTTCGTGAGCTGCCTGAAGACCCTTGAGAATCTCGAGACCAATCATGAGAGCAAAGTTTTCGGGCACCTTCTGACAGCTCTTGATCAACTCCGCTAGAGTGACCCCCGGCATAAACTCCACAACTAAAACCGCTCGACCTTGATGCTCAAAAAAATCATAGACAGTCAGAATATTGGAGTGACGTAGTTGAGCAATAAACTGGGCTTCTTTTTTGAATCGAGCCGCCACTTCTTTCTTTTCGCCCAAATGAGAGTGCAGGATCTTCACAGCTACTTCTCGATTCAACACGGAGTCCATGGCTCTATAAACAGTCGCAGTACCCCCCTCCGCAATCTGACTCAAGAGCTGATACTTACCGAGAAGTTGACCCACGAGGGGATCATGAGGCTCTACTTGAGTAGGCTCCGTTGATGGATCAAGCATACTGTCCGAATTTTTATCGTCTCGGTCCCCTGCCATAATTCTCGATGACCCTCAAAATATCCTTTGAGAGCCCTCTCATACGAATTTACACTGTTTCCATGTTGAAACTGAAGTCTTCGTTCATGATCTTGCCCTTTATCATCACCTTTTCGTTGAGCGCTGAGTCATCCCAAACACTCTCCGCTCGAAAGGGTCTCATTCGGCTCCTCTCGGCCGATGTCTTAGAGACGTCAGAGTATCATTTTGTAACCTCTGTTCAGTATTCTAGAGATCCAAACCTTCTGAAGGATGACAGTCGATCCACTGTTCGAGGCTCTGAAGCAGCTCTGGGCTTCGGCTACGCTTTGACCCCCCACATTCATCTGTCAGCTCAGGGGGGATTCTATCAGGCTCTACGAACTCCTCAGCAAGTGGATCCCAATTTGGGCCCAGGCTCCGAATCCATTGATGTCGCTCGAGGTGGTCTCGCGGCGACAGCCTCATATGATTTAGGTTCAAAGATGAGATTATCGCCCAATCGCCTGACAGGGGGTGTGTCGCTTTGGCTTAATCTTGAGCAACCACTTCGGATTTTGAAAGCGCCCGATGTTCGGCCAACATTGATCGTCTCGGGAGATTTTTCGGACTATAAACTCTTTCCCTGGAGAACACATTTCAACTTAGGTTTCAAGCTGGCGAACGACAAAAGATACTTTGATGCGTCCGACACAGTGACCGATCTAGATCGATTCGCCACTCAAACGGCGACCTCTCCCGCTTTGATGGCCGGTTGGGGCTTCGAACTTCCCTTTGGCCCGATCACCCCCTCTGCTGAGATTCATCTTCAGAAGGTGTTTGATGCAAGTTTCATGAAGTCACCAAAATGGGTCACAATCGCCCTCAAAGGAAAACCATTCCCGCAAAAGAACATCGAGCTGATGGGAGCGGTCGATATCGGAATGACTTCATTCGATGCCACAACAACAGGTACGCCCGTGGTAGGACCAGTTCCTCTTTGGAATGCCATCGTTGGATTCCAGATCTCCCAGTTTGGCCGACGCGCCGGTGAAGTGGGCGTTAACCGTAGAGAATACGAAGCCGTTCGTCAGAGTCTCGCTGAAAGAGAAACGATGATTGCAGGGCTTCGACGAGATCTTGAATTCAATACGATTCAAGGTCTTGTGATCGATGGCGAAACCAAGCAACCCATGTCCGGTGTCGAGATTTCTCTTCCCGAAAGTTCGGAGTTCAAAGCCTCTCTCACGGATGATAAGGGCCAGTTTGTTCGATACTTCCGAGTCTTACCTGGAGCGCGACTCGTGTTCCGAAAGGAAGGATTTGAAACATCTTCGAAGTTTGTAAGCCTAAAACCAGGAGAGCGCCTTACCGTGGATATCGAAATGAAGCGCGCCAAAGGGGAAAACCTTGCTGACTTCGTCGCAAGTATCACGGATGAGGGAGGCACTCCTCAAACAGCGCAGGTGACTCTGACTAATGTAGCGACAACGGAAGTCGTCATCGGCACGGCCGATCAGTCAGGCCAACTCGCCATGAAGGTTCCTGAGGGAGAGTATATGATTGAAATCAGCGCATCTGGATTTCAAACTCGGCGGGATCAATCATCCTTCAGTCGAGGAAAGACAGTCATCAAAACGTTCACGCTGAGTCGCTAGATCGACAAGAGAACAAGAATCACGTGGATGGCACCGAGAACATAAACGGTCCATCCAATGGGAATGTGAATAATCATCCAGCGCTTGAAGACCGCATTGGACATCTCAAGAAACTTTACTTTCTGTCTTAGCTGAAACTCTTTCCGAATCAACTCAGCGGCGAGACCGGCTCCCTTATCCCCTAAGCCCAGCTGCATAAGGTTTCCTTTGACTCTTAAAGATCTCACCCAAAGTAGCGGAGCCAAGAAAATATTACTCCAGAAGCCATGGGGAACTCCCTGGGAAATCATCATCAGTGATGTTTTGTACATTTGATCATCTCCCATCAACATTTCCGCCTTTTGCTGAAGTTTCTGTTGTTCTAGTTTAAGCGCATCGAGCTTTAGCTTTTCACCGCGAATTGTCTTCGGAATCTGAGAGGAGATAAACTGCCCGACAAAGCCTGTGAACAAGCTGATCAAAACGGCGTAGAGTGCAAAGTACGCAATATTGGCTCCCGTGAGAGAAAAGGCCGTATGAAGGACGATCAAATAGGATCCCAGAATTCCAACCAAGATATGAAGGCTTTGAGAGATCTGAAAGTTAACCTTCCACTTGAACTTGCGAATTCCCCATTTCACGACAGTATGAAGCAGCGTCGACAGAACGAGCGCATAGCCAATAATGCCGAGCAAAATATTCCAGCGTGAGCCAGGCTCAAACTCCTCGACCAAGAAGTAAGGAATGACTTGATCAATGAAGGTCAGAGATGAATGAAAGTGGCGAGCAAGACTCTCCACAGTCATGGCAATCGCAAGAGCGATACCAACAGACCACATCATCCAAACGAGAGACTTTCGCCTTGCTTCTTTTGCACGTCGTTCCGCTGCTTGGCTTTGCTTCTTGCTCAGCGCGTCGACCCAGCCTCCAAGAGTCTTTCGTGAATCAGGCGTCGAGATCCACTGCTGGATCGTTTTTTCGGCTGAGCCATCTTGCACAACAAGCTTTGATCGCTCGTGAATAGTATCGTAGATATCTTCCAGCATCTCTCCGAATACTCGTGAGGCGGATGTCAAAATAGAGATTACATTCGAAGGGATGTAGACAATCATGGTCTCATCCGATGCGGACACAAGTTTCTCTACAGTTTGATCATTCAGAATAAAGGGCTTGCCCAAAAAAAACTCATCTCGAACGGCAAGCCCCAAAGGCTTGTCAGCGGATGACATGAACAAAACTCTCCCTCTGACGATGTAACCAAAATAGCCTCTTAACTCTGATTGAGTTGAAAACGGTGTAGCATCTTCGCCGGACATGTAGGCGCGAACCCTGATCAGGCTACTAATCTTATTGAACGCGCGATCGGGCAGATTCCGAAACATGCGCGCGTCTCGAATCGTGGCAAGGTCTGAGTTCACTGGCCCTTAACACGCATGTTACGAATTGCTTTGGCTTGATCCGTTAAAGCATCTTCACCGTAAGTTTTGATAATGAGGTCAAAAACCTCACGAGGTCTTTTGCCTTCGGCAAGCTGATTGACCTTTTCCTTCACTGCACGAGCAGCCGAAGAATCGCACTGATCCAAGGTCTGGACCCCTTTGCATCCCTCTGGAAAACCTGTCATCGCCATGAAATACATTTTACCAGCCATCTGTTGAGCCCCCGGATTGACCGTTGGGTTTGGAGCTTGCGAAGATCCCCCCGTTCCGTAACCCGGATGATAAGTCTCTGTTGCCAATTGAGGACGAGGCACACCACCGGAATAGCCCATACCATTTTGAATGACGTTCACCAACAAAAGGGCAGCAATGATGGTTAACAAAACATTGGTCAAAAACAGATTATTTCCAGTCATAACCAAATCATCGGATCTTTAGAATTCTCCGTCAATTTCTAGATAGCCACAAAACGGCCAGGCGCAATCCGGAAAGTCGGCTCTATTGACGTAAGGAACGAATAGAGTTGAGCAAAACCGTCACGCTGCTCAACGCCATCGCCGCTGAGGCAATCATGGGGTTCAAAAGAATCCCATAGGAAGGGAGCAAGACTCCCGCTGCCAAAGGTATTGCCAAAATATTGTAACCAAAGCTCAGCACAAGGTTTTGAGTAATCAAAGATCGTGTTTGACCCAAAATCTTGAAGGTCGACCGTATCTGCCCTAGATCGCTCGACAGAAGAATCACATCGGCAGCGGATTGAGCCAAGGCTGAGCCCGAACCCATCGCAATACCCAAATGAGCGTCAGCAAGAGCAGGTGCGTCGTTCACACCATCACCAACAAAGGCCACTCGCTTAATCTCAAAATCACCCATCTTGCGCTTGGGCTGCATCAGTCGCTTTACGAGCGACGCTTTTTCTTGAGGAGACAATCCTGAATGAGCAAACTTCAGCTTCAAAACTTTGGCTACCTCACGGACAACATTTTCCGAATCGCCCGAGATCATCCCCACTTCGTAGCCATCCTTTGAAAGCTCAGAGACCATCTCTGCAGCACCGTCGCGAATCCTATCGGCCAACATGAGGATTCCGATTGGCTTCTGATCAACCCCAAGCCAGATCACCGTTTCATTGGAACCTTCGGCCTCCCAGGTCAAGTCTTGCGGAACCTGAGTCGGATCGTAACCATGCTCAAACAACCAAACCAAGCTTCCCAGAACAACCTGATAGGATTTTCCATCTTTCTCGACGACACCCGAAACACCACGACCGGGCGTGATCACCAAATCCTTTGCCTTGAGAGCAGAGAGGCGATTCTGGCTGCAATGATTACGAATGGCGACGGCATATGGATGCTCCGAACTCGCTTCCACTGAGAGTGCCCACTGCAAAATTTCGGAATTGGGAATATTTTCGATCGCCTTCACCCGAGTAACGGTGGGATGGCCCTCGGTCAGAGTGCCCGTCTTATCAAAAGCAATCATACTGATGTCACCAACTCGATCGACACCATCTAAGCGCTTCAAGAGAATACCCCGGCGGGCTCCTCGCAGGACTCCCACAAACAAAGCTGTCGGTGTGGCAAGCCCCATGGCACAAGGACATGCAATGACCAATACCGAGAGTGCGATTGAAAAGGCATCCGTGGTTGAAGGCTCAAGCTTGATCCACACAATCGCCGCAGTAATACTCAACAAAACAACAAGGGGCACAAAGAACGTCGCCATACGATCAACAGACTTTTGAATCTGAGGCCGCGTCTTGAGACTCTCTTGCACTTGCTCAATGAGCTGCGCATACAACGACTCAGAGGAAGCTCTGCCAACTTGAAGATCCACAGGTTGTCCCACATTGAGTGAGCCCTGAATTGCATTTTGGGACTTTAAGCGAGTCACAGGCCGAGACTCTCCCGTAACAATACTTTCATCGAAGGTCGCTCCCCCATCCGACGAAACCACTCCGTCTACAGGAACTCGCTCCCCGACAAGAACTCGAACCACATCTCCCACGCTGAGTTCGGCCAATGAAACGTCATGCATCTGCCCACCCGACAGACGGTGTGCCCTTGCCGGCAAGAGCTCGGTCAGCTCACGCATGCGGGCCCACATTTTGTTTTGGATCAGAGTTTCGATCAGCTGTCCGAGAAGAACAAAAGCTGCAACAAATGCCGCCGTTTCAAAATAAACCTGATCAAAGGCGCCTCGATACAAATTCCAAATGGAAAGACCGAAGGATGCGACGATGCCGATTCCAATCAAAGTATTCATATCCGCGCTTCGAAAAAGCTTGAAAATACTTGTGAGAAATCGACGCCCCCAAATCAACACAATCAAAAGCGCAGAAACTCCCGAGATCATCGACGCCGCAAAGCTAGGCGCCATCAGCATTGGAGCGGCCATCGAAACACCCGCCAAAAGAAACGAGAAGACCACTCCCAACACTGGCCCTCTCAATGAGGGCCCCTCGGACTGAGCCTCGGGAATCTGCTTATGGGAGGGCTGGGTGCTTTGCGGAGCTGAGTGACAACACGACATTTGTGCTTCCATAGGCCCCCGAGTCTAAAGGAATTTGTTTTCTTTGAACAATTTTTTGGCTAACTCTATGGACCAATCAGGCCCCATCTTTCCAGAACGAGGGCCAACAAAGAGGAAGAGTGGCCGAGTGGTTGAAGGCACTAGTCTTGAAAACTAGCATACCGGCAACGGTATCGGGGGTTCGAATCCCTCCTCTTCCGCCACTTTAAGTCGGCACGAATCTTGTAAGGGAAATGAGTTAATGAGGGATTTGAGCGTTACGGGTTGGATTATTGGGCTTTTTTGCGCCCTTCTAGGACCATCATGGGTCGAATCTGCGGAATCCCCTACCCAACCACTCAGCCTGAAACCAGCCTCTGACTGGCTCAACGTCGAGCCCATCGGTCGGGTCACACCCGAGATTGAGAAGATTCGATGTCGAATGGCTCTTCAGATTATCAGCGGGAAGGCCGTAGAGGGCACCCCTCAGTTCTACGCGGCTCTTGGCGATTTTAATCGCGCCCAACTCGACAACAACAAGGACCAATCCTTCATCTCATACATGAAAGCTGGACTCTCAAATAAATGGAACCGAGGAGATAAGGTTTCTGTTCATGTCTCAAAACAAGATCTCGAACAAATCGATCGTCTCGTTTCAAAAGCATTAGAGAGATATCCCAAAGACACTCGAAAATTGGATCATGTGACTCAACTCAAAAGCAATTTTGACCATCCGCTATCATCAGATCCTGAGCAACCCTTCCTGATACACGTTCAACGCGTGCTTGGGAAAAGCATGGTCAAAGAGCGACTCGAGCTGATTAGCCACGCTCTGGACTCCTATGTACGGCGCTGGAGCAAAAGGGATTTGCTTTTCATGGCAGCAGCTTTTGGGTTTTCTATCAGCCCGGCCGCCGAACCGATTGCTGAACACATCACTCTCGCTCTAACCACCGCAGGGAGCCTTGCCGTGGCACGAATCTTAGCGAATATGTCGCGCTTGTTCGAGGAGATGAAACGCTACCTTCGTGCCGATTTTATTGATTTCAGCAGAGAGATTGCTGGCGACCCAGAGAATAACTCGATGAAGCATTTATCCTGGGGAGTGCGCCTCAATCCTGAGGAAGTAACCACTCATCTCGAGGAACTCATGAAGCCAGATGACTTCGCCAGATTTGAAGAGTGGAAGGCCGCCAACCAAGGCAAAGAGTTTGCCCTAATCTTTGACTACAATATGACTCGCAACGATGTGGGCGTTCCCGTGATCGTCAGCGTGCTAAGAGTCGCCAAGACAAAATAACTTAACGAATAAATTATTTCTATTTACGTTTGAGAGACAAGAGTTCTTTGGCTGCCTTCTTGAGTGGTCCAACGACATTTTTATCTTTGGTCAATTTATTGAGATCTCTCATCGTCAGAAATTTCAAGAACGCCATCGATTGCGTCAGAGGCGATTTGGGGTGACGACAGATCGCTAGCTTTACTTGGTAGCTCTTCGTCCACTGAGGAGAGCTTGAGATTGTGCGAATCACCTCGTCACAGACATTTCTTAATGAAGCATAGAGAGCGACTTCATTTTCGTTTATTCGAGGCGATTTAAGCACGGTAAGAGCAACAATCTTGTTCACATCACGAATCAGAATCTGACGAGCTTCCTTGTTCCCTTTAAAGGCGAGTTTGATTTTGCTGCCCACATTGAGCTTCAAAATATAATTCAAAAGACTGGAACGCTGCTCCTCTGTCAGATGTGAACTCTCTTTGAGAGCCTTCTCAGCGCTTGCATCCGCGTCCTCTGTATCCCCTTCACCCTCAACAGGCAAGTTGACCGGCTTATCGTCCAGAGATGCACTCGACGCATCTCCTGGAATGAACACACCCGCCAACCTCAGAAAGTGTCGAAGTCGATCCGTGTTACTCTTGAGGTTTTTCGGATTCGACTCAAGAGCCGAGATGATTTCTGGCGACTGAATGATCCGCTCCTGATTGTTGGCAATAAGTGAAGTCATATACTCTGAGCACTTGGGAGCCACTTTCGAGAACAACTCATCAGGAGCGTTCTGATTCAACAAGATCACCTCGAGCGCAGCATCATTCCCAATGAAGATTTCACCCAGGAACTCAAGGGCCCAAGGAGCTAGGTCCAGTTTCAGCGTTTGAAGAAGAGCGGCCTCAGGATAAGATTTGATAGACTGCAAAGAGGCATCTGCGATCATCGGGTTATCTGTGTGAGAGAGATACACCCAAGACTCCAGAAGAGTCTGAGGATCCAGAGGCGCTAGCCCCTTGGCCACCGCCATGAGCAGCTTTGGATTGGCAGGATTAACAGCTCTTTGAAGTTTTTCAGGGAGCTCGGTGAGAACGGGCAATCGATGAGGCTGCACCTATCTATTGTCTGCGATCTTTCGAAGGGCCTCAAGCTGAAGCCCCGATATATGCCTCCAACCCTTTAGACGACCCAGGGAAGCCGCTCCGCCGCCCGTGACAAAAAACTGAACAGGCCGGTTTGTACAAACTTGACGCGCTGTCCATTCAGCCTCAAAGAGAAGCCCCTTAAGCATGGCGCGAATGCCCATCAGAAGAGTTTGTCGAGTGTCTGGGCCCACTCGTTTCTTGAGCGATCTCATCTGCTTCACTTGAACCAAGGGTAAGAGAGCAGCTCTTCTGTTCAAAGCTTCAGCTAACATATGCGCACCAGGGGCAATCCAGCCCCCTAAATAGCCCTTTTTACAATCAAAGAACTCAACCGTTGTCGCCGTTCCAAAATCAACCAAAACAAAAGACGCCTTCACCCTTTGCGACAAAGCAAAAACATTCAGTATCCGATCCACTCCCAATGTTTTTTTGTAAGGCGACTTGAGTGGAACATCCTGGGATCGAATCTCAAGGACGGAAACTCCAAGCTTCTGACATTTTCTTTTCAGGGCTTTGGTCATCGGGGGATTCACCGAAGCCAAAATGACACGATCTACTCGCCTGCGCCTCATCAACTCAAAAACCTTCGACCAATCTCCGACATCAGAGCGAAGAATCTCATTGGGCTTTGAGCTCACCTCGACAGATGAGTTGCCGATTCGAATGACAAAGCTAGATTTCATGCAGAATCTCACCGTCTAAGTTAATGACAAGACGACCTCCCGAAGAGACCCTTAATGCGCCCTCATCGGTAACACCCAAAATCTGTACCGATTGTCTGGAACCTTGCACTTCGTAAGTCACTTGTTCTCCGACTTTCCACATTCGACTCTCGTACTCCGAAAGAAACTCGCGAAATCCACTAGCAAAAAAAAGAGCCAAGTCAGAAGTAATCTGTTGAATCAATTCTTGAGCATCGACTTGCTGATTCAAACCTTCATAGGGAACACTCGACAAGCTTTGCAAGTTAAGGCCGATTCCCACAAGAAAATCGATCATGTCCCCCTGAGACTTCGATTCAATCAAAATGCCTCCAACCTTCGCATCGCCCAACATAATATCATTAGGCCACTTCAACCTAAGATCATCACGTCGGCAGGTGCGAAGAACAGCGAGCCCAATCACCAAAGACAATCCGGAAATGAAGCGAGATGACGAGCGACAGCAATACGTCAGGGTTAAGGAAGCACCCTTTTCAGAAACCCAATGGCGATTCAATCGCCCCCGCCCCTTTGTTTGAACATCAGCTTGTACGTAGAAAGGCGGAAGAGCTCCATTCTTGAGAAGGCGAGCAGCCTCATCTTGCGTGGAATCTAAAGATTCAAACAGAAAAGATTTAACGAGACCCTTTGGTGAATTTGAAAAGCTCATCCTTTACGAGCTTTTCTACAATTCGAGGCATATTTTCGCTAATCCATTTTCGGATTTCTTCCCTTGCCGCCAAATCCAGGGCGGAATCGGCCTGCTGACTCGTTTCAATCAGCACAAGGGCCTTTTCCTGCGAGCCGGAATTGATCTGTACTGGCCGCTTAAAATCCCGAGGATGGACCTTCGCCGTGATCTCCTCCGGAGGCGAGGAATGAGCTCCAACAACCTCCTCAGCAATGGCTGACAGTCGCGAATTCAGTGCCTCGATTTTTTCAATCTTTCCGCTCGTGGTACTTTGTTCAATGCGTACGATCGGCGTCTTCTCCTCATCAGACAAACTGGGGTCGATCTGAATGGCCGTTGATTCTTCCTCATCAGAAAGAACACTCTCAATCGCTCTCAGCAGAGATTTCTGATCAACCGGCTTTGAAATCACCTCATCCGCCCGCACCTCCTTGAGACGCCCCTCTTTTCCCTTCGGCAACTGCCCCTTGAGCAGAATGGCTCGCACATGAATGAGAGATGAATCAGATCGGATGCGATCGACTAAATCAAAACCATCGAGGTAGCGAAGGGCACAATCGGCCAAGACAATGTCTGGCCTCATGGTCTTGATCTTTTGAAGAGCGTCCTGACCGTCTGCGGCCGCAATGACCTCACAATCAGGAGAAGCCAGAGCCACATTGACCTGCTTTTGAACCGTCAACGACTCATCGGCAATGACGACCTTCATTTTCCGAGTCTTTTTCATGGGTAAGACTAGTTTAAACCCCAAGTCTCCCCCCCTGTGAGGCCCCAAAATGCAAACCCCGCAGAAATTGATGACAAAAAGTCCCCAAGTGAACAAAAGATGTCCCCCCGGCAATGCGTCAAACTCCCCTAAAACCCAATTTAAGGCCGTATAAACTTGGTATGCGGATTGCTTATAGTAGTTCGTAAGATCCGCACTCCAACTTAGAGCGGATTAACAAACGAAGCCCAAAAGGCTAGTTTGGGGGCGATCTAGGGATGCCCTACATAAGGGGATCAAGTTTCCATAAGGGGGAGATTTGATCGTAACAAGTAACGGATTGTAACGATTAAAAAGGATTGAAACATGGAAAGACTAAATGCCAAAGACAAGCGTGGTGGCATCAGAATTCCTCTTCTTGAAGAGAGAATTCGTTATGTTTTGGATGGGGTTGAACACGAGGCCGATGTCGGCGATATCACGAATGATGGTTTATTCATCAAAACCGAAAAGATTTTAAGCCCAAAAAAGAAAATTGAGATTCAGTTGCAACTCCCAGGAGACCTTGGGTCATTGCAGGTAGGCGCATCCGTTGTTCGAGTTAACTGGGCGGTCAATCGCAAGAAGGGCCGCGAACATTTGGGTATGGGACTTCGATTTGAAGACGTTTCGCCCAATATCAAAAAGATTTTAGATGCGTATGTTGTCTATTTGAGAAACAAACAAATCATTACTGTTTCCAAACGGATCATTGAAGAGTTCTTCGGCAACGAAGGGCCAAAAAAGTTTACCTAAGAATTCGATAGAAGACTGATTGAAAAAGGGGATCGAGACTCGATCCCCTTTTTTATTCGACTGTCACAGACTTAGCTAGATTCTTGGGCTTATCCACGTCAGTACCGCGAAGGACGGCCATATGGTAGGCATACAGCTGCAACACCACAGAAGCGACAAAGGGATAAAGCTCGGTTCGAACCTCAGGCAAAGGAATCCACTCAGAAGCCAGCGCCTCTGCTTTTGAGTCTCCTTCGGTCCCAATCAAGATCACGCGACCGCCTCTTGCCTTCACTTCTTCAACGTTTGAGATCATTTTGTCGTGAATGCCATCTTGCGGGGCAATGCAAACAACTGGCCAGTCGTCTGATATTAAAGCAATCGGTCCATGCTTCATTTCACCTGCTGAGTAAGCCTGAGTATTGACATACGCGATCTCTTTAAGCTTCAACGCCCCTTCGAGTGCCAAAGGATAGGAGAGACCTCGTCCCAAATAAAAATATTGCCCAAAACTTGAGTACTTTTGAGCAATCGACTTGATTCGATCGTTTTGCTTAAGCACCTCTTCAAGCTTTTCAGGAACAGAGTTGAGATCGATCAGGGCCTGCTTAATCCACTTCTGAGATTGAGTTCCCCTCACCTTTGCAAGATGAACTCCCAGCAGATAAAGAGCCGTCAACTGGGCAATGAAGCACTTCGTCGAGGCCACAGAGATCTCAGGGCCAGCATGAGTATAAATCACATTCTTCGCTTTACGAGCCAATGAACTCTCGACGGTATTTGTAATCGCGAGCGCTGATTGCTTCAGCCGCATGCCCTCAGTAATTGCTGCCAAGGTATCGGCTGTTTCTCCTGACTGAGAAACGGCGACACAGAGCGAGTCCTTTTGAACAACGGGATTTCGGTAGCGAAACTCTGAAGCCAAATCGACATCGACTGGAATACGGGCGAATTGCTCAATCCAATACTTACCCAGTAACGAGGCATGCCAAGCAGTCCCGCACGCCACGAGGTTCAACGCCTTGAACTTTTTCCACTGAGCCGAGGTCCACTTCACATTCTCAAAGTGAACCCCATCGAACTTCGGCAAGATACGTCCACGCAAAGAGTCCTGAATCACCCTGGGCTGCTCATGAATCTCCTTGAGCATGAAATGCGGATAGCCCTCTTTCTCAGCCATCGCCAAAGACCACTCGATCTTTTTGCTCTTCTTTTGAATCTTGCTACCCGCGAATGTCTTTACGATGACTCGCTCAGGCTCAATGAAGGCCATCTCACGATCATCCAGAAAGATAAATTCTCTCGTATAATCCAAGAGCGCAGGAATATCCGAAGCGACAAACTTTTCATGCTCTCCCAGACCCAGAACGATGGGACACTGATTCTTAGCCACGAAGAGAGTTTTCGGCTGATGAATCCAAACGGCAGTAATCGCAAAAGCCCCCTTCAACTGGCCGACCATCTTCTGACAGGCTGATTCAAAATTCTTAGTCTGATCCAGAGCTACCTGAAGCAGATGTGCAATCACTTCCGAATCCGTTTCCGATGAAAACTCATGTCCCTTCTTTTGAAGCTGAGCTTTGAGATCAGAGTAATTCTCGATGATCCCATTGTGCACAATCACAACATCCTGATAGCGATGAGGATGAGCATTTCTTTCCGAGGGCCGACCATGCGTCGCCCAACGAGTGTGCCCGATCGCCGAAGAACCCGAGATAGGATCCTTCTCAATCGACTTCATGAGATTTTCGATCTTCCCCTCACAACGCTTGATCCTTAAACGCGCAGGATGATGTGCTCCATTTTCAATCGCAGCAACCCCCGCTGAGTCATAGCCTCGATACTCGAGCCGCCTCAGACCCGAAATCACAATCGCGGTGGCTTCTCGATGACCTACATATCCAACAATTCCACACATTCTTTAATGCTCTCTTTTCTTTCGCTGACGAAACTTCTCAGCTGCTCCTTTTAACTCGCGCTGATCAGATCGCTCAAGTGCAATGGCATTCGGATCTACATCCTTTGTGATGACAGAACCAGCTCCCACGATGGAGCCTGCCCCGATGGTCACGGGCGCAACCAGAGATGAGTTTGAGCCAATAAACACGCCGTCTTCCAAGACAGTCTCGTATTTGTGAAATCCATCATAATTACATGTGATTGTTCCAGCGCCTACGTTGCATCTCTTTCCAATCGTCGAGTCCCCAATGTAACTCAAGTGATTGGCCTTCGACCCTTCGCCCAGATGAGACTTCTTAATCTCAACAAAATTACCCACATGAACTTCAGAATCCAAAACAGCGCCAGGCCTCAATCTTGCGTAGGGTCCAATCTTATTTTGAACGCCTACTCGTGCGTCTTTGATGTGTGAATAAGCCTCCACAACCGAGCCTTGGCCAATCTCAGAATTTTCAATCACCGAATAGGCCCCTATTCGAGAGTCAGCAAAAATCTTTGTCTGCCCTTTCAGGATGACTCCAGGTTCCAAGCAAACCCCCTGGCCCAATTCCACATCAGCATCAATCCAAACTGACGACGGAGACATCATCTCAGTACCGATACCCATCCAATATGAATTCACTCGCCCTTGAAAGATCGATGCAACGGTCGCAAGATCCTCTTGAGTATTGATTCCCAAACTTTCCTGATAGGGAATCATGAGTGTCTGGACCAGTCGATTTTGAGAGCGAGCCAAACTGACAAGATCTGTCAGATAAAATTCGTTGGATCGATTGGTGTTCGAGACGCCACGCAGCGTTTCCTGAAGAAAATGCCAGTCGGCACAATAAAACCCTGCATTCATTTCTCGAATACCAAGCTCAGCACGTGAAGCCTCTTTTGCCTCAACAATCTTTTCAATCTGGCCCCGGTCATTTCGAACGATCCGACCATACGCACCAGCATCATCTAAAACCGCCGTCATCAAGGAAAGAACTGAACCCGTTGTCTGATGAACTTTGGAAAACTCCTCGAGAGTCTCGCGCTGAAGCAAAAACGCATCGCCACCCATGATGAATACATCGGCATCTTGGGGCTTCCATTTTTCAATCTCGCTGAAGGCCGATTGAACTGCGTGAGCCGTCCCCTTTTGCTCAGTCTGCACTGCAAATTTGATATCCACATCGAGATGATAATCAGCCACAACTTTCATCAGTTCATCACGCTGATGCCCAACCACGACAACAACTCGATCAGAGAACCATCGAGCCTGATCAAGGGCCCAATAAATAGCGGGCCGACCCAAAACATGATGAAGCAGCTTGGACTTCTTTGATTTCATCCGAGTACTTGCTCCAGCCGCCAACACCAAACTGATTCGATCTCGAGACATTGTTACTTACCCTGCTCCTCAAGATTTTCTCGGACCATGACTTCCCAACGAGAGACTTTGATTTGAGTGACTCCTTCTAACTCAACGTAGGTGCCCGTCACTCGCACCTGACGAAAAGCAGACAGGGCCGACTTGGCAGGATCTAAGTTCACTAAATCAGCAGCGACCTGTCGGGGCATTTCCCCCTTGATGGCTGAAAGAATTCGAAACTGAGGGCAAGGGGTTGTTACACAGTGCTTTGGTTCATACGCCAACTCCAAAACAACCTCACCCCCCCCATCGGAAGAAAGTGTTAACAAGCTAAAGAGCAATGAAACCATAAGTTGGGGCCTCCGGGGCCATATTGACCGGAGTTTGCAAAATTTCCAAACCCAAAGATAGCCAGCCGGCTCAGAATTTTTGAAACAAAGTCCAGGCCTTAACCTTCACCCCAATGGCCTTTAAAAGCCCGATATGAGCTCTCAGCGTCTCACCTGTTGTGACAAGATCATCGACCAGCAAAACTCTCTCATACCCAGCGAGCTTCTCACTTCGAATTGAGATCAACCGCGAAGCCCAAAGGCGACGCTGCTGGCGAGAAAGATCCTTCTGGGCGAACATTTGAGGAATCCGATGAAAGACCTTCGAAACAAGTGGGATGCTCCAGGCTCGAGATAACTGGCGAGCAAGCTCCTCGGATGGATCAAAGAATCTCCTACGATTCGATACGGGATCTGATGCAACATAGATCAAGGCATCAACTTCATCCCTTTGGATGGGCACTCGTAGGTGTGGAATGATTTCGGAAATCACTTCGGGTGAGGAGCGCTCTTTATAGTGCCACAAAACTTTCTCGCCCCATTTTGAATACGAAAACTCGGACAAAAAGCTGAGTCCCGCCTCAGAATCGTGAGGCGTGATAGCCTTTGAAAGTCGACCTGAGTCTAAACATTTTAAACAAACACTTTTCCAAGAGGGGGCCTCACATCCCCAACAAGGGGGCGCAAGAGAGAGAAAGCTATCTTTGCATGATCTGGCGAAAGATCTCGCGGTGGATAGCAACGGCCTTTGCTCGCGCCTCCTGAAAATCTTCATGTGCCCTCCTCTCCGTTGGAGCATGCAAACTGTAAAGCGCGCTCAGCTCAAGCGTTGGAAATCCTTGCTGGCGAAACAGATACGATGGGCTTTCAACGCTTGAGATAACAGGGGCTGGCTTCACCTGAGGAACCTCCTCGAGCGCCTCTAAGATTCCCTCCACCTCATGTCCAAACAAAGGACTGCGCAGAAAGGGCCTAAAGTAAATCTGACGATACTTGAGATGATTCGACAGCCCCGTTTTATCCAGAGCAAGGATCAGCTGAGACTCCAACTCACTCACCTCTCGTCCCCCTAAAAACTCGTACTGAATCAACACACTGTCTTCGCGTCGGCCAGCAAACTTCCAATGTCCGACTAAATCCTCCTGCCAATTTTTTTCAAAAAAGAACTCCCGAGGATTCAAGATGGACTTCAGTCTCTGGATCCACGGCAAAAGAAAGCCAAAAATCTCAAACTGTTTTTCATGCTCAAAATGAGGCTCAGACCACGACCACCTCCTCACAGAATTTTGATCCGAAAGTGACTGAAGGACTCGCCCCACCTCCTGCTCCAAATGAGGGCTATCTGACTCGAGACTGACTACCCAAACCCCTCTCTGACTAATTCCCAGAGGCGCCCAAATCCAGGGTCGAACGGATAAAGCATCCAAAAAGGGCCCCTCTGCCCACACAAAACTCGCCTCCGAAAATCGTGGAAATGTGCGCTTGAGTTTCAAATGCTCCGCCTTCTCCACCGCTGAGAACTTCGGCTCAAAGTTGTCAATAGGCTTGCCCATCACATGAAGCAAGGAGGCCAGGGCCAAGTCTTCGCAGCTCACCAAAAAATAAACATCGCGACTCAAACGCTCGATTGATTGGAGCGCTTCCCACTGAATCTCTGCGACTTGCAAGCCACGATCGGACATGGACGTATGGACAATCAAAGGAGGACGCATTTGCAACTCGTTCCAGGATTTAAAGTGAACCATCATTTGAGGACAGCCACGATACTGCCACACAAAAGCATCTCGGCCCTTCAGAAGAGCGGCATTGGTCATCTCATGAAGAGGTGCTGAGGAAACTCCGACAAGAGCTGAAAGAACCAAATTCGGCAGCACAGACAACATGCTGCCTCATAGATCATCTGCGCGGAGATTGAGAAGTCATTTTTTGCTCGAGCTCCTTCTTTTCGCTCTCCATCAACTGGAGCTTTTGCATATAGAAGGCGCGCAGAGTGTTTTGAGCTTTTTCATGTGACTCAGAAATCTCATCCATTTTTTTGTAGAGCTGAGCGACGAGGGACTCAAGCTCGTGGGTCTTTGCCTCACGGTCCAAAAGCTGAGCTTCCATTTCCGATAGCTGAATCTTGATTTTTTCCGACTCCGTTTGAAACTGCAACTTCTGGCCCTCCAACAAAGCTTTAAGACGGGGTCGCAGATCCTCTTTATCTTCTGAATGAGGCTCATCAAGATTTCGCCTGCGAAGATTTCTGACTTCCTCCTCAAGCTGAGCAATATGAGCACGATACTCTTCAATCAGATTCTCAGACTCAACATCTCCCTCAAGGAAGAAACTGTTCGACTTGAAGTGTGGCGGCAGGGGACAGCCGAGAATCTCGCTGAGCTCATCAAGTAACACCGACACCGATCGAGGCGCATGAACATAAAGATCCGCCGGTGAACTTGATTGCTGGTGATTGAGAAAATCTGGACCAAGCTGCGCACGAGCCAACAGTCCAATCGGCGTCGACAATTGAGCAGCCTTTAGCTTGTCACAAGTTTTGAGAGCCCGATTCAATCCATCCAACGTTTCAAAGGAAAACAAAAACAGATCATGATCCCCGACAGCCACTTGCCTCAAAGCATCGGGACGAATCTGATCGACAAGGAAGCCAACCGACGCAAGCTCTTCCGCAAACTGAAAAGCTCCATCAAAGTCACAGAGAAGAATACGTCCTGGGGAAGAAACGCCCACGGTCCTATTATAGCGTTGCTTCAGCCTGAAGCGCCGCAGCAGGACCGTGAGCTCTCTAACTTATCGATATGATTCGAAGGCCTCGGCGACTGCCTTTTGAGTGATCTCTCCTGCGTGAACATTGAGCCCCTTGGCCAAGGCCAAGTCCTCTTTGAGGGCCTTTCGCAGGCCCATTCCCGCAAGTTTGCGAGCGTATGGCAATGTCACGTTGGTCAGCGCAAAAGTGGACGTTCGAGAAACAGCGCCGGGAATGTTTGAAACACAATAGTGCAAAACACCTGAATCAAAATAAGTGGGATGAGAGTGCGTGGTAGCCTTGCTTGATTCGAAGCATCCACCTTGATCAATCGCCACATCAACGGCAACTGAGTTTGGTCGCATACGGGTCAACATCTGGCGAGTGACCAAGCGAGGAGCTTTTGCTCCGGTGATCAAAACTCCCCCGATCAAAAGATCAGAGTGAGCCACTTCATCTGCAATAGCCTCAGCACTCGAGACCAAGGTTGAAATCCGACCGCCGTAGATATCATCGAGATATGCCAAACGAACCGGATTGATATCAAAAACAGAGACCTGAGCACCCATGCCGACAGCCATTTTCAAGGCGTTAATTCCCACAACTCCCGCGCCCAGAATAGTCACCTTGGCAGGCTTCACGCCGGGAACTCCGCCCAACAGAACGCCGCTTCCGCCTCTATCTTTCTGCAGATAGTGAGCGCCAATCTGAACACTGACTCGACCAGCGACTTCAGACATAGGACGAAGCAAGGGAAGAGATCCGTCATTGAGCTCAATAGTCTCGTAGGCAATCCCTGAGATCTTGGCATCGAGAAGCATCTTGGTCAGTTCAGGAGCAGGAGCGAGATGCAAATAAGTGAACAAGATCTGTCCCTCGCGCATCATTTTCACTTCAACAGCTTGAGGTTCTTTGACCTTGATGATCATCTCAGCCTTTTCAAAAACTTGAGCGGCTGTATCCAAAATCTTGGCTCCGACCTGAGTGTACTGCTCATCAGTCAACCCACTACCGAGGCCCGCACCCTTTTGAATGAAGACATCGTGACCATCTTGAACCAAGACAGCGGCACCTGCAGGAGTCAAACCAACTCGGTATTCATTATCCTTAATCTCTTTAGGGCAACCGATAATCACAACGAACCTCTCTTTCTCAAAAAGACTGTGAAACTAATTCCTTCCATAAACTTCGCCAGGGGTCTCCATTCTGTCAACTTCCTAAGCCTGCTTTTCCGGTCCTCGATCAATCTGTAAGAACTTACGATTGACGACGGAGCAGAGAGGATCTCTCTCAACGAGACCTCCCTCCCCTCACGGGTTTTGCATCCAGACCCTTTCATGATTCTGTTCTTCCTGCTTTTTCTGGCCCCCCTCAGTGGGGTCATCGCCTTTACCATGACTTTAAGCGCTCATTGGATGCATTCAGCCTCAGAACAGATCAGATTAGATGCGACCACATTGAGCCTCTGCCACTCTCAAAAGGCTTTCTACCAGCTGCAAATCAAACCCCTGAATTCTCAGATTAGACTCGTTCAAGTCCAGATGATCGGGGAGGTCGCACTTTGCATTGCCGATCCCGCATACTGCCCCAGTGCGCTGTTGAAGCTTGAGCGCCTCCAAGGACGTGGCCAGCGTATCATGCAGGCTCAAGATCATCTCAGAAGGCTTCAAATGGCAAAGCAGCTTCGACGTTTCATGGCTCTCAAAAATGTGAATCAACTTGGGGAGCACTTTGGCGTCTTGGAGACAGCTCTTCAAACGAGCGACGGACTGAAGCGCGAGCTTGTCAGACCAACCGTCCAACAGGGCTCATCACTGGACAAGTTCACCCCTCCGTTAGCGCTTGTACCGAGTGAGCAATTCAATGAACGAAATACTTACCGCCTCGCGTTCAAACCGTTTCGCTCTGTTCTGGGCAAAGGCGACTCAATCTCGGATCTCGAACCCACTCGCATCCTCGTGCATCGCTCACTGCAATCCAAGTGTCAGGTGCCATGGGATCACAACGTAAAACGACTGAGGGATCAAAGTGATTACGACATCTCACTCTAAACAGCGAGGGTTTGAGACGCTTAGCCTTGGCCTCTGGCTAAGTATTTTTATCAGCAGTGGCGTGATTGCCCTTCAGTTTTTGATACACAACTACCGAACTGCCACCGTGACTCAGCGCACATCGAGCCTTCGAGATGTTCAACTCTCTATAAACAAAATGCATTTACAGCTACAGAGGGGGAGTCGATCTTGGAAAATACCAGGCTCTGGACGCGAGTGCCGAATCATTGCCGTGGACTTCGGCGGAAGCCTCAAGGGGCTCTCAGACCTGGTCTTGAGACCTCGATGCCCCACCGTCCCCCCTCGAGGCAGGTTCCGGACCCCTCCAAAAAACCAACGACTTCAATGACTTAGCCTACCACGCACTCTTTTTCATACCTGGCACAAGGATTGCGATCATAGGCCTTTGATGGGAGTAGTGCCAAGAAGTTGGGGCGCTATTTCTTGCCTTTTAAGAAGGGAATCCGACTTCAAAAAAATAGGGAAGGTAAGAACACTATGAAATCTTCAATTCAAACCAAAACTCTCGTATTGAGTTTTGTCGCAGGCTTTCTTTTGAATGCTTGTGGATCTGGTGGATCTGGCGGTCGACCGTTTCCAAATGAAAACGTCGATGCTGATCCCGACTCCGTCACATGGATCAACCCCACTCAAGGACAATCCAACGTCTGCCGACGAAGCACATTCACTGTGTCCGTGGGCGATGCTCGTGCCTGTAACTGGAACGATGTTTCATCGGCTTTCACGCTGTTCTCAATGAACACGGGTCCTGATGTTCCCGTAGACACCACAATGGCGGCTCCTATGTTGGTCGATCCTGCAGACGTTTCTAAAGGCTGTAAGTTTATCTTTAAGCCCAAGAAAGCTCTCATCCCCAATCACAATTACGGAATGTCCTTCCGCGATACTCCCTTTGGATCTGTCGGCATTCAAAGAGACTCTGTGACTTTTACGACTGGGGACATCCTGGGCTCAAGTTGTGCACAATCTGAGCAATTTTATCCTTACGCCGTTGTGGGAATTCCCCGACAGCTTAAGTCAACAAACGTCGATCAATTTGGCTCTGTTGATGCGGCCGGAAACTTTGTGTTCGACTGGACCAGCTTCGGTCAAACCTTTGGAACGAGCATTTTGAGCGGCTTGTTCGGAAATTTCCTAGGAATCGGTAACGTTCCTCCGAACACCAGTATCATCATTCAGTTCAATGATTCCGTGGATCAATTGACTGTTGCGAGCTCGATTCGAATCTATGAACTTCAATCGGGATGGGTTCCTGGAATGCCTCTGTTGAATCCGATCCCGGGCGTTCAAGCTCAGGTTCAGGGCAACCAAGTGATTGTTAGCGCTGGGGGTAGCGGCTTCGTTCCCAACAAGAACTACTTGTTGGTTGTTGCAAGAAGCTTACGCTCCAATGCGGAAGTTTATATGAATGGCTCGTACTTCTCGCCATTCACAACGGGTAACTAAGACCCGATCAATATCTTACCTTCGAAAGGGCTGAACGCTGTTGAAGCTTTCAGCCCCTTTCAAAGCAAATCAAGAGGCAGTGATTTGCTTTGAAAGGTTGTTGGAAAGATAACCAGGGGAGATTTTCTTTTGAGATTTTTTTCAAAACAAAAACTAAGCCCTCTCTTTGCAGCCTGCACTTTACTCAGTGCCTGTGTCGGCGGCGTGCAAAGCCCCTCACCTCAATACTACGAAAACCTAGCAGGCACACTTGAAGTCACTCAAGTTGGCGTTGAGCGAGTGCAAAGAGATGCATCGGGGCGTGCAATCAAGGATTCCGCTGGTCGGCCTGTCGTCAACTTTCTTCCCATCAACGAACAGATGCGAGTAAATCCCGATGAAGAGATTCGGATC
This sequence comes from uncultured Bacteriovoracaceae bacterium, assembly GCA_964655245.1. Lineage (GTDB taxonomy): Bacteria > Bdellovibrionota > UBA2394 > UBA2394 > UBA2394 > JBEIHI01. Next base: position 55,882 of record CAZZLQ010000001.1, on the reverse strand, counting down.
ACATTCAATCGCCGAATTGATGCCTACTCTGCTCGTCCGGAAAACTTTGAACTCTTTACTGATGAAGGAGCTCGAGTTCCTGGAAATGTTACTCCGACAGCACGCTTTGTTCCCGATCCTTCCGGAGCAAAGGATGCCAATGGAAACCCCGTCCTGGTTTCTCAACTGAAGCTGCGCCCTCCCAATCGCTTCTTCCTGCCCATGCGGCGATACTTTTTGATGTGGAGAGCCAGCCCCGAGGGATCTGCCAATGCCCCCGCAGAGCTCACTGGAATCCGCGACGAATCGGGCACCGTGCCCCTGATTAGCGGAAGCACCACTTTCATCACATCCAATCAATACTCAGATTCATCTCAAGCGTTTCTCAAAATTCGAGCGATCACACCGGGCAAACTCATCTCCGGAGGAAGCTTTGGATCCGAATCGTTGCGAGATGCGATCTCGAGTTACACCACTTGGGTGGCCAACACCCCGATTCGTGTTTTGTTTACTGAACCGATTCGGCATTTTTCGGAGACGACCTCAGCCCTCGTGCAGCGTCCTGAAATTCCGCCAACCCCAATCAGCCAATTTGGAGGCATGGTCGTAGGAGTCTTGAGCTCTTCAACAATGACATCCAACCTCCTTCAAAACATGAGTAATGCCATGAACAATACAGCTGCATGGAACCAGTTTGTTCAGCAGAATTTTTATCAGCAACTTTCGGGTAAAGTTCGAACGGAAAACGGCCGACGCGTTCTCGTGTTCGAGTTGGATCCCGGAAAAACCTATCCTGACGATATTGCCCAAGCCGTCGTGGTCGTTCTCAGCGGATTTTTTGATCTCGAGAGCTTTGGAACATCTACGCCCAAAGCGCTCGAAAACAATGGAATGGCAGCAGGAGCGTTTTTGCACTTCTCAGGAATGACTTTGCCAACAGGCTTTCAGGATCCTAGAGCCCTTCTGTTTAACTTTTTAGGAGGCGGTGGCTTATGAAAAAGCTTAGCTTGAGCCCTCTTGTGATTGCGCTCTCATGGGGTCTGTCCGGCTGCATGGCAGATCTCTCCGCCACAAAGGTGAACCGAGTAGGAAATGCGAATCTTTCGGCAACTGTTTCAGTTGTCGAACACTACCCTTTTGAAAACGATGAAGAGATTCCTATGGACGCCGAAGTTCTTATTCAGTTCTCTGGACCTCTGGATCAGCGCTCCATCGATTATTTTAGTTTTAGAATCGAGGATGAAGCTGGCAATCCTCTTGCCGGTCAAATTCAACTCACCAACGGAAACAGCCGATTAGAATTCACACGGATGATCAACGGCTCACCAATGGCGATGGATCCCGGCGTTACATACCGCGTTTACACTGAATATCTTAAAGACAGTGAAGGCTATCTCATTGCGCCTTACTCATTCGAATTTAGAACAGAAGAGTTTGCAACCAATGCAAGCGGTGGGGCATTTCATGTGAGCAAGATCAAGCCCGAGTCCTATTTGATTATGCCGGGCAATCCCATCGATGTGCAGTTTTCAAAACCCATCTACCCGAACATTAACAACTATTGTTCCAATATGTGGAATGATGCCTTTCAGATTTCGGGACTTTCATTTGCCGGGGGGAACATCACCATTCCAGCGCTGAGCGGACAGGTGTGCTTGCGCTGTCCACCGCCTAGCAATGTTTGCAATACACTGCGCTTCATGCCGCTCAACGGCTGGCCGCAGTGGTCACCATGGCTTTTGATCAAGATTCGTCCAACAGCGGAACTCAGAAGCACATCGGGACATAGTCTCGACGGCGAGTACGACTCCGAACGAGGAGTGCTGTTTAGCTTTGGACCATGACCTGAAAAGTTTCCTAGGGGGTACTTAGCAGAGGGGCGATTTGAGTTGTAAGGGATGCCGATCTAGGCTGCGATATTCGCAACAAGACTCAAATCGCCTCTCTTTTTTAACTACACCGAAGGACTTCCAAACAAATCATCAGAGGGCTTTAATCTTTTCCATTCACGTTTCAGCATTGGATTGAGAGACGACCTGCAAAAAGCTCTGACCTGCTGGCTTGAAGCTCCAGACAACTTCCAGCGACTTCCTTGAGCCTTAAGCGCTCCTTGAAGCATCTGCTTTCGAATCTCCTCATGCATTTCCTGGCGAGAGCGCCCCTTGAGCGTCTCCTCCATCATCAACGCTTCAGTTTCGAACGCAGCGCGGTGTTTATCGAGGTGATTGCGAATATTCCTTTCCTCAACTCGCATTCCCTTCACCAGACGATGCAGAGTCTCCAACAGAGCGTCGGCCGTGAGGAATGCCTCCGGCAATGTGAGTCGACGATTCGCTGAATCATCGAGGGACCTTTCAAGCCACTGAACGGAGTGAGTCCAAATCGCGTTTTGAGACAAAGTCATGATATGGCGAGCCAACCCTGTCATTCGCTCTGCCATCATGGGATTTTGTTTGTAAGGCATCGCGGAGGATCCAACCTGGTCTGATCCAAAGGGCTCCTTGAGCTCGCCGAGATGTTGAAGCAAGCGCAAATCATAAGACATTTTGGAAATTGAAGCGGCAAGGTTAGCCAATGCATGAACAAACCAAACATCCATTTTCCGCGAGAGAGTCTGTCCGCTCAAGCCCACTGGGTTTTTAAAACCCATTTTAGAGACAACCGCTCGATCAAGCGCAGTCACTTTCCTGAAATCGTTCTCAAACAAAACCATGAAAGAAGCCTGAGTCCCGGTGGTACCCTTACACCCCAAAGGTTGATATCGTTGCAAAACCAACGAAAGCTCTTCGTAGTCCCACATCAAATCCTGAGCCCAAAGCGCAAGACGCTTGCCCAATGTCACAGGTTGAGCGGGCTGAAAGTGAGTATAGCCCGTCATTTCAAGATCGGAGTATTTAAGACTCAACTGATCGAGAGCCTTCAAAATCACCAAGAGTTTGGATTGAAGAAGTTCAGTGGCAGACCTCATGATGAGAGCTTCGGCATTATCGGTGACGAAGGCTGACGTTGCTCCAAGATGCAAGATGGGCTCAGCTTTAGGGGCAACTTCGGCGAAGGCTTTGAGGTGAGCCATCACATCATGCTTAAGCTTCGATTCCCAGTGGGCCACTCGCTCCAACTTGACTTTCTCAAGCCCCTTCTCCATTTGCCGCACTTGAAGTTTTGAAATGGGCAGTCCCAATCGTCGCTGCTCCTCGGCCAAGATCACCCAAATCTTTCGCCAGGCCACTGCCTTGTAAAAGTCTGAAAAAATGTACTGCATACTCGGGCTCGCATAGCGGCCACTCAGAGGGTGTTGAAATCGTTGGATTTGAGAGTTCACGAAGGCTCCTTTCACCTTGCCGTCCAGTGACTGACTCATTACTTTAATAATGATGAAAGCCAATCGTCTACTGCTTATGTCATTCTTCCTCGGGACGCTGGCTCCGGTTTTGGCAAGTAAGGAAGAAAGCCTCCTGAAGACCCTTGAAATCATCTACTTGAAGCCCGATTTTCGAACTTCCTATGATTTCGTTCGGATTGAGAATGGCATAGCCACGATCAGTGTCTGGCGAGATCTCCCCCCCAATCCCAGTGCTGAGCGGCTCGAATGTACGGGCTATCAGTGGCTCCTCTCTGGTCGAGGTGAAAAAATCGGCGAAGGAGCCCGTGAGGTCTTCCAAAAATTTGATGATCTCCAAGCGCTCAAACTCGAGCTCGTCGAAGTCGAGCACAAGACAAAGTCTGTTGATGGACGCGGCAAGCTTCAAAAGGTTGAAGAGGCCAAGACACTTCTCAAAATCACCCTTGATCGATCCTCAGCCTTGGGAATCAAAGGCTCCATTGACGAGGTGAAGAGGAACCTTCGCTCGAGTTTGGAACAGTGTCTAAAAGTCGGTCGTGAGTTAACCAAAGACAGAGAGGTTAGTCTGTGATGATGGTTTCTTTTTTATTGGGCTTATTGGTCAGCGTCAGTCCCGATCTGACCTCGCAAAACAAAAGCTATTGGATGGGGCAGCTTTCAAACTCGTCTGCTCAACTGAGAATCAACGCCCTACAAACATTGTCTGAACTCAAGTATCCAGACACTATCTCGTCCATTGCTGAACGTTTAAGGGACGAAGATCCACAGGTCCGCTTTGCCGCCATTCGAGCGCTTTCGATGATCGCACATCCAGACAGTCTTTCCGCGATTAGTGGAGCCTTGGAGCAGGAACAAGATTCATATCTCAAATCCGAAATGCGGCGAGGAAAGAAATCACTCGAGGATCTTTTGAAGCAGGAGACTAATGAAAGTCCCAAAGAAAAAAGTACAGGACGTTAACGTGTTTGATAGACCCGCAGACTCCTCGTTTTGTCGGATGACTCATCGGTTTAATCCCGACAGTAGATCGAGACTTTCGAGCCTTGGGGCCTATTTGCTTTGGAGGCTTGAACGAGGTCGCGGATTTGGCTGGTTCTTCTGGTCCATGAAAGCCACCCTCATCGTGGCTCTGGGCCTCATGATTGCAGCCTTTTGGTTTCCATCTGAGCTCAACCTCTGGCAGGAACTCGTGAGTATCTTTGGCCTTGCTGTCTTTTCACTTCCATCGCTGTGGCGCTCAGCCTGGCTGTCGGCCTCCAAAAATAAAGCGAAGTTTTTCATTTCATCGGACTTCTGGATTTCTGTTTTCACGGTGACTTTCTTACTTGAGGATTTTCCTCAGGGTGTCCTTTGGAAGCCGTTGTTTTCGTTTTCATTCAGCAGCCTTTGGATTTGGTTTCGACTTTTTGAAGCCAAATCATGGCGGCAGAGCCTTCACAAAAATTTTCAGACACAAGATAAGCTCTGGCACCAGGCTGTGGGCAACTCTTCACTGAGATCGCTTCTTATTGTGCTGACGATTGCAGGATTCGGCCTTCTGTGGATAACACGCGGACCCCTTCCTCTTAGCATTCTGCCACTTGCTCTCGCTGTTGCCTGCTGGCCGTTCCACCTCGCGATTTTGAACCAGCTCTTCAAGAAATCAGAATCTCAACTCTGGCGATGTTTGGACTGGAGTTTTTTCAAAGGCGCTCGTTCCGTTCGAATCCTGCTCAGCCACTTTCAGGGAGTATTCACTCAACCCGAACTGAAGGTACGTAATGTGTGGCTCGAATCCATTCACGAGTGGCCCGACAAGTCGATCGAAGAAGTTCTGTATAAAGTTGCGCTCACAAGCGAACATCCAGTTTGTAAAGCGATCGTGGATCATCTCTCATCACCGAAGACGGATTTGATTCAAGTCAAAGAGACGGCTCTTCAGCAACATTTGGGAATTCAAGGAAGCGTTCGTGATGTTCAAGGAGGGCTCTTTCAATTTGTTCTCGGATCTCTCGGGTGGCATCGCATTTTGCAAACCTCAATGAGCAATGAAGGACGTCAGTTTCTCAAGCAGGCCATCGACAGCAACTTGATTGTTGTCTTGCTCTCCCTGAATGAAAATATTGTAGCTGCGATTGCTCTGGAGTCGAATCTGAAGGCGGATGCCGAACAAGGTGCTGCCGTTTTGTCATCCCAGTTTAAGTGGGGACTTCTGAGCTCAGCGTCAATGAAATGGGCACCCGCCCAATGTCCTTCCACTCTTGATTTCGATCTCTTTCCTGTGGAACGGGAAATGCTAAGAATGCAGGCTGAGGATCGCTTTCATCAATATCAATACCAACAAGACCCTGTTGCTGCTGAAATCGTTGCAGCCTGGGACCTCAAGACATCTGCATCAAACTCGCATCCCCTTTGGAAGAAGGTTTTGATATCTCCTCTTGAAACGACATCCACTGACCTATCGAATACGGGCTTTCATGTTTACAGCGACCGAGTGGAAGACATTGCTGCTCCGTTTTCGGCCTCACGATGGTTCAAATCCGCACGGCGCATGAGTCTTGTGTTTGCAATAGCCTTCATTGCACTTCTGTTGTTTGTTCCGAAGTCTGAGTTTGCTGCTCTGCTGCTAATCCTCGCCGCTTTTCTAGGCACCTGGTGGATTCTGAGAACTGATATAGAATGAAGAAATCCTCATGGGTTTCTACAAATTTGCACAAGACTTACTCTATTCGTTGGTCAGTATGACCAATTCCCAGGGTCTGTTTTCCCGCTTCATTGATGTCAAAAGCTTCTTACCTAAGATCACTGTTGCTCGTTACGGCTTTGGCGCCGAACTCCCCATGGATGAGGCGAAGCGGATTCTTTCGGAAGTTCCCTCGCTTGCATCCAAAGACTGGACTTATTTTTGGCGAGACAAGGGTCTTGAATTTGAAAGAGCTGAAAACTACCGAGCGGCCTGCATGAGTTACATCATGGGCGTGTTTCCCAAAGATGATAAGCCGTGGAAAGAAGAGATCAATGATCTCAAACGAGCTTCGTTTTTGAAGTGGAATCAACAAAGAGGTCTCAGCTTTGCGCCTCGTCGCGTTCGCACCACAGAGGGAGATGTTTTTTATTACCTTTCACCTCCCTCAAATCTCAACGGAAAGGCACCCGTCACGATTTTTATCAATGGACTCGAAGGGTCCGCCGAAGAGATTGCGTTCTCGCTCCAGCACTATCTTCACGAAGGCCCTGGATATGCAGTTCTTTCCGTTCCCGGATCAGCTGACTATGAAAAGCCCATGACGGCTTTCTCGGATCGAGTTCTTCATCAAGTGATTGATGACATCATCAAGCTACCGTGGGTGGACAGCCAAGAAATCGGCCTAGTTGGTTTTAGCATGGGAGCATTTTGGACCCTCATCACGGCAAAGACCGACCCTCGAATCAAATTCGCTATCTGCAATGGAATCCCTCTGCAGAAAACTCTCAATTCAGGCCAAGGAATTGGGCTCAACCCCATCATCGCCGAGGCTTTGATTAGGATTTTTGGGGTAAGCCACCCTCTCTTACTGTTGCCCATTATAAAAAAAATGAGCCGCCGCGCGGAGGAGCTCATTCACTGTGCCTCGGGGCCCATTCTTGCCATGAATGGGGATCAGGATACGATCGTCGATCCTCAGGACACGGTTGAGCTGGGCTCGCTTCCAGGCAATAGGCTGATTTTAATCAAGAATGACGACCACTGTGGCATTTTCCACTATCACCGGATGGTGGATATCATCGTCAAATGGACTCGCCGCAACCTTTCGATTCAAAGACAGCAGCGCTCAGCACTTCAAGGCCAAAATCGCTGAAACAACCATGGTGACTGGCTTTTAGGGAGTCCCCGGAACTCCCGTTCTCGCTTAAAATCTTGGCAAAGCAGGCCTGCCGGGCATACTCTTTGTCCATGTTATCAGCTGCTTTACCAGAAAACGTAGTCTCAACCAAAGTCGCTCAATTTTCTGCGCCAAAAGAGGCGTCCTCGAATTCAACGGGTCCTGTTTATGACAACCTTCGTGCAGCACTTCTCAACAAGAAGGCAACCGTAGGCGTTATTGGACTCGGCTATGTGGGACTTCCCCTCTCAATGGCTTTTTCCAACTCAGGTTTTACCGTTCAAGGCCTCGATTTGAGCACATCCAAGGTTCAATCCTTGAATAAAGGTGTTTCGTATATTCCTGACGTGGAAAGCTCAGACGTCGAAAAGAACGTCAAAGCCAAAAAGTTTTTCGCATCGACGGACTTTGCTCAGTTGAACACAAGCGATGTCATCGTGATTTGTGTTCCGACACCGCTCAGTAAAACCAAAGATCCAGACATGTCGTACATTGTTTCTTCTGTCGAAAAAATCATTGCGCATTTGCGAAGAGGGCAGCTGATCATCCTCGAGAGCACGACCTATCCAGGCACAACTCGAGAGTATATGTTAGAAGCCATTCGAGCTGCAGGAACTCAAAAGTTTGGATCCTTTGAATGTGGCAAAGACTTCTTCCTCGCCTTCTCACCGGAACGGGTGGATCCGGGGAATCCCAAATTCAATGTCTACAACACTCCCAAAGTTGTTGGCGGTATCACTCCTGCTTGCAGTGACTTGTCCGCGATTTTTTACTCCCAAACAATGCAAAAAGTCGTTCGCGTTAGCTCGCCTGAGTCTGCTGAAATGGTGAAGCTACTCGAAAACACTTTCCGAGCAGTGAACATTGGCCTGGTGAATGAAGTGGCCATTATGTGCGAAAAGCTTGGAATTGACGTTTGGGAAGTGATTGAAGCGGCTTCATCTAAGCCGTTTGGATTCATGAGCTTCTACCCAGGCCCAGGGCTCGGCGGTCACTGTATTCCCATCGATCCCAGTTATCTCAGCTGGAAATTGCGATCCCTCAACTATACCGCTCGTTTCATTGAACTTGCCACGGCCATCAACTCTTCAATGCCCGGCATCGTGGCTGATAAAGTTGCTCTGGCTCTGAATGATGAAGGCAAGTCAGTGAAAAACTCCAAAGTGCTCATCATGGGCGTCGCCTACAAGAAAGACATCGACGATATGCGTGAATCTCCAGCTTTGGATGTCATTCACCATCTGACTCAGCGAGGAGCAACGGTGGACTATTATGATCCCTTTGTTCCAGAGTACGAGTGGGAAGGTCACCATGCCAAGTCGGTCAAATGGTCGCCCCAACTGAGCAAAGCCTACGATGTGGTTGTGATTACGACTGATCACACATCAGTGGATTACAAAGCTCTTCTCGAGAATTCAAAGAAGATCGTCGATACACGAAATGCGCTCAAAGAATTCAAAGATTCTCGAATTGTGAAACTTTGATATTTTCTTGAATTTGCTGACCTTTGAAAAGAGGGGTTCTGGAAACAGAGCCCCTCTTTTTTTATCAAAAGGGCTTTTCATTCAGTGGATTCTCCACTGTTCCGAACCAGGAATTGCTGTAAGTCCAAGAGCCCCTGCTCTGATTCCACGATAACTCAACAGTCACAGTGGGAATTGATTTGTCACCTTCGTGATTGATCACTACGAAGGCCTTTTTGGCTGCGCCTGACCAAAGATCACTCTCTGAAAAAGGAGCAATCACTCGAGCAAGATAGACGTCATTCAAACCCTTCTGTTTGAGATGAGCTTTGAGATCCTCAAACAAACTCGAGGTTTGCAACGAGCTCAACTGATCCCCCAAATTCTTCTTCATATCCACTTCTTGAGATTGATCTTGAATCCACTGCATGGAGAGATCCACCCCTTGATACTGAGAGGCTTGATAGAGATCCCAACTCAACCAAGCTCCAAAACTGCCAGCGATGCCCAAACGAAGAATCGTTGCCACCAACGATGGATGGCGCTTGCCATTATGACCTGGCCTGCCTCCAGAGCTGCTGGCCAACTCAATGACTTGATCTTTGCAACCATTCGAGACTTCGCCCTCACTCATTTCGTTCTTAGGCAGCTGAGGTGACTGGGGTCCCGATGAATTAGACTGTGCTGCTGTTCTTCTGACCCGCAAGTCCCAAAACCAAAAACCTCCTGCGATGCTCGCCTTCAGTAAAGAATCCAATGCCAGCAACCGACCGAGAGCCATACGCCATCGATCATCCTGTTTCTCTTCTATGAAATCCTTCAGTTGACTATCTAATGAGAGCTTTCGAAGAGCCCCCAGCCTCTCCTCAGGCAACTGACCAAGCTCGCGAGAATTCAGATGACCGTCTTCACCGATCTCAAAAAAGAAATCCTCAAAAATCCTCAGATCTCTTTGCGACCACTTCGTATTTAAGGCTACGCCCGGTTCAGAAGACGCCATCACGCCTGTGAATACGCCGCAAAACAAAGCAAAACTCGTTAAAATAGCCCTCATGAACGCCCTTCTGCTACCAGGCGCATTCTAATACGTCTAGGCCCCTTAAGTAGCAGATTTTTATGACTTTTTTTGAATGAGATTGGTGCCCAGGGCGAGGGTCGAACTCGCACGTGTCGCCACGCCAGCCCCTCAAGCTGGTGCGTCTGCCAATTCCGCCACCTGGGCACTTGAGAGTCTTTTTATCTAGCCCTTTGCCCAAAAAGAAATCAAGAGGCTACCTTCGTGACTTTTCGAGCCAAAAAAAATCGGGGGTTCCGTATTGGAACCCCCGACGTCTAACAACGTTAAACTGTGCAAACCTAATTAGAAGGTCATGCCAGCTTGCAGATAGAATCTGTGGACCATGTCGCTAGAAGCCATATCGCCTGGCTTAAAGAGCGCATATCCAGCATCGTATGAGAACATATCGGTAGCTTTGTATGTTCCAACGAAGTCAAATTCCATACCAACGTTCTTACCAGTAATGGCCAAACCACCGGCATCTTTGGTGTCGTCAGCAGCCATCATCAAATAAGCGTCAGCGCTCAAATCAAACTCTTTGGAAACGCCAAAGTTTGTGGTCAAAGCACCAACCATCAGGTTGCTTTGATTACCAAACACTTGAGCATCACCAAGAACTCGTCGTCCACGAGCGGTCAAACGATGTTTGTCGCCGAACTCAGAGGACTTCTCGTCATTGGAGTAGTAGCCCAAAACGCCAACTCGGTGGCCATCAAATGACCAGCCCACTTGAGCGTCAACGGAGTAACCACGTTTGTCATCGCCGCCTTCTTTGCCGTGCTGATAAACAGCTTCGACATCCGCATCAGCATTGCCTGAGGCAACAGTGAAGCGAACACCAACGGTTCCGAAACGGGATCGGTCAGCCGCAAGAGGAGCTTTTTGATCATCCCAAGCAGCCCACAGGTCCAAAGTATTGGTGAATCCAACTTTGTTCCAAGTGGTGTAGAGGATGTAGAGATCACGATCCTCATTTTCGCCACCAGGAGTGCCAGCTTCGGTGTTCTTGACGTAAATCAAGCTTCCGTTGCCCGATCCAAAGCCAAAGTTAAGTCTGGCCGCATCGTGAACAATTGAATCTTCATTCCAGCCATCAGTACCGAAGTGACGATTATTTCCCAAAGCAATCGCTTGTCGACCCAAAGCCAAGGACATGTCCTTGTTTGGGCTATACGACATCCATGCTTCTTTTGCAGTAAAGGTATCAGTCGCGCCATCACCCCAAGTATTTCTGAACTGAGGAGCCATTCGCACTTTGAGTGAGCTGCTCGGCGCCACATCAATGTTAAGTCTGACACGGTTTTGCCATGACTCAGTGCTAGGCGAATCGCCAGCCGTTGTGTTCTTGTTAAAAACCATTCTTGTACGTGCATGCCCAGACAGCTCCTGTTTAACTTGAGCTGAAACTTCTGTGGCAAAAAGAGCCAAAGCTGTTACACCAGCTGAGGCCATGAAAAAACGAAAACCAAGTTTCATAAGTGAAAACACCTCCAACAACAATAAAACATTAAAAGTGCACCCCGCGTCGAGCAAAAAAACCCAGAAAAATCAAATAACTGTCCTGGGTTGGATCGATCGAAGCACAAGACACACCTTTGTTCTCCGTCCCTTTGACAAAGAATTTCATTCCTCCATTGTCCTGAAAAGATCCGATCTGAAGAACCATGACTGCAAAATGCACACGATTGTGCGCGCCGCACTGCGCAAAACAAAAGGCTCTCTTTTGGACGGAACGATCGTCGAAGTCTTTCCATCCATCGATGATCCCGAGTTGGAGAAATCAATCGTTGTTGAGTCGAATGGAATTCCCGATCACTTCACTGATGATGTGAAGTCTGCGGCACAAACATCTCGCGAGTTAAAGCCAGGACGCCGCACTGATCTCACTCATATGCCCTTTGTCACAATCGACGGGGAAACTGCGAAGGACTTTGACGATGCCATCTGCGTTGAAGAGAAGAAAGATGGCACATTTCATTTGATCGTATCCATTGCAGATGTCTCCCACTATGTAAGACCACGCAATGCGTTAGACAATGAAGCATTCAACCGAGGGACGTCAGTCTATTTCCCGGGCGATTGCATCCCGATGTTACCCGAAGAACTCTCCAATGATTTGTGTAGCTTGGTGCCCCACCAGCCTCGGCTGTGTCTTTCTTGCGATATGGTTTTAAGCCCCGAAGGTGAGATCATCGAAACAAAGATCTACCCCTCAACGATTCGGTCAGTTGCTCGGCTCACTTACACCACTGTTTCCAAGGTCATCGAGAAGGGACAGTCGGAACTAGTAAGTCCAGCCTTAGCGCGCATGCTTGAAAGCGCCTTGAAACTTTCACTGATTGTTCGAAAGAATCGAACTGATCGTGGCGCTCTTGATCTTGACCTTCCCGAGGCACAGATCGATGTAAATGATTTTGGGGACGTCATCGGATTCAAGAAATCAGACCGAAACGAAGCCCATAAACTGATTGAGGACTTCATGATTCTAGCCAATGAGGCTGTTTCAGAGGCAATCGAGTTTAAGGGATTCCCTTCTATATATAGAGTGCACGAGGATCCGGACCCCGAGAAACTTGATCGACTCGACAAGGTACTTAAGCGCTTTGGCTTTAGCCTCTCAAAGAAAGACAACCCCGTTGAGTCCTTGCAGGGCTTCCTCGATACAGTGCGAGGACACAAAGATGAGAAGATCTTAGTCACCTCACTTCTTCGCTCTCTCAAACAAGCACAGTACTCAGCCAAGAACTTGGGTCACTTTGGTTTGGGATCTGAATCCTACACTCATTTCACAAGCCCCATCCGTCGATATCCCGATCTCATGGTCCATCGAATTCTGCGAGACTCAGACTTTTTGAAATCTAATAAACCACCCTACTCTATGGAACAACTCGAGGCCATTTCACGGCGATGTTCCGAGACTGAGCGACGAGCCTTTCTCGCGGAGCGTGCCATGGAGGATATCAAACAAACCCGCTTTATGGCCTCCTTCGTTGGAAAGACGTTCAAAGCGATCATTGTCTCGGTCAAAGAGTTTGGATTGTTCGTTGAGCTTGAGGACTATCCAGTTCAGGGGCTTATCCCACTCCGTTATCTCCCGGTCGATGGCTGGCATACAGATGAGCTTGAGATTTGCCTCAAAGGGAGTAGAAATAAAGGTACATTCTGGCTTGGAGACATTGTTCAAGTCCAACTGGTGGATGCGGACCGTTTCAAGCGACAGGTGACTTTCCGGTACTTGAAACATGTCGGTCATAAATGACGTAAAATTTTCCTTCAAAAGCAGACTTGATAACCTTTCGCGGTTTCAAACGATCGTTCGCGTTCTAGTGAAGCACGGCTTCTCTGGAATCATGGCCGAACTGGGCTTGTACCAAAGGACGAGTTCGGATTCATCCACCACTACTTCCGTCGCTGCTCGACTAAGAATGGCCTTTGAGGAGTTGGGGCCGACTTTTATCAAGTTAGGGCAACTACTTTCGACCCGACCGGACCTCTTGTCTGAGGAATATATTGAGGAGTTTTCCAAGCTCACAGATTCCGTGCCAGCTTTTGACTTCAGCGAAGTGGAAGCGATCTTGGAGGAGGAGTTTGGCGCTAAACTGGAAGAACTTTTTCAATCCATCGAAAAGGAGCCCATGGCGGCAGCGAGTATCGCTCAAGTGCATCGAGCGGTCTGGCGAGAAACGAACACAGCTGTTGTCATCAAGGTCCAGCGACCCAATATCACACGAGTGATTCAAAATGACATCCAAGTACTCTACCGATTGGCCTCAGCCCTTGAAAGGATTGAGGACCTTCGTTTGCTCAACCCGACGGGAATCGTGAAGGAGTTCCAAAGAAGCATCAACGAAGAGCTCGACTTCACTCTCGAAGCCAAGAATCTCGAGTACTTTGGCAAACAAGTCGAAGCCGATGATCGAATTCGAGTTCCTGATGTGATTTGGCCGGCGACAACGAAACGAGTGCTCACAATGACTGAGATGAAAGGCACTCCTCTTTCACAAATCAAAGAGTTTCCGCCCGAAGTTGATCGTCGCAAGCTCGCCGAAGCTCTGGTGTCTTTCTTTTTTGAAAGCATCTTTCAGCACGGCGTCTTTCACGCCGACGCGCATGCAGGGAACGTTCTCCTCCAAACTGAGGACGGCGGACGATTAGTGATTCTTGATTTTGGCCTCGTTGGCAATCTTCAGCCCGAGCTCAAAAAGAAGCTTTCGAAGATCTTTCTCTCTCTTGTTGCCAGAGACTTTCAGGGCCTCTCTCAAACCTACGTTGAAATTGGTGACTTTGGTCGACGCTTTAGCGTTCGAGAGTTTCAACGCGATATAGCCAACTTCTTGGGCCCTCAACTGGGAAAGCCCTTGAAGGATATTCATCTTGGACAAGTCATGCTCGATTCAACTCGAATTGCTCGAAAGTATCAGGTTCGAGTGCCTCAGGATCTCGTGCTCTTTTATCGATCAATCATGACTCTTGAATCTCTCGGTCGAAAACTTGATCCAGATTTTGAGTTCGTGGGCTATGGTCAAATGTTTGCAAAAACATTGATGAGACGACGATTCTCGTATGATGAGATTTGGCGAGATGTCGTAAAGACGTTCGAAGGTTTTCGTACTCTGGGTACTGAGCTTCCTGTTCAAATGCAGACTCTGGTTCAACGTCTCGATCAAGGCGATCTGTTCCTTGGTGGAAAACAAGCCGACGAGTTCAAAAAGACATTTGAACGCTCGATGAGACTTCATGCCTTTGGATATCTCAGCAGCGGATTCCTTGTTTCAGCCGTTTTGATGAATGCCTATCGACCCGATGATCGATGGGGCCTGGCTCTTTGGGGCGGTGCCATGCTGTCGATTTTTGCGCTTCTCATCACTGCCTTGCAAAAATCGAAATCCGAATGAGCTAAATCATCGACGCTTCGCACCATTTCCAACGCTTTCCCTAAAGGAAATTCTGCCTGAAAATCCCCAGCTTCAGTTATCATTGAAGAAGTGCTTTCCGTTCTTAACATAATGAAATTCTTCTGCTTTGGACTGATCTTCAGCCTGTCTGTCACAGCCAGCGCGTCTCATGAGGAGTCACTTGGGTACGGCCCGCAAGGCACAACATTTTTCTATCACTATCCTCCTGATCCTGTGAATGTACGCACCTTAAACTTTTTTCTACCGATTGAAGATCACTTCGCACTACCTTGTTATGCTCCGATTGAACTCAAAATGGCCTACAACTCCTACTCGGGAAACTCGAGCATCTTTGGAGATAAGTGGACATTCAATCACAATATTCGTGTGAAGAGAGCGCCAGCCAGAATCGAGGTTTTGGAGGGAGACGGCTTCACTAACGTTTACACCAAGGAGCGGAATCTCGAGGAAGCAAAGACCGCTCAGATTGAAAAGATTCTTGTCGCTCAAAAGAAAGTCGATGTGCAGGCGGGAGGAATCAAATCGCCAACGGCGTATGAGGAACTTCGTCGCAAACTCATCAACGAAGAGCGCTTCCGAGAACAGCTGGCGAGCAAGCTCCTTGCGACTCAACCGATGGCAGGTCCCGGGACGTACTATAGCTTTGCCAGAGGACCTTCGACCATCGAGCTTCGACCCGATGGTACTTTTGTAAGGCGGTTCCAGAATTCCTCCCAGGAGTTTTTCAATTCATCGGGCCGACTCATTCGATCTGAGGATCGAAACGGAAACGCAATTGACTATGCTTACGCTGACGAAAATCTGATTCGAATTAATGATATGTGCGGTCGATCCGTGAACTTAGCCTATCAAGCGGATTCAGCGCTCAAGGGACTCGTTCGAGAAATCACTGACTCACTCGGTCGGAAGGCAACCTATGAAATGCTGCCCTCTCGCCGCTTAAAATCCTTCACCGATGTCTCTGGAAAGAAAATGGAGTTTGAGTACGACAAAGTAGGCAATATGACCAAAATGATCACCTCCGCTCCCGGGAAGGACAAAGAAGAGATTCGATTCGAGTACAATGCCAAGTACGAAGTCGCCAAGCAGTCCGGGCCCGGAACAAAGGTGTCTAAGTACTCTCGCAGCTTTCCAGGGAACAACAGCAGTCACAGCATTACCGAAATTTCCAAGTACGAGGGTGATCGCTACGTCGGGAAAGAGATTCATGAGTTCAAACTCAAAGAGTTTGAGCGGGTGAGCAAACATGACTCCTCCGACAAAGAAACATCTCGAGAGACGAAGACATTTTCCAAGGAAACAGGCTATCCCGCGTCTGTCTTAGATGCCCGAGGACAAGGGGACAAATACGTCTATGATCCCAATACAGGAAACATGATCAGTCGGCAGTCAGTTCCCTCAGGCGACCTGATGACTTTTGACTATGAAGCACGATGCAGCCAAGTGAAGATGATTGCTCTCAAAACTGCTCAAGGAAAGGAATCTTCTCTCAACTTCACTTTTGACCCACGATGCAATCTCGTTGAAGCCAAAGAGCTTGCCGCGAGTAAACCCACGATGCATCTCAAGTTACAATACAACAAGAACGGAAAGCTCTTGTTCTTGAGAGATCAACTCAAAGGCGATGAAATCGCGTTCACCTATTGGGAGTATGGAAAGCCCCAATCCATTACCCTCAAGGATGAAGGCACGATTGTCGTGAAGTATTCACCCACTGGTGAAATGCTCAAGGTGGAGACCTTTCCTCACGGAAAGGGACAAAAGAAATACGAAGGGCGACCCAAATCTGAAATGCAAGCTCAAGTGCTGACTCGAGTGAGGGAATCGCTAGACCGGATGCTAAGCTATCTGCGCCCCGCTGGCCTTAATATTGGCTTTTAAGAAGCTATCCTCTCGTTGCAAAGCTTGGCCTTTATGATATTCAAACAGAGATCGGAATGTAGCTCAGCCTGGTAGAGCGCTTGTTTCGGGAACAAGAGGTCGGTGGTTCGAATCCACTCATTCCGAAATTTCAAACGAAGACATTCTCCACCAAGAGCAACACAACTGAAACAAGCGAAAGCCCATACATCGTGGGTTTGACCTCGCGAGCTCGACCAACAAGGACATACATCAGCGAGTGCGCGATAAAGCCCCAAAGAATCCCCTGAGTAATCGAAAAGGTCAGTGGCACAAGAATCACAGTTAAAAACGCGGGAATCAAATCCTCAAATCGCCCACTGAAATCAAAATCTTTCACATGTCGAAACATCAGCGCCCCAACCAAAATCAAAACGGGGGCTGTTGCGTACTCAGGAATGGCAATCGCTAACGGAGCGATGAACAAACAGGGTAAAAAACAAAGCGCTGTCACAATAGAAGCTCGTCCGGTTCGCCCTCCCATTTCAATGCCTGCCGCACTTTCTATGTAGGGAACTGCGGGGGAAGTTCCGGCCAATCCTGAAGTAATTGAAGCAACGGAATCAACGATCAGGCCCTGACGCAAATTTCGCGGCTGCCCTTGTGCATCGAGTAGATTGGCGGCCTTCGAAACTCCCATGAATGTTGAAAGGGAATCAAACAAGATTGTCAGAACCACAGTGATGATGGCTGGAATCAGACTCCACTGGAGGGCATTCACAATATCCAACTTCAAAAGGACAGAAGAAAAATCTGGAGCGCTCAAAATTTTTTCAGGCATCGGGGCCCAACCCAAAACCCAAGAGACAATCGCGATCGCAACGATCCCATTGATGAAGGCAAATGGAGATTTGTGAATCATCAGCCAAGTCATGAACAATAACCCCACAAGGGCCGTTACAGTCTTGACGTTGAGCGCGCCAAACTTCACCAACGTCACAGGATCACCCACCACTAAGCCTAGATTCTTAAGCCCAATAAATGTCAGAAAAAAACCAATTCCAACAGCAACGGCAACGCGGATGTTTCCTGGCATTGCTTGAGCAATCATCTCTCGAAGTCGAGTGCCAGAGATCAGGATGAAAAGAACTCCAGACCAAAACACAATTCCTAAGGCAATCTGCCAGGGCACATTCATTCCCAACACAAGCGTATAGGCAAAAAAAGCATTGAGACCCATGCCAGGTGCAACAGCGAACGGTAACTTAGCATACAGTCCCATGAGGAGGGTCATAAGCAAGGTCACAAGCACTGTTGCCGTCATAACGCCGGAGAACTCCATCCCCGCTGCGGATAGAATTCGAGGATTCACTACGATGATGTAGGACATCGTTAAGAAGGTCGTGACCCCCCCCACAATCTCCTTCTTCCAGCTCACCTGCTCTTCAATTGCTCCATGAATCACATGCCACTTCCTCTCTGGGCCATCCCCTGATGCTCTAGCTGCAGAATAATGACGCCAGCTTCGCCCTGTATAGGAAAAGTCAGATTTGGGGGGGTATCCTCAAAAAAATAAGTGCACTCCTTAAAATCGGGATATATTGTCTCCGCAGTGTTCGATTCTCGCGGGATTGGCGGAATTGGCAGACGCGCTAGGCTTAGAACCTAGTGAGGTAACTCGTGGGGGTTCAAGTCCCTCATCCCGCATTGTTCTTTGGGGCTATTCACTTACAGCCCTGAATCTGGCAGTTGCTCATCCGAAATGAGCCGCCGATTTTTTGTCCATCATGTGCTTTTGTCTGTTCTCATCGCATTTTTCCTTGGTCGACTGGAGGCCAATTCCTCAGCCTATGAAGCTCCGGCAGCCTGCCGAGATTTGATCTCCGAGATCACGCAGTTTCTTCTGCGAAACCGAGGCCCTGACGCTCAAGGCCGAGTGCACCCCCTCAAGCGCAACATTCCAATCTCCACTTTGATTGCCGCTATGACTTCTGCACAAGCCTTGGGACTTCCGACAAGTGTGCGTCCCTATCACGCGCGATTCGTCATCGATGTCTGGAACGAGGAAACTCGCAATGAAGTTCTTTTGAAACAAGTCGATCGGCTTCTTGAAACAAAATACCGGCAGAATCTTGCAAGAATGATTATGGAAACGGGCCAAGATGAATTGTTTCCGACTCGTTTCGAAGAAACGATTGGGACAAAAAAGCTTTCGGTCTCTATGAAGTCTATTCGTGAGTTCTTTAAGGGAAGCCCTTACCTCACCATCAAACACTATCTCCATCTCAAAGGTTGGAATCAGCTGGCAGGACAGATTCGCCCCTATCACTTTCGTCAATCCCCAACGAATACTTGGACCGATGAAGAAACTCTTCATGCGATTCTCATCAAAAAAATCGATCAGCTCCTCGAGGAAAAGTACCATGGCAAAGTTGATGCACTACTATCGCAGACAAACAAAAGGGAACTATTTCAAGAGCCCTTGATTGAGAACATTTCCGGATTGAAACTTGAGGTGTCGATGGGGCGAATCGGACAGATCTATCGAGGCAGTGTGTATGCCGCTCTCAAAGACTATATGAAACTCAAGGGACTCAACGAACTTGCGGCAGCTGTAAAACCCTACCACCTCCTTCAAACTCAACGAGGTATCTGGTCTCAGAAAGAGATCAGACAAGAGATCTTGGTGAGAAAAATCGACTACCTACTTCGATCACGATACCTCGGCGACTTGGCGATGCTCATCGGTGAAACAAACTGCCAGGAACTCTTCAAGACCCCGCTCGAAGAGGAAGTCGCAGGACTTCGTCTCACCATCTCGATGGGAAACATAGGCCACAACTATGGCAACAGCCCCTACCGAGCGCTCAAAGAATATCTGAATCTCAAGGGACGTCCGGAAATCGCCGAGCAACTTCGAACCTACCATCTTGGCTACTCTTCAAAAGGAACATGGTTCAAGAGAGATGTTGTAGATGAAGTTCTGGTGAAAAAAATCGATCAGCTTTTAAAAACAAAGTACCAGGGAGATATTCACAAGCTCATCCTTCGTACTAATCAAATTGAGCTCTTTCGAACACATTTGATGGATCAGATTGAAGAGCTGTCTCTGCCCATTTCCATGGCTCGCGTTTCTGATCGATTTCACGGCAGCACAGCACTCGCGATTCGTCGGTACTTGCAGCTGAAGCAAATAGAACCTCCCCCCGTTTTGCTCCAGCGCATCAGGAAGCTTCTGCTGTAAGGACGAAACAGGGTCGCCGATTAAATGAGTTAAATCAAATACTTAGGACCCATCATTGCGCTCGTGCTGAGTGCCCCCAAGACCCTTAAGAACAGCTTTGAGGGGCTTGTCTTTAACCGTCAAATGCTGTGAAAAAAGCAAATGAATTCAAACATCCAGCACAAAAGTTCAGTCGAAGCGACCATCAAAGTTTCTGTTCCAAAGCCCGTTGTCTCCGAGCGCATGAACAGTTTCTTTGCAACCCTAGCCAAACGAGCCAAGGTTCCTGGATTTCGTCCCGGCAAAGCTCCTACGAATGTCGTCAAACAAATGTATGGCGATGAAGCGTTGGCTGATCTTTCTGAACGATTGATTGCCGAGTTTTTGGGCAAGGCTATTGAGGAACACAAATTGGATCTCGCTCTCCCTCCTTCGTTGCTTGCAACGGATCTCCCTAGCGAAGCCAAGGATTTTACCTTTGAGGTTGAATTGCATTTGAAACCCAAGATTAGCAATCTCAAGCTCGACGGCCTATCCGTTGAAGTTCAAAAAGCCAAATCTGTTTCAGACAGCGAAGTCGCTCAAGAGCTTGAGGCCATTCAAAAGGCAGAAGTCACCTTTGCTGACGCCGCCGAAAACCACAAAGTGGGCACGAATGACTGCGCTGTCGCTAGTTTTTCGGGAACCGTTGATGGCGTGGATAATCCCATGCTCAAGTCCGAATCCCATACGATCATTCTTGGCGAGAACCGCTATCTCCCTGACTTTGAAGCCGGCATTGTCGGAATGAAAAAGGATGAAACGAAGAGCTTCGAAGTCAAGTTTCCCGAGGACTATCGGGAAAAGACTTTGGCGGGCAAGACAGCCACTTTCACAGTGTCCGTTTCCGGCGTGAAGGAGCGAAAACTCCCTGAACTCAACGATGAGTTTGCAAAACTCATTGATGAAAAAGTTTCTGGAATCACCGAGCTCAAACAAAAAATCCGCACGACGTTGGAGCAAAGAAACGAGGCCAACCTTGGCAAAACGAAACGTGATGCCGTTGGCGATGTGCTCGTGAGCAACAATCAATTTGAAGTGAGCCAAAGACAAGTCCAGCAATTCGCAGGTCGACTTGCTCAAGAGGCTCATCAAATGATGCATCAAATGGGAGTGCCTCACGAAGAAAACGAGGAAAACGAAAAGGCTCTTCTCGCTTCCTCGATGAAAAAAGCTGAACGCGACATTCGACTGAGCTACATTTTGGAAGCCATCGCAAAGCAGCAAAACTTTGAAGTCTCGAGTGACGATCTTGAAAAGAGAATGGCCGAAACAGCCGCGAAAACTGGCTACAGTGTAGCACAGATTAAGGCCTACTACTCTGCAAAAGAAGACAACGAATCACTTTCGAGAATGGATCGCTTGAAGATCGACATCCTAGATGAGAAATCCCTTGATTATGCGCTTTCGAAGGCTACCATAAAATTAAAGGATTAGTTCTTTATGGAAGCAAATAGCAGGTCAGTCGTTACAAACTCGATGGTTCCAATCGTTATTGAGCAAACCAACCGAGGCGAACGAGCTTATGATATCTACTCACGACTCCTCAGAGATCGGATTATTCTTCTAGGAACTCCGATTGACGATCAGATCGCCAATTTGATCGTGGCTCAACTGCTGTTCTTGGAGTCTGAGGATCCCGATCAGGATATCTACCTGTATATCAACAGCCCTGGCGGCTCGGTGAGCGCTGGAATGGCCATCTACGACACCATTCAGTACATCAGGCCTCCTGTAACCACGATCTGTCTGGGAATGGCAGCGTCGATGGGAGCGGTTTTGTTGGCCGCGGGAACCAAGGGCAAAAGGTTTATTCTCCCCCACTCTCGAGTCATGATTCACCAACCTTTGGGTGGTGCTCAGGGCCAAGCCTCTGACATCGAGATTCAAGCTAAAGAGATCTTGAGACTGCGAGAGCAGCTGAATCAGATCTTGGCCAAGCATACAGGTCAGCGAATGGATGATATACTGGTCCATACGGACCGGGATCGCTGGATGAGTGCTCAGGACGCCTTAGGCTATGGAATTGTGGATAAGATCGTAGAAAGCCGTGCTGCGCAAGTCGCAGAGACGACTTCTAAGAAATAACAAGGAGGGGTGGATGAGTCGTAAAGAAGAAGATCGAGGCGGGGATCTTTGTTGTTCTTTCTGTGGAAAGCATCAAAGCGAAGTTAAAAAGCTCATTGCTGGACCCAGTGTCTATATCTGCGATGAATGTATTGAGCTCTGTAATGACATCATTGCCGAGGAATACGACAGCAACGACTTGCCCTCCGAAACCGCTAAGGTTCCAAAACCTGCGGAAATCAAAAAAGTTCTCGATGACTATGTAATCGGCCAAGACAGAGCTAAGAGAACTCTCTCGGTTGCCGTTCATAACCATTACAAAAGAATTAATGCCAAAACAGGTTCAAAGGATGATGTCGAGTTACAGAAATCCAACATCCTCTTGATTGGCCCCACTGGATCGGGAAAGACACTTTTAGCCCAAACTTTGGCCCGTCTTCTCAAAGTGCCCTTCACCATGGTTGATGCCACCACCCTGACAGAAGCTGGGTATGTTGGTGAAGATGTTGAAAATATCATTCTCAACCTTCTGCAAAACGCTGATTACGATATTGAAAAGACTCAGCGTGGGATCGTTTATATCGATGAGATCGATAAGATTTCGAGAAAAGGCGAAAACCCCAGCATCACTCGTGATGTCAGTGGAGAAGGTGTTCAGCAGGCCCTCCTCAAGATTGTTGAGGGAACAATGGCCAACGTCCCCCCTAAAGGCGGACGAAAGCATCCCCAACAGGAGTTTCTCAAAGTCGATACCACCAATATTCTCTTTATCTGCGGTGGGGCCTTTGTGGGCCTTGATGAAATCATCGCCCGTCGATTGGGTAAGAACTCGATCGGTTTCGGTGGAACTGTAACCTCGAAGAAAGACCGAAAAGTCGGCGACCTCTTGGAGAAAATCGAACCTCAGGATCTCCTGAAGTTTGGAATGATCCCCGAGTTCATTGGCCGTATCCCCGTGATTGCGACTTTGCGAGAACTCGATGAAGAGGCCCTGATCGATATTCTCAGAAAACCCAAGAATGCGATTGTACGTCAGTACCAAAAGCTTTTTGGCTTTGAGAACGTCAAACTCAAGTTCACCGAAGATGCTCTAAGAGCGGTCGCTCGGATGGCGTTGGAGCGTAAATCAGGAGCTAGGGGCTTAAGAGCCATTCTCGAGGATGCCATGGTCGACATTATGTATGAGATACCCTCTCGAACGGACGTTAAAGAGGTGATCATCAATGAAGACGTGATCCTCAAGAAGGAAAAGCCCATTCTTTTGATGGAAAAACAAGCGGCTGAAACGGCCTAAGACTTAAAGCCCTCGACATCGCTTTGGATGTGCTTATGTTCATAGAAGTATGAATCTAAGCGCTCTTCCCGTACTTCCACTTCGTGACGTTGTTGTTTTTCCAAACACCAGTGTCTCTCTGTATGTGGGTCGCAGTCGATCACTCAGAGCCATTGATGTCGCCGATGGAAATGACCGAATTGTCTTTCTTGTGACTCAAAGCGAGCCGCAGGTTCAAGATCCCGCCATTCAACATCTCCACTCCATTGGAACGATTGCGAGAATCAAGCACATGACCAAAATGCCCGAAGGCAATCTCAAGGTTGTGGTTGAGGGCCTTTTCCGAGCCAAGATCAACAGTCTCCGAGACACGGATGGCTTTCTGGTTTCATCGGTCGAGCGTCTACCTGATGAAGATCATACGGCGACAAGTGCGGAACGTATTCTCATGAGAACGCTGTTGACTCATTATGAGGCATATCTCAAAAACAGTGGCCGCCCCTTAGACGAGGTTTTCCGAAGCCTCGACAGTCTTGAATCTCCGCATCGCCTTTGTAATGTCATTGCCTCTCAAATCTCCGTGAAACTGAGAGATAAGCAGAAAATTTTAGATACTCTGCCCGCTCCCGAACGCCTAGAAGCCTTGAGCCTGCTCATCTTGGCTGAGATTGAGATTCTGAAACTGGATCGAAAAATCAGAGGCAAGGTAAAGGAGCAGATTGAAAAATCTCATCGTGATTACTATCTCCACGAGCAAATGGCCGCCATCCAGAAGGAGCTTGGACAGGAAAATCTAGACCCCCGCTCTGAAGCCGTTGAACTCGAAAAGAAGTTAGAGTCCAAGAAGATGCCAGCCTACGCTAGGGAAAAAGCTCTGAAGGAAATCAAGCGTTTGAAAGCAGGTGGGCACGCAGCCGAAGCTCAGATGGTCAGGGCCTATGTCGACCTCATTCTTGATCTTCCGTGGGATGAACTATCAGAGGATTCCAAAGATCTTCTGCAGGCAGAGCGAATTCTTAATGAGGACCACTACGGCATCCAAGATGCCAAAGATCGCATTCTAGAGTTCCTCTCCGTCAGGGCCCGAGTGACTCAGCACAAATCGCCCATTCTGTGCCTGATGGGACCTCCTGGGGTTGGAAAGACATCTTTGGCTCGCTCGGTTGCTCGATCCTTGAATAGAAAGTTCGAAAAGATTTCTTTGGGTGGAGTACGAGATGAAGCTGAGCTTCGAGGTCACCGGAGAACCTACATCGGCGCTCTTCCTGGACGCGTGATCTCTGCAATTCGAAAGGCTTCAGTGAGTAATCCGGTGATCTTGCTAGATGAAATCGACAAGATGGGATCTGATTTTCGAGGGGATCCCGCATCAGCATTGCTTGAGATTCTCGATCCTGAACAAAACAAACACTTTTCAGATCACTATTTGGAACTCGAGTATGATCTCTCCAAAGTTCTCTTTATCTGCACAGCAAACTTCACAGACTCCATATCACAACCCCTCAAGGATAGAATGGAGATCATCCAACTGAGTGGCTACTCTGAAGATGAAAAGATTCAAATAGCTAAAAACTATATTGTTCCAAAGGTTCTCAGAAACCATGGGCTCTCTGAAACTGATCTAGCTCTTGCAGAAAAGGACATCGCCTACATTGTTCGTCGGTTCACGCGCGAAGCTGGCGTTAGAGACCTTGAGAAGCAGATTTCTAAAATTTGTCGCAAGATCGTTCGGGAGGAGAGCTCAGGGATCCCGCATCCAAGCCCTCGAGCATGGTCCGAGGAGGCTGTGGAGAGATATCTTGGTGCGCCCCGTTTCAAACGAAGTGAGCTTGGCCCCATCGATGATGTAGGCGTTTCAACTGGTTTGGCATGGACTCCAGTGGGTGGCGAAGTTCTTCGAATCGAAGCCGTCTCTCTGATAGGCAAAGGTGACGTCCAAATCACGGGCCAACTGGGCTCAGTGATGCAAGAGTCTGCTCGAGCAGCAATTAGCTACATCCGATCGAAAGCCACCCTGTTTGAAATTGAGCCAGATTTTTTTTCAAAACACGATCTGCACATCCACGTTCCCGAAGGCGCTACGCCAAAGGATGGCCCTTCAGCGGGAACAGCTTTAACGGTGGCCATTCTCTCCGCCATCAAAGGCTGGAAAGTAAATCGTAGAGTGGGCCTCACCGGTGAAGTCAGTTTGCGAGGTCGAGTCTTGCCTATTGGAGGACTCAAGGAAAAGCTTTTGGGGGCAAAGCGAGCGGGTGTTGATACAATTGTCTACCCCATGGACAATCTCAGAGAACTTTCTGAAATCGACTCTTCTATCCTTAAGAGTTTTAAGTTTCATCCAGTCGTTGATATGGATGAAGTACTGCTTCACGTTTTTGATTTACCCCCGAATCTGATGGAGACATTTGTGACGCCCCTCAAGAGCTTGAGGAAGCATACTGCAGCCGAAATCTCCATGAGTCATTAGCTTAGATTTTTCGATTGATGAGAAGTGCCCGCTCTCTCCCCTCGAACTCAGCGATTCTCTCTTGCTCTTCTTTCAACTCAATATGCAGAGTCATTCGCTGCACTTCCTGTCGCTTATTGGCGACCTCCTGAATGGCTTTCAGCTTTCGAGCATTTGCCACTTCCTCAGGAATACGATTCTCATCGATGAACTGCTTACGCTTCACGTTGATTTCATCTTCTTTTGCTTTGAACATCATCCCAACAAGCTGAAATCGGGCGTAGACGTTATCCATCTCCCTCAGGGCGTTACGAGCGTTCACCAACGTATCGATCTTTTGCCCCTCAAGGCCTGTCATATCATTTTTCAGTGACTCAAAACGCACTTCCACAACATCAAGGGGCCCCTTCCCTACAGGAATCTTTAAAGATCCACGCATGAGATCTCCGTTAAAAAGTTTCCTTCCGAGAAACTCGGTTTCAGTTGCCATTCGATCGATACTCGATCGCTTCTCTACAAACCTAATGTTGAGCTGCTTGCGGTCCTCATCGGAAAGAGCCGAATTCGTCGAGGCCTCAGCCATTTTCTTCATTTCCCCAATGATTCCAATCATTTGCGACACTTTAGGCTTATTCACCTCCACGAATTCATCCGCATGATCGAAGACACGCATAGGAGAGTCGGGCTCTAAGCTTGAGTCCGGCTGCGTTGAAGGCGCCGCCTCCAGACCTTTAGGATCCAGCTTGGCCGCTTCCTCACGCGCCTTCTCTCGCTTTACGCGCAGTAGTGATGCTGCATCATAAACTAGTGTTCGCCGAACCATCTCCCGTGACTCCCTGCCTTCAACAATTATAACGCCAGGCAGCAGGTAAAAGCAGGCACCCGAAATTCTTCAATTTTTCAATTGGCATCAACTCGATCGACAATTTTGGGCTGCA
Source organism: uncultured Bacteriovoracaceae bacterium (assembly GCA_964655245.1). Taxonomy (GTDB): domain Bacteria; phylum Bdellovibrionota; class UBA2394; order UBA2394; family UBA2394; genus JBEIHI01. The sequence goes on along the minus strand of CAZZLQ010000001.1, from coordinate 29,457 downwards.
CTAGACCGCCAGAAATAACCAACTTAAGAGCATCCTCGACACTCATATTGATAGACATCGCCTTCTGAGGCTCGACATAAATCAAATAGCCGCTGGTTGGGTTTGGAGTCGTTGGAATAAAAACCGCCACTTTATGATTCGCTTTATCAGCGACAAGTCCACCCTTTACCTCAGACGTCACCAAGCCGATGGCGAGAGAGTTTTCGCTTGGAAATGGAACTGCAACGACTCTATTGAATTTTGACAACTGCGCTCCGGAGAATGACTCGAAGATTTGGCGAGTCCCCGAATAAATCAACTTTACCAACGGCAGTCTCTCAACGATTCGCTCCATAATGACCAAAAGCTGCTTTCCAATCAGACTGGGGGCTAACAGGCCAATGACAAAAACAAAGATGATTCCAAGCAGTATTCCTAAGCCTGGGACCGGCTTGTCATAAACTCCGAGCGTGTCGAGAAGTCTAATCACCAGGGGCTGAAAAAAACCGTCGAACCAAGTGAACAAAATAAAGAAAACGTACCCCGTGATCGCAAGCGGGGCCGATGCAAAAATGCCAATGACAAATGTGGATCGCAATTTCGCCAGCACAACGAAAATCTTGCCCAAAACGCCGATAAAATAAAGACATTACAAAGGATCAATGCTTTGAAATTTAGAAAGACAAGCTGAAGGCGGGATTTGAACCCGCGACCTACGCATTACGAATGCGTTGCTCTACCAGCTGAGCTACTTCAGCGCAGATGACTATCTTTGATTTCGCCGAGGTTGGGCCAAAGAGTCAAACTCGACTTTAGGCATTCCAAACAGATCATAATCGCCCATGATTTTAATGAGCTGAACGTCCACAAACTGGCCCGTTTTGAGCTCGGAATCCGACAAAACATAAGTCACGCCATCAATCTCTGGCGATTGACCTGAATGCCTCCCCACGTAAACCAGCCCCTGTTTGGTTTTTTCGGAGAAGGCATCAACAACAACGGTCCGATGACTTTCTAACTGAGCCTTAAGCTTTCTTTTTTGAATGCCCTTTTGAAGCATCATCAGTTTATGAAAACGGGCTTCCTTGACCACTTCAGGGACTTGATTTTCAAACCCTGCCGAAGGAGTCCCCTCTTCAGGGCAATACTTAAACGTCCCCAAGTGATCCAAGTCTGCCCACTTCACAAACTCTAGAAGCTCCTCAAAGTCCTGTTCTGTTTCTCCGGGAAAACCAACCATGAATGTCGATCGTAGAGATAAGTTGGGAATTTTTGAGCGTAACTTTTCCACCAACGATTTGATCTCAGCTGATGTCTCGGGCCGGCGCATTTGCTTCAGCACGCGGTCCGAAATGTGCTGAAAGGGAATATCGAGATAGCCTGAAAAAACTCTCGAGGTAGAAAGAAACTCAATCAGCTCATCTGTGAAGAAACGTGGATAGTTGTAGTGAAGTCGTACCCATTTCAGACCTTCAATCGTCTCTAACTCACGCATTAGTCCCAGCAAATTGGCTCCATCTGCACGATCTCGACCATATGAGGTTAGATCCTGAGCAATCAAAATAACCTCGTGGACCCCCTGCTCAACAAGCTTTCGAACTTCATCCACAATTCCTTCCACAGAACGGCTATGCAGCTTCCCTCTCAACTTGGGAATAATGCAGAAGCTGCAGGTTCGATTACAGCCCTCAGCGATTTTGACATAGGCATAGGAACGCGCTCCAGGTATCCGCTCAACAAAATCCGTCAGCTCACTATGCCCTTTAAGACTCTCCACCTCACCGATCAAATCTCTTCGACGTCGCAGAGCCTCATCGTCACCATTCTCAATCGCATGAACGACATCAACAATCTTGGAGAACTCACGAGTCTGAATGAATGCATCCACTTCGGGATACTTCTCATTCATCACACCGAGATACCGCTCGGTCATGCATCCCGCGACAACAACTCCCTTGAGCTTCTTCTTTTTTTTGAGCGCAATAAACTCTCCAATCGTTGACATTGATTCATTCTTGGCCGCTTCCAAAAAACCGCAGGTATTGATGACGACAATGTCAGCCTGATTTTGATCTCCGGTCAGCAGCGCTCCATTTTGGCCCAACAAATGCATCATATTCTCAGTATCAACCAAGTTTTTCGGACAACCTAGACTCACAAAACCCACTCGACATCTCATACCAATCTCAATCCTTTCAAGACTCGCTGCCGGACGGCCTCCAATTGCTTTTGTTTGTACTCAGCATGACCCGATTTTCCAGTCAGAGATTCTTCATAGGAAGCCAAATCCATAATCTGAATCTCAAGCGGGAAGAAAAAGGTCATTTCCGATTTCACCCCTCTCCTCACTACGGGGATTCTGATCAACTGTCGGGTTGTAAACTGCAATGAGCGGTAGCGCTCCGAACTAAACTGATTCTGTCGATCTTCGAGCTTTGGATAAGAAAGTACCGAATCGATCGTTTTTTCGTTCAGCCCTTCGGCAGGCACAGACTCAACGACCTTTTTAAACTCCTGCAGATCAATCAAAGTGTTCCTGCAACGAGCAGCCATCACGTTTGGAAACGAAAGTAGATGGTGAGCAATCAAGTATTGTACAACTCTTACAGCATCTACGCGCCCTTCAGTGACAAATCTCACACCGATATGATCGTGAATCTCCTGCGCAATGGCCGATGGCTTATGAAGAAGCTTAAGCAACACCGAGTCTCTCACCTTAGCCTGCTTCTTTTCAAACCGAGCCAGCTTCACTTTATCGGACTCAAAGCCAAGAAACATTCCCTCTGCGCCTTCTTGAACATGAGCTGAAAAACGATCAACGGTTTGCCGTTTAATCTTGGGCAGATACTTTAATCGAAGGTCGCTTTTTAAGTGCAAGGAGACATGGATCACCCTCAAAATAGCGCAGGCCCAAGGTCTCCATTCGGGATTCCATCCCGTGGGCAGCTGCTCCAAACCTGAACTCAAAAGCAGCAAGGACTTCAGCTCAGAGGCAACGTTTAGTTTGCGTAGTGGAGCGGGGATCTTCACCTCGTCTGTGCAGAGGTACGCGTCAATAAAGTCGATCGTTTCAGAATAAACCTTCTCCAAATAGCTAACATGGCTGGATTCAAACAAATCAAATCCATAGCTCAAAATAAACTGGTGCGCCTCCGCCTCGGACTTCAGCTCGAGATGGTCGATATCAAGAGGTGAAACCCCATTGAACACGACATTGAGCGCCTGCCAAGGAAAGCTCATGCTTCATTACCCACGAACTGGTGGAGCTCCTCGACTCTCGCCTTCGAGAGAACTCGGTAACCGCCCAGGGGGATGCCCTTAATTGTCACGGGACCCATCGAAACTCGCTTCAATCGAATGACATGACATTTGAGCGCCTCAAAGAGCCGTCGAATATGGTGATATTTACCTTCGTGAATCTGGATCGTAATGATTGTTTTCTCCACGCCCTCACGACGTGCGGCCTCACGAACCGAAAGAATCTTTGCAGGCTCGAACTTTTCTTTTCCAATTCGAATACCCTTTTCAAGATACTCCTGCTTACCTGCATCCCATCGTCCCCGAATCTTCACTTCGTAGGTTTTGGGAATCTCAAACTTTGGATGAGTCAAACGGTAAGAAAGATCGCCATCATTGGTGAGCAGAATCAGCCCCTCGGACATAAGATCGAGCCGACCCACGGGGTAGAGTCGTCCAAAACTCTTGGGAACCATATCAACAACTTTAGCTCGCCGTTCTGGATCGTCAGAGGTGCTAACAACCCCTCGTGGCTTGTTTACTGCCACAACGACAATCTTTTTCATTTTGGGGAAGTTCAGCTGCTTGCCTTTGAACGTTAGAGCGTCCTTGCCGGGCTGAACAATCTGACCCAGACGAGCTGGCTTTCCGTTGACTTGAATATAGCCCTTCTGAATGTAGTCCTCGACCTTACGGCGAGAAGCCAGCCCCATTTGCGCTAAATATGCATGAATTCGTAGACCCTGGGTTTCCATGGACGGGTGTCGTACCAGAGTTTCGACCTTCCGGGAAGGTGGGTTTCTCTAATAATCTTCGACTTTTAGACCCTTGATGATGGTATCCATATCGTCGTCACCACCACCCTCAATCCCATCAAAAAAGCCCCCAGATCGCTCTGTGGTGTCTTCTGAGGCCTCTTCTGAGCGGCTTTCGCGATCGATCAACTCATCGACTTCTGCTCTGATCTTCTCGAGGAACTCCTCAGGAAACTTCCTACTGAGATCCGACAAGTAGACTTCGAGCTCTTTGCCCTTCTTTCTTGCCTCTTTGGTCTTAGATTTACGCCAGCCAGCGAGATAGTGAAACCGGCAATGACTCTGCGTGGTTGCAATGTCATGGCACCCCTGGGCCTTGCAGATCACAATTTTATTGGACTGCAATGCCACCGATTCGGCCGATACGGCATTTTCCGCTTTCAATGCATCCCCCCCTTGTGGGTTGAGTTTCTTCCCTGATTTCTTCCCCTTGGCCTTTGTCATTCAAACACAACCATCCTGAATTAACACAACGAAACGAACGTTGACGAGAGAAATTATTGATATCACTTGATTTTCAGCCAGTTCTCCATCTGCTGGATCATCTTAGGATCCGCCCAATTTACATCTCCCTCAAACTTCTGAATCAAATCTCCCTTGGCAGAGACGATATAGGTCTCAGGCCATCCCGTGCAGCCGTAAAGCCGCTCAGCAACCGACTTGTCGGGATCTCGCAAAACTAGAAAGCTGGGCCATTTGCCTTGCTTGGAGAAGAAGGGGTCCTCTGAAAAGAACTGCTCAATAATGGGCCACGAATCATCAATTGAAACAGCGATCATCACAAAATTTTTGGCCTTCAAATGCTGGTTGAGAAGCTCCATAGAAGGCAGCTCCTTCACACACGGTGGACACCATGTCGCCCAAAAATTGATGAAAACCAGATTTCCCCGAAACTGATCCAAGGTGAATGACTTTCCTAAACGATCTTTCAGTGAAAAGGTTGGAGCCACTTGTCCAACCCGCAAAACGTCGTGCGCATCAGGCTTCGACGGCTTGTCTGCGAGTAATGGGCTCGTCCAACAAAAAAGGCCCACTAGGAAACCTAGGGGCCTTTTTAAAAAGAGTTTTCGGCTCATCATGAGCCAAAGTTAGCTCAAGCGGCGTCTTTTGCTGAAGCCTTTTTAGCCTTAGCCTTCGTTTCTTTCTTAGGCTTTGACTCTGCTTTTTCAGCGACTTCGGGCTTGCCCGCAATCACTTCAAGCTTTGCATCAACAAGCTCGATCAATGCCATGGGAGCCGCATCGCCAGGACGATTTCCCAGTTTGTAGATCCGAGTATAGCCACCCTTGCGAGAAGCATAACGCGTAGCCAATTCACCAAAGACCTTAACAAGAGGATCACGTCGCTCACCAGTTCCGGTGGCAATCGTCTTATTGCCCATTAAAGCAAAGGCGCGTCGGCGGTTATGCAAACCACCGGATTTACCCAGCTCAATAATCCCCTCAACAAAGCCCCGCATTTCTTTGGCCTTCGTAAGAGTCGTTCGGATTCTCTCCTTTTCAATCAAGGAAAGAGCCAAGTTTCGCATCAAAGCATTGTAATGACTTCTTTGACGGCTCAGTTTTCGATATGGCTTAGCATGCCTCATAATTAAACTCCTTCGTCTCCAGACTCATCTCCAGTGTCAAAATCACTGGCCGAAGCGCCGAACTCTGGCTCTTCCACTTCTTCTTCAGGCTGAGCCAAAGCAGCGATTTGGTCAGGATGTACCCATCCTTCGAGTTTCATTCCCAAAGACAGACCCATCTCGGCGAGAATCTCTTTAATCTCGTTCAAAGACTTACGTCCAAAATTCTTTGTCTTTAGAATTTCCGCTTCCGTCTTTTGAACAAGCTCACCGATGTAACGAATGTTAGCGTTCGCCAAACAGTTCGCACTTCGAACGCTTAACTCAAGCTCATCAACTCTGCGGTTCAGATTCTCATTAAATCGAGGAGTTGCTTCCAAAGATTCAGGACGAGCTTCAGGCTCCTCAGCCTCATTGAAATTAATGAAAATCGAAATCTGATCCTTCAAAATTTTCGCCGCATAAGCCAGAGCGTCCTGAGGCTTCACGGTACCATCGGTGGTCACTTCCATCGTCAATCGATCATAATCTGTCCGTTGACCAACCCGAGCGTTGGTGACGAAATAAGTGACTCGCTTTACGGGTGAGAAGAACGAGTCCACTGGGATGAATCCCACTTCTTTCGCTTCTTTTTCGTAGCTCTCAGCAGAGACGTATCCGCGTCCCATTTTGACGTGGATCTCCATGTTGATTTCAGCGTTCTCGCCCAATGTGCAAATCTTATGATCGGGGTTCAGAATCTCAACGACTCCGCCCGTATCAATCTGAGATGCCAAAACATCGCCAGCACCCTTAGCCTTAAGACGAATCACCTTTGTTTCTGCGGTGTTCATTCGAAGGCAAAGACCCTTCAAATTCAAAATGATATCTCCCACATCTTCCATGCAACCACGCACAGCGGAGAATTCATGCAGAATGCCCTCAATCTTGATTCCAGTAACAGCCGTTCCCTGGATTGATGAGAGCAAAATTCTTCGAAGAGCGTTACCCAAAGTGATCCCGAACCCTCGCTCGAGAGGCTTGGCGACAAACTTTCCATAGGTATCACCAAGTGTCGTGGGATCCACGTCCACTCGCTTGGGTTTAATCAAGTCTCGCCAATTTCGATAAACAACTTCGCTCATTGCCATAAAGGGGAATCTCCTCGTGTATTTTCTTACTTAATCAAAAACTAAACTCTTCGCTTTTTGCGGGGTCGACATCCGTTGTGAGGAATCGGAGTAATATCTTTGATTCCTGTCACTCGAATTCCAGCCTGCGCAATAGCTCGAATCGCGGACTCGCGTCCTGCTCCTGGGCCAGATACCAAAATGCTTACGGAACGCATCCCATTTTCAACGGCCTTCTTTGATGCCGATTCAGCGGCGACTTGAGCAGCGAAAGGCGTGCTCTTTCGTGAACCCTTAAAACCGGCAGCCCCACATGAGCCCCAGGCTACTGCATTTCCAGCGGTGTCAGTAAAAGTAATGATTGTGTTGTTAAATGATGCATCGATGTGAGCAACTCCCGTTGGAACAGAACGACGATCTTTCTTCTTCTTAACAACTTTTGTTTCAGTTTCAGTGCCTGCTGCAGTTTTTTCTGACATAAAATTAAAATCTCCTTCAGATTCTCAGGACTGTAATTAAACAGCCTTCTTCACGAGGGCGACCGCGTTTCGTCGAGGACCTTTTCGTGTTCGAGCATTTGTGTGAGTTCTTTGACCACGAACAGGAAGTCCCTTTCGATGTCGCAAACCTCTGTAGGTACCCAGATCCATCAAGCGCTTAATATTCAAACTGACTTGGCGCTTAAGATCTCCTTCCACTCGCAAATCTTTTTCAATGTACTCTCTGATACGATTGACATCGCCATCCGGAAGATCTTTGGCCTTGATCGTCTTCTCAATCTTCAGCTCTTCACAAATCTTGTCGGCGGTTTTTTGTCCGATACCGTACAAATAAGTTAAAGCAATTCGAATGTGCTTGTTACCCGGAAGATCAATACCTGCAATACGAGCCATCTAAAAATATCCTTCTTTATTTTTGGCGTTGTTTATGACGAGCATTTACACAAATGACTCGAAGCACTCGCTGACGACGAACGACTTTGCATTTTTCGCAACGAGGTTTAACTGAACATCTCACTTTCATACAAAACTCCAAACACCTCTACCTGCCCCAAAAGGGGCAAAGGTCTCATTATGAGATTTAATCTTAGCTTGACAAGAATTAGGAGTTTCCACCCCTCCTTGTCAAACAAGGAAATACTCGATTTATCGAACCCGCCTAGGCCGACAGGACCTCAGCTCCAGAGGCTGTAATAGCCACCGTATGCTCAAAATGGGCAGACCAAGAGCCATCGGTGGTCACTACAGTCCATCCATCCTTAAGAACCTTAACATCATGGGATCCGATATTGATCATGGGCTCAATGCAAATGACCATTCCTTCCCGAAGTCTAGGCCCCTTTTCCCCTGTATCGTAATGCGGTATCGGGGGATCTTCATGCGGCTTGGTCCCAATTCCATGCCCGACATAATCACGAACAATTCCAAAGCCCTTGGGAGCAATAATGGCTTCAATCGCCTTTGAAATATCCTGAACGTGCCTTCCCGGGCGAATCGCTTCAATGCCTTTTTGAAGCGATAGCTTCGTGGATTCCAACAAATCCTGAATCTTGCCGGATGGCTTAAACCCAACCGGAACCGTACGGGCGCTATCACCATAATAACCCTCAAGAGTCGCGCCATAATCAATACCTACAATGTCGCCCTCTTTGATGATCCGGTCTTTGCGAGGTATTCCATGGACCACTTCCTCGTTCACAGAAACGCAAAGACAAGCAGGAAATCCGCGATACCCCTTAAAGGCTGGCTTTGCCCCCATCTTCAAGGTCGCTTGCTCAGCGATCTCATTCAACTGCCAAGTCGTTAACCCCGGTCGAATGGCAGCCTCAACCTCATCTAGACTTGCCCTAACGATCTGGGCAGCACGCCGAATCTTCTCAATCTCATCTGGATTACGAATGACAATCATACAAACTACTTCAGAACCTTCAAAATTCTCTCTGTCACAGCACTCAAAGAGGCGCTGGCATCAAGTTGCTCTAGCTGCTGCGCAGCCTGATAGAAATCGAGCATCGGCCGGGTTTGGCTCTCAAACACATCGAGGCGCTTTATCGCAGTCTCTTCTGTATCATCAGCCCTTTGAATCAAAGGCGAACTCCCACAGCTGTCGCAGACACCAGCGAGACGTGGCTTGTTAAACTCAGAATGAAACACACTTCCACACTTTGAGCATGAAAGTCGGCCCGTCAACCGAGAGACCAACAAGGATTTGGTCACATCAAAAAAGAAAACCACCGGACTCTTAATATCTAGCTCGGAAAACACCTGAGCGAGAGCTTTTGCCTGAGCCAGATTCCTAGGATAACCGTCCAAAATGAATCCCGCCTTGACGTCCTCTTTTTGAAATCGAGCCTTGATAATTTTGAGCATCAGCTCATCGTCGACAAGCTTTCCGGCAGCCAGAACTTCTTTCACTTCCAATCCGAGCGCAGATCCCCTACTAACCTCTGATCGAAGAATGTCTCCCGTTGAAATATGAGGAATCTTGAGAGACTCTTGGATTTTCTTTGCCTGAGTCCCTTTGCCACTTCCCGGAGCCCCGACAAAAATACAGTTTCTGTTGGGACTTGCACCCATAGGTTACTCGGGACCCCGCCCCTTAAATCGACGGTTACCAGAGGCGCCTTCATCACCCAGGAAGCGCTCATACTGCTGAGTCATCAAATAGGTTTGAATCTGCTCGGCAAAATTAATAGCAACTCCAACAATAATCAGAACCGCTGTTCCGCCCAGGCGCACCTGGAAACTGTCAAAGAAGAAAAAGGGCGCAACACAAATGAATGAGAGGTAAACTGCTCCAAGAGTCGTTAAGCGAGTCAAAACATGGTCCAAATAGTCCGCAGTATGCTTGCCAGGCCGAATGCCAGGAACAAAACCACCATGTTCTTTCAGATTTTCAGCGACATCGTTGGAGTTAATAAAGATCGATGTGGTGAAATACGAGAAAAATACGATCAATCCGACGTAAAGTGCATCATAAAAAGTTCCGCCGGGAGCCAGCCAGCCTGCAATTTCGTTCAACCAAGCATTCTGGCTCTTAAACATCTGAGATATCATCGAAGGAAAAGTGATCAAAGCTGATGCAAAAATAGGAGGAATGACTCCGGCAGCATTAACCTTAAAGGGAAGAAACTGCATCGAAGCTCCATAAACCTTTCGGCCAACCACCCGCTTAGCGTGATGAATGGGAATCCGGCGCTGAGCCCTCTCAACAAAAACAACAAATACTGTTGAAGCCACGACCAACAAAACAATGGTCAACAACTGAGAACCTCTTAAATCCCCGGCTTGAAAATTAGACCAAACATTCGATACCACACTGGGAAAGCCCGCGACGATACCTGCAAAAATGATCAAGGAAGAGCCCTGACCAATCCCCCGCTGAGTGATCTGCTCCCCTAACCACATCACCACCACGGTTCCGGCAGTCAAAGTTAAAACAGTTAAAAGCTTAAAACCAATACCAGGATTGATGACTACCCCTGGATTTGACTGGAGCCAGGACGCGATACCCCATGCCTGAATCACAGCAATCACTATGGTTAAATATCGAGAGTACTGATTGAGTTTCCTTCGACCCAACTCGCCCTCTTTCTTCAGGTTTGCAAAATACTCAAAAACGGAAGGTAGCAAACTCATAATAATTGAGGCGCTGATATAAGGCATGATCCCCAACGCAAAGACAGAGAAGCGCTCCAAAGCCCCACCGGTGAACGAGTTAAAGATTCCAAAGATATTACCACCGTTACCGATAAAATCTTTGAGAGCCGCGGAATTGACTCCTGGGGTTGGAACAAAGACACCCATTCGATAAACGGCCAAGAGACCGAAAGTTACAAAAAGTTTTTTGATTAGTTCCGGAGCCTTTGCCGCATTAACAAGAGTGGGTCTCAAAATTGCTATCCCTCAATTTTTTTTGATGCTGCTTAGGCAGCTTTTTTTGCTTGAATGATCTCGATGGTTCCTTTGGCAGCTTCAATCGCCTTTTTCGCACTCTCAGAAGCAGCGTGAACCTTCACCTTCAGCGCAATCGCGATCTTGCCTCGACCCAGAATCTTCACTTTACCATTGGAACTCTTGACGAGACCTTTGGACTTCAAAGTAGCTGCGGTAACTTCTTCACCGCTTTTGAAGAACTGACCCAAGGCGTCCAAATTCACTGGCATATAGACCACCTGAGTAAAATTAGTGAAACCCCACTTGGGAGACCGTCGATGCAAGGGCATTTGACCACCCTCAAAACCGCGCGGAATATGAACCGAGCTTCGAGCCTTTTGACCTTTATGTCCACGAGTCGAAGTTCCTCCGTGGCCTGAACCATCACCACGTCCAAGTCGTTTCATCGGTTTTTTTGAACCTCGAGACGGTCTAAGTTGAGAAAGTAATGCCATAAATCACCTATCCGATCGAATATCCGCTGTTCGCAACCTTTTTACCTTCAATAGATTTCTGAACAGAGGCGTCTACTAGTTGGGCGTCGACAAGATGTTGAACCAAGTTCAACATCCCACGCAACGCACGAGTGTCTTTTCTAAAAACTTTAGTTCCAATTCCATGCACACCTAAAGACTTCAAAACAGCCTTCTGCTTCGGTGTGGTTCTGGAAATTCCTTTGACCTGCTTTATATAAATCACTTTTTCCATCTCTTCGACCTCTTATACTACTACATGGCCTTCAAAATCTGGGCGCGTTCCTCAGGATCTCTCAATCGCATAAGAGCATCAACAGTGGCTCGTGCAAGATTGTGAGGATTCGTTGTTCCTAAGCTCTTAGACAAAACGTCTTTCACTCCAGCCAACTCAAGCATAACCCGAGCAGCTCCGCCGGCAATGACGCCTGTTCCTTCACTGGCTGGTCTTAAAATGACCTCGGCAGCTCCAAAAGTTCCAACCACTTCGTGGGGAATAGAACTTCCCGACAAAGGAACCTGAACCATATTCTTTTTTGCCTGCTGGGTCGCCTTTGCGATTGCCTCAGGAACCTCATTTGCCTTACCCAAACCAAAGCCTACAAAGCCTTTTTCATCTCCAACCGCGACGAGCGCGCTGAAGGAAAATCGCCGCCCTCCGGTTACCACTTTGGCAACACGCGCGACGTTAATGATTCTTTCCTTAAGATCTAAAGTTGCAACAATGTCTCTTGATACTGGCATATTAATTCCTAAAATTTAAGTCCACCTTCACGCGCACCCTCGGCGATTGCCTTGATTCTGCCGTGAAAGAAAAATCCGTTTCGATCAAACACAACCTCAGCAATGCTTTTGCTAAGGGCTCGTTTGGCCAATGTGGCGCCAACCAATTTGGCAGCCTCTAAGTTTCGAGGGCTCTTCAAAGACTTACGCAAATCTTTTTCAGCCGAGGAACATGAAACAAGGGTCTTACCCGCTTTGTCATCAATGATTTGAGCGTATGTATAACCAGCTGATCGAAACACACTCAGCCTAGGACGAGTCGTCTTTCCAGTGATGTTTTTTCGAATACGAGCTTTTCGAATTTTTCTAGCGTCTGATTTCTTTTCTAATGCCATAAATCACCTAAACTTTACTTGGCACCCTTACCGGCAGCCTTACCTTCCTTCAATTGAATAACTTCTTTGTCATATCGAATTCCCTTCCCTTTGTAGGGCTCAGGAGGACGTACGGACCGAATCCGATCAGCAACAAGTCCGATGAGTTCCTTATCAATTCCCGTAAGAACTAAACGAGTTTGATCTTCAACCTTACCTTGAATTCCGGTGGGCAAAGTGAACACAACTGGATGAGACAAGCCCGCGCTGATGTTGAGCTTGTTCCCGGTCAACGCCATTCGGTATCCGACCCCAACACTCACCAGGGTTTTGGTGAAGCCCTCAGAAACACCCTTCACCATTCCATTCAATAGGGAGCGAACTAATCCATGAGCTGCTTTCGTAGGCTTCAAATCGTCAGTCCTACTAATCACTGCCTTCTCACCTTCTACTTTTAAAACGATTCCTACTGGAACGTTTCTAGCCAGCTTGCCTTTTGGACCTTCAACGGACAACAAAGTACCCGTCAAGCTGACCTTAACACCCTTTGGAATCTGAACTGGAATGCGACCTAAACGAGACATAACAAACCTCTGACTTCAAAACCTATTAATAAACTTCGCCTAAAACTTCGCCGCCGACCTTTTTCTCGATGGCCTGCTTGTCAGACACAATTCCTTGGTTGGTCGACAAAATCTGAAGACCAATTCCTCTGCGAACCTTTGGCTGACTTGGAACACCGGCATACACTCGATGTCCCGGGCGACTTACCCTCTTAATACTTTCCAAAACCGCTCGACCATCTCTGTTATATTTAATCCGAGCGATAATGGTTTTCTTCGACTTGGAGGCTTCTTCTACCTCAAAACCAATCAAATAACCTTCATTCTGGAGAAGACGCACAATCCCCTCTTTCATTTGCGAGTGAGGGATCTTGACCTCTTCTTGTCCCGCCTTCGCGGCGTTTCTCAATCTTCCAAAACAATCACCAATAGGATCTGTTAGCATCTGCTACTCCTTGTTCCTTACCAACTTGCTTTCGAAACACCGGGCAAAATTCCCTGATGAGCCAACTCACGAAACTTCAATCGTGATAGCTTAAACTTGCGATAAACAGCTCGAGTCCGACCGGTCAGTTCACAACGTGTCTTGAGCTGGACAGGCAACGCCCTGCGCGGAATCTTGGCTAGCTTTCTCTGAGCTGCCAGCTTTTCTTCCATCGTAGACTTCGGACTTTGAATAACTTCTTTCAACTTCAAGCGCTTTTCTCGATATCGCTCCACAAGAGCGACCGATTTTCTGTATTTAACAATTGAACTCGTCTTTGCCATAAAAACCTTCCTAAGCAGCCTTCGTAGTTTGAGCCTGAGGTCGTTTTCTGAAAGGCACCCCAAACTTGTTTAGAAGCGCGCGGCCTTCATCGTCGGTTCGCGCAGTCGTTACGAAGCTAATGTTCATCCCGAACGTGTTATCAACAGAATCGAAATCAACCTCAGGGAAAACCAGCTGGTCTTTCAAACCCATGGTAAAGTTCCCACGTCCATCGAATCCGCGTTCCGAAACACCTCGAAAATCTCGAATTCGAGGCAGAGCCAAGTTGATCAAACGATCCAAAAACTCAAACATCTGAGCGCCACGCAAGGTAACCATAACCCCGATAGGAAGGCCGGCTCTTAACTTAAAGTTTGAAATAGCTTTCTTTGACTTACAAGCCACAGGCTTTTGACCAGCAATGGCAGCGATGTCCTTCATCGCTTGATCAATAATCTTGATATTCTGAGTCGACTTTCCCAAGCCCGCATTGATCACGATTTTCGACAGTCGTGGGACTTGCATCACAGATCGGAATCCAAACTCTTTCATCAGAGCCGGAACAATCTCAGATTTATATTTATCCTTGTACCGAGGAGCTACCAACTCAGCGGGAGCGATCGACTCAGCGCCCTTTGTTCTTGTCGCTTTCGACTTCACGCTAGAGCCCGATTTTTCAGATCCCTTTGCTTTTTTCTTTGTATCTTTTGTATCAGCCATGACTCAATTCCTACTATTTAACAGAGACAATCTTTCTCTCTTTTTTTCCACCCTGAAGCTGGGATCTCACTCTTCCATGCTTATTGGAAGCGCTATCCACCGGCATAACCTTCGAAAGATGAATTGGAAGACTCTTTTCCACAATTCCCGCCGGCTGACCTGGCTTTGCCTTCTGGTGTCGTTTGACCACAGAAATCTTCTCAACAATGCATTGAGCCTGCTTCGGAAAAACCTGCAAGACCTTACCAGTTCGACCCTTGTCCTTGCCAGAAATCACAAAAACGGTGTCACCTTTTTTAACACGAGCCAACATTTATAGTACCTCCGGAGCGAGTGAGATAATTTTCATAAAACGCTTCGCACGGAGCTCTCGAGCAACAGGCCCGAAAATCCGAGTTCCAATTGGCTCCAACTCCTGTGAGATCAATACGGCAGCGTTATCGTCAAAACGAATGTAAGTGCCGTCAGCTCGGTTGTACTCTTTCAATACTCTCACAACCACAGCCTTCTTTACTTCCCCCTTTTTTACTTTACCAAAAGGGATAGCATCCTTTACCGCAACAACAATGACATCACCGACGCTTGCATATCTTCGTTTGGAGCCACCAAGGACCTTGATGCACTCGACCTCTTTCGCCCCAGTATTGTCAGCAACTGTTAGTCTTGTATGAGTTCTAACCATAAATAAAACCTTTCAATTACACCGCAACGGCGTCTTCGATTTCAGCTCGTTTCGCGCGCTCAACAATTCTCAAAAGACAGAATCGCTTGTCTTTGGATACTGGTCGGCACTCAATGATCTCGACAATATCACCCATGCCGCACGAGTTTTTTTCATCATGCGCTTTGTATTTTTTATAAACTTTGTAGTACTTGCCGTACTTTGGATGTCGAACCAACCGAGAAGCTTCCACAACAACAGTCTTATCCATTTTGTTGGATCTGACGGTTCCCTGAATCTTCCTTAGCGATTTTGTTCCTACTTGTGTTGCAACAGCTGCCATACTTCACCTTTTCTCAACTAAATCTATTTACCGGCCAATTCGCGCTTACGAAGCTCAGTCTTGATTCGAGCTACCTCTTTACGAAGTCTCGGGAAATCAGAGGTCTTCTTAAACTGTCCCAATCGAGCCTTCTGACGGGCCGCAATCAGCTCACCCGAAAACTCCTGGATTCGGTTCACCAAATCCGTATTGCTCATTTCCTTAAAATTCACCGTTTTAGCTTTTGCCATATATCACCTTAGGCCATCTTTCGCGAAACAAATCTTGTTTTTAGAGGAAGCTTCGAGGCTGCCAATCGCATAGCCTCTTTTGCTATCTCCGTCGTAACCCCTTCAATTTCATAAAGAATTCGACCTGGCTTGATAACCGCCACATAGAACTCCGGGGCTCCCTTACCCTTACCCATACGCACTTCCAGGGGTTTCTTTGAAACCGGCTTATCTGGAAACACTCTGATGAGTAACTTTCCGCCACGTTTCATATGTCGGCTAATCGTAATCCGACCCGCCTCGATCTGCCGCGCGGTTAAACGACCACGATCCATTGCCTGAAGTCCAAAGTCACCCACCGATAGAAACTGACCTCTGGTAGCGTCTCCTCGATTTCGACCTTTTGATTGCTTTCGCCATTTCTGACGTGCTGGCTGTAACATGATTCTATCTCCAATGCCTCACTAAGCGACCAATGCCGCCTCATCCTGGTTCTGGCGCTTACCCTTTTCCAGAATCTCGCCTTTGAAAATCCAAACTTTAACACCAATAGCGCCGTAGGTAGTTCGCGCAGTTGCCGTACCGTAGTCGATATCTGCTCGCAGCGTATGCAAAGGCACTCGCCCTTCCATATAGCGCTCCACTCGAGCCATCTCAGCTCCTGCCAATCGACCACCTAGCTGAACCTTGATTCCTTCAGCACCAAACTTCATCGCTGATTGAATCGCTTTCTTCATCGCTCTTCGGAAAGCAACTCGTCGCTCGAGTTGAGTCGCGATATTCTCCGCTACCAACTTCGAGTCAATCTCAGCCTTGCGCACTTCCTTGATATTCAAAAGAAGTTCAGTTGAAGTCAAAGCCTGCAGCTGAGCCTTCAAGACATCGATCCCAGCGCCCTTCTTTCCAATAATGATACCGGGTCGGGATGTGTGAATCGTCACGCGAACTTTTGATGTCGATCTTTCAATGACAACTTTTGAAATCCCCGCGTGTCCGACCTTTTCGTTCAAAAAATTTCGAATTTTGAGATCTTCTTTCAACAGCTCGCTGTACTTACGCTCAGAAAACCATACGGAATCCCATCCTCGAATAACTTTTACACGTAAACCTGTTGGATTTACCTTCTGTCCCATCTTTATTCTCCTAAAGTTACCGAAATGTGAGACAGACGCTTACGCAGACGGTGCGCCATACCTCGTTGCCGTGTCATAATTCGATACATGATTGGTCCGCGATCAACGACAACCGTCTTGATCTTCAAGTTATCGATGTCCATTTGCTTCTCGTGGGCATTTGCTCGCGCAGACTCAATCACCTTACGAATCAATACTGCCCCTTTTTTGGGAACGAATTGAAGGGTCGCAATAGCTTCCTGCAAAGCCATTCCACGAACCATTTTCGCAATTGGCTGCAGCTTCTTACCCGATATTCTTGTGAATTTTAATTTTGCTTTCGCTTCCATGATGCAACCTCAATTAGCCTTCCGCACCAGCTTTACGATCGCCAGAGTGCTGCTTGAAAGTTCTAGTGGGAGAGAACTCTCCAAGTTTGTGACCAACCATATTCTCCGTCACGTAGACAGGAATAAAAGCCTTGCCATTATGAACAGCGAAGGTGATTCCCACCATCTCAGGAATAATTGTTGAACGACGCGACCAGGTCTTGATCATTTTTTTGCTAGTGGTCTCACGCTGGCCCATCACTTTATCCAAGAGATGAAAATCAACGAAAGGACCCTTCTTCAAACTTCTTCCCATAATTAGCTCACCACCGTTTTGGTATTTCGACGCTGAACACGCATACTATCAGTTCGCTTCGAATTTCTTGTTCGATAACCCTTTGTTGGCTGACCCCAAGGAGTAACCGGATGACGACCACCCTTTGTCTTTCCTTGACCACCACCGTGCGGGTGATCGATCGGGTTCATAGAAGTTCCTCGGTTATGAGGAGTTCGTCCCAACCAGCGAATACGACCGGCTTTACCCCAACTCACGTTCATGTGATCCGGGTTACTCAACTGGCCAATCGAAGCGAAATTCTCAACGCTGACCTTTCGGATCTCGCTCGAGGGCAATCGCAACAAAGCAAAGTCACCTTCCTTAGCAATCAGCTGAGCAAAAGTTCCAGCCGATCGAGCCAAGGCACCACCTTTGCCGCGCTTCAGTTCAATATTGTGAATAAAAGTACCCACTGGAATCGACTTAAGCGGCAAAGCACATCCAGGGCGGATCTCCGCCTCTGGTCCCGATGAAACAGCGTCGTTCACATTCAGCGACAGCGGCGCCAAAATATAACGCTTTTCCCCATCCGCGTAGTTAATCAACGCGATCCAAACGTTTCGATTTGGATCGTACTCCAAGCTTGATACTCGTCCAGGAATACCAATCTTATCGCGGCGAAAATCAATCACTCGATAAAGTTTTTTATGTCCACCACCTCGGAAGCGGGACGTAACCCGTCCGTGATTGTTTCTTCCGCCACTCGACTTCAATGGCTCAAGAAGTGACTTAGTCGGTTGAACCCCTGGGGTCAAAAGACTGAAATCTCTCCGAGTATAAAAACGTCTGGCAGGTGTTACTGGCTTATAAAATCCCATACTAACCCCTTCTATTAGGCTGCCTCAAACAGCTCTAAAGTTTGTCCGGCCTTCAAACGAACGATGGCCTTTTTAACATTTGATCGCTTACCCATGGATCGACCGATTCGCTTAACCTTGCCTCTATTGATCAAGGTCTGAACGCTCGTCACTTCGATGCCCTTTTTCAAGGCTTCCACAGCATCTTTGATTTCGATCTTGTTCGCGCTACTATCCACAACAAAAACATACTGGTTGGAGCTACCTTGGAGGGTTGAGCTCTTCTCCGTAATCAATGGATATTTCAAAATTTGTCTCATTCAGCCACCTCACAAAGTCTCTTTTCCAAAGCCTTAATTCCAGCCTTAGTCACAATCAGAAACTGGTGACGAAGCACATCGTAAACATTAACCCCTGCTGGAGGAAGACTGTCGCAGCCTTGAATGTTTCGAATCGCTCGCTTCGTTTCCGCTGACAGCTCACCGACAATCAACGCTGAGGTCCCAGCCTTCAGAGCGGTAATCGCTTTTGTCGCATCCTTCGTCTTTCCGGACGTAATATTGAAGTCTTCAACCAGAGCTAATCGGCCCTCATACTTTTTCTGAGAAAGAGCCAGCTTGAGCGCCTCCAGCCGAGCCCGCTTATTCATCTTCGTTGAATAGTCGCGAGGTTTTGGACCGAACTGAATACCTCCGCCGGGCTGATGAGGACCAATCAAAGTCCCCTGCCGAGCTTGACCTGTTCCCTTTTGACGGAACGGCTTCTTACCCGATCCGCTGACCTCGGCACGAGTCTTTGTGGAGTGAGTGCCCTGCCGCATCGCGCGTCGCTGCATCACCACGTAATCGTGCATCAAGTATGGGCGATTTTTCGCAGCCACCAAGCCGTCATTGATATTCTCTTCTCCGACGACCTGGTTCTTTAAATTCAGAACCTTAATTTGTGCCATGACTATTCAACCTCTTTAACTAAGCAGCAGTCTTCTTTTTACCCAGGCTCTCATTCGTTCTAATCACAACCAAAGAGTCCGGTGATCCTGGAACCGGGCCCTTAAGCAACAACAAATTGTCTTCTGGGATAGCCTTCACGACTTCCACTGTTCTTAGCGTGACTTGCTCATTCCCCCATCGACCGGCCATCTTTTTGCCCTTAATGACGTGCGCGGGCCAAGTGTGCATACCGATGGAACCGACTTTCCGTTTGCAATTTCCACCGTGAGACATCCGACCTCGGCTAAAGTTCCACTTCTTAATCACAGAAGTCATCCCTTTACCCTTAGAAGTTCCAGTGATGATAACCGTCTCACCTGGCGAAAACTGAGCGACTGTCAGATCGTCACCAGCCTGGGCTGCAATGCCGCGGAATTCTCGCAAAACCTTAAAGCATGCAGTGTTCATCTTTTTGAAAAAGCCCAGCAAGCTCTTCGAACCAAGTTTAGCGCCTTCGATTTCTTCGAAGCCTACGATAGCAGCAGAGTAGCCATCACCATCATCTTTGCGAGTGGAAACCACTTTGCAGGGACCCGCTTTGATGACCGTGACTGGGATTAGCTCTCCATCAGGGCCAAAGCCTTGGGTCATTCCAATTTTTCGTCCAAGAATAACACCCATTTTTATACTCCTTGCTTAATCTCCACATGAACACCGGCTGAAAGATCCAGTTTCATGAGAGCGTCGATCGTTTGTTGATTCGGACGCAAAATATCAAGCAATCTTTTGTGAGTTCTAATCTCAAAATGCTCCCGAGATTTTTTATCTACGTGGGGAGATCGCAACACACAGTATCGAGAAATATTAGTGGGAAGCGGAATTGGCCCAGCCACATCCGCACCCGTTCTCTTTGCCGTGGCTACGATTTCTTGGATCGCGCTGTCCAAGAGCGTCGACTCGTATGCTTTCAGCTTGATTCGTATTTTTTCACCTTGCACAGCGCTCTCCTTATCAATCGTTAGTCAAGAATCTCAGCAACAACGCCAGCTCCAACGGTTCGTCCACCCTCTCGGATAGCGAATCGCTGTGACTTTTCCATAGCGATCGGAGTAATCAACTCGACCAACATAGAAATATTGTCACCAGGCATGACCATTTCGACGTTTTCTGGAAGCTGAACGTTTCCAGTCACATCGGTTGTTCTGAAATAGAATTGGGGGCGATATCCTTTGAAGAAAGGAGTATGTCGTCCACCTTCATCTTTGTTCAAAATATACACTTCGCACTTGAACTTGGTGTGAGGCTTCGCAGTACCTTTGGCGGCGATAACCTGACCACGCTCAACATCTTCTTTCTTCGTTCCTCGAAGCAGAAGACCTGCGTTGTCACCAGCCAAACCTTCGTCAAGGCTCTTACGGAACATTTCGATTCCAGTAACGACAGTTGCTTGGGTAGGTCGAATTCCGACGATTTCCACTTCCTGACCGACATTAACCTTGCCCTTTTCAATACGGCCGGTAACGACAGTTCCCCGACCAGAAATCGAGAACACATCTTCGATTGGCATCAACAAAGGCTTGTCAATGTCTCGGGTAGGTTCAGGAATGTAGGTGTCGAGCGTATCAAGGAGCTTCTTCAAAGCAGGAACTCCCAGCTCATCTTGGTCTCCAGCCAAAGCTTTGGTTGCGGAACCACGAATAATCGGGGTTGTATCACCAGGGAACTTGTAGCTGTTCAAAAGATCACGAAGTTCAACTTCGACGAGTTCCAACAACTCAGGGTCATCGACTAAATCACATTTATTGAGGAACACCACGATATAAGGCACGCCGACCTGACGAGCCAAAAGGATGTGCTCTCGAGTTTGAGGCATGGGACCGTCAGCGGCCGAAACCACCAAGATCGCGCCGTCCATTTGAGCGGCACCGGTAATCATGTTTTTGACGTAGTCAGCGTGACCCGGACAATCAACGTGCGCATAGTGTCGCTTTGCTGTCGCATACTCTACGTGTGATGTCGCGATTGTGATGATTTTTGAATCATCTCGACGTCCTTGTTTTTCTGATGCTTTGGCGACCTGGTCGTAAGCGATGTAGTCACTCATTCCCATATCCGCACAAACTTTCGTCAGCGCAGCCGTCAAAGTTGTCTTGCCGTGATCGACGTGACCAATAGTTCCGACGTTCACGTGTGGTTTACTTCTTTCGAATTTAGCCTTTGCCATATTGCCTCCTGAACCTTGCGTTCTAGTTAAATCTTCCTAAGATACCTTCCGTTAATTGTTGAGGAACCTCTTCGTATCGGAGCGGCTCCAATGAGTACGTTGCCCGACCCTGCGACAAAGATCGCAAAACCGTAGCGTAACCAAACGTTTCAGCGAGAGGAACTTCACCGTGGATTACTCGGTTGCCAACGCGCTCATCCATCGACAAAACGCGCCCTCGCCTTGAGTTCAAGTCCCCGATAATCTGACTCATATATTCATCCGGGACAACAATTTCAATCGACATAATCGGCTCTAACAAAGCCGGCTTCGCCTTTCGACAAGCGTCCTTGAAGGACATTCCAGCGGCTAACTTAAAAGCCACATCTGTTGAAGCATCCTGCTCAAATGCTCCGCCCACCAAACTTACAGTCACATCAACCACTGGGTAGCTTCCCAGCACACCGTTGGACAATGATTCAGTCACTCCAGAGCGAATGGCATTAACCCACAGCTCCGGCATCTGCGCAGGAGTCATTCTGTTCACAAAAGAAGATCCAGTTCCACGCTCTGCAGGGACAACATTCAAAACAACTTTTGCAAAAACGTTCTTACCACCGACCTGGCGCTGAAACACACATTCGCCCGAAGACTCAGCCAGTACGCTTTCCTTGTAAGAAACTTGGGGCTTACCAACATTGGCGCTGACATTGAACTCACGGGTCAGTCGATCCACAATAATGTCCAAGTGCAGCTCACCCATCCCAGAAATCAAGGTCTGACCGGTTTCTTCATTCGCGGAGACCTTAAAACTAGGATCTTCGAGCGCCAGTCTCTGCAGAGAGGAACCCAGCTTTTCCTCGTCGGCCTTTGTTTTGGGCTCAATCGCAACAGAAATCACGGGTTCCGGGAACACGATGGACTCAAGAACAATCTGCTGAGCGGAATCAGTGAGAGTGTCACCAGTCGTTGAAAACTTAAGCCCAACGATAGCGCCGATCTCCCCTGGACCCAAAACATCAACATCTTCCGTCTGATTGGCATGGACTTTCAGCAGACGATTAATCTTCTCTTTCTTCTGCTTGGACGCATTCTGTAGAGCCTGACTCTTTTCCAACACACCCGAATAAACCCGAACATAAGCCATCGGACCCATGAAAGAATTCGATTGAATCTTAAAAACAAGCGCCGAAAGCGGCTCCGAACGACTGGCGCTTCTAGAGATCTTTTTCGACACGTCGACTGGATCCGATCCCTCCACAGCCGGCACATCTGAGGGTGATGGTAAAAATGACACGATCGCATCCAGCAGAGGTTGAACCCCCATATTGCGAAAGCTCGCTCCACAGAGAACAGGGGTAGCCTTCATTGAAACACAGAGATTGCGCAAAGAAGAAATCAATTGATCGGCGGAAATAGGCTTTCCGT
Organism: uncultured Bacteriovoracaceae bacterium; assembly: GCA_964655245.1. GTDB lineage: Bacteria > Bdellovibrionota > UBA2394 > UBA2394 > UBA2394 > JBEIHI01. Next base: position 6,866 of record CAZZLQ010000001.1, on the reverse strand, counting down.
TCAGGAACAAATCCGCGATCGAATCATCCAGTTCAGCAATCGCCTCGATCATGGCTTCGCGAGCACGCTTGAACTCACTTTGCAGTTCCGCGGGAATGGCCTCCTGGGAAAAATCGGCTCCGTCATTTGATTCAGACCAAATCAAAGCCTTCTGATTGATCAAGTCCAAGCATCCACGAAAGCCGTCTTCAGCCCCAATTGGCATCTGCACAGGAATAGCGTTGGCATGAAGCTTGGATCTCATCATTTCAACAACTCGCGAAAAATTCGCGCCGAGGCGGTCCATTTTGTTAACAAAAGCAATTCGCGGCACTCGATACTTATCAGCCTGACGCCAGACAGTTTCCGACTGAGGCTGAACACCACTGACTGCACAAAAAACACCCACCGCTCCATCAAGCACCCGCAAAGAGCGCTCCACTTCAATGGTAAAATCAACGTGGCCGGGAGTGTCGATGATGTTGATTTGATGATCCTTCCACGAGCAGGTTGTTGCCGCAGAGGTAATAGTGATTCCCCGCTCCTGCTCCTGAACCATCCAATCCATCTGAGTGTTACCCTCATCAACATTTCCCAGCTTATGAGTACGGCCGGAATAGTAGAGAATTCGCTCAGTAGTCGTGGTCTTGCCTGCATCGATGTGCGCAATGATCCCGATATTTCGAATATGATCGAGATTTTCTACCACTGCTTTTTTAAGCGCCACTGACACAATTCCCCTCTCAATTACCAACGGAAGTGGGCAAACGCTCTATTGGCTTCAGCCATTTTGTGAACATCTTCTCGTTTTTTGATTGCTCCACCGCGCCCCTGAGAAGCTTCATAAAGCTCAGCGGACAGCTTTTCAACCATCGATCGGCCGGCTCGCTCACGCGCACTGGCAATCAACCATCGAATGGCCAGAGTCAACTTGCGCTCAGGTCGAACATCCATAGGAACTTGATAGTTCGCACCACCGACTCGCCGTGATCGGACTTCAATCTCAGGCTTACAATTATCAACTGCCTTCTTAAAGGTCTTAAGGGAATCTTCACCCTTACTCTTCAAATCTTCCAAGGCGCCATAAACAATTTTTGTAGCGATTGTTTTTTTGCCGCTCCACATGATCATGTTTATAAATTTGGCTACTGTAGAATCACCAAACTGAAAATCAGGAACCAAAGAAGGTCGTTTCAAAACTCTTTTTCTTCTAGGCATAAAATCTCCTTAAGACTTGGGCTTCTTAGCGCCGTACTTGGAACGGCTTCGCTTACGGTTTGCAACTCCGGTCGCATCGAGAGTTCCTCGAACGATGTGATATCGTACCCCTGGCAAATCCTTCACCCGGCCACCTCGAATCAGAACAACGGAGTGTTCTTGAAGGTTGTGACCAATTCCCATGATGTACGCAGTGACTTCCTGCTTGTTGGTCAGACGGACCCGAGCCACCTTTCGTAGCGCTGAGTTCGGCTTCTTCGGGGTCATTGTATACACCCGAGTACAGACTCCACGCTTCTGAGGCGCACCCCGAAGAGCGGGGGACTTTGATTTATAAGTGGGCTTTTGTCGGCCCTTGCGAACCAATTGGTTAATCGTCGGCATTCTCACACTCCAACTAAAATTGTTTATATCGCTCTTTCCTCTCGCGTCCTTTTGGGGGGACACACAGGAAAGCCCATCACTGCGCTTTGAAACGCAGGAAAGATCGAATAAGGCCATTGATTAGGGCCCCGCGGGGCCCTATGTCAACAAAAAGACTTACCTTTCTCAGCTCTGAGCAGCCTTAGGACCGGAATCCCCGCTCCCAGCGTTTGTCGTGTTAACATCCACGTCTTTAAGGAATTCGTCGTCACCGCCCTCTACAACGATGTCCTCGGAGCGATACTCCTCTAGACCCGTTCCAGCAGGCAATAGACGGCCCATAATGATGTTTTCCTTCAATCCGTAGAGATTATCCACTCGGCTTGAAATCGCAGCCTCAGTAAAGACCTTGGTTGTTTCCTGGAAGGAAGCAGCCGAAAGCACTGAATCCGTATTCAAAGATGCCTTGGTAATACCCAAAAGCATTGGCTCCGCCGTTGCGGGCTTTTTACCCTCTGCAATGAGCGCCTCATTGGCTTCTTCAAACACCCTGCGGCTGACTGGCTCACCCTCAAGGAAGTTTGAATCATTAGCGTTAACGATTCGGACCTTCCTCAACATTTGGCGAACAATGGCCTCCATATGTTTGTCGTTAATCTTCACTCCCTGAAGTCGATAGACTTCCTGAATCTCATCGACCAAGTACTTCGCCAAGGCTTTAACACCCAAAACGCGAAGAATATCATGAGGATTCACAGCTCCATCGACTAAAGCTTCACCAGCTCGTACAAAGTCCCCCTCTCTCATCGTAATGTGACGAGATTTAGGAACGAGGAACTCGACTGGCTCACCCTTCTCTGGGGTCACCACAAGCTTTCGCTTGCCTTTGGTGTCTTTACCGAAGGTCACATAACCGTCGACATCCGCAATGATCGCCGTCTGCTCTTTCGGAGCTCGCGCTTCGAACAATTCGGCTACTCGAGGAAGACCCCCGGTAATATCCTTCGACTTCGCTGTTTCTTTGGCGATCTTGGCCAAAATATCCCCTGCAGCAACTTCCTGACCATCAGCAACCCCAATGGTTGAGTTGAGAGGCAACCAGTATCGAACTTCCGTATTGGTTTTAGGATTGATCAGAGTCGCGCCAGTTGCTGGATCAACAATCAGAATTCGTGGACGCATATCTCCAGAGCCCTTGTTCTCAATCACAATCTTTCGTGAGAGACCAGTTGCGGCATCTCGCTGCTCTTTGTACGTCGCACCTTCGACAAGATCCTCAAACTTCACTCGACCTTTGAACTCAGTCAAAATCGGCGTTGTATAAGGATCCCAATCAGCCAAAACCTGACCCGGCTTAACTTTGGATCCTTCAGTCACTTTCAGTCGGCATCCTGAGGTCAAGCGATGTCGCTCAAGCTCTCGACCTTCAGCATCCGAAATGATCACCTCAGCGCTTCGGTTGAGAACAATGACGTCTCCAGCTTTGTTCTTGATCGATTCAAGTGTCGCAAATGAAATCTTACCTTCATTACGAGACTCAATCGTACTTTGCTCTGCCATCGCAGAAGCCGTTCCCCCGATGTGGAACGTACGCATCGTCAACTGAGTTCCAGGTTCACCAATGGACTGAGCAGCAATGATACCGACAGCCTCACCAACGTTCACCATATGGCCTCGCGCCAGATCTCGGCCGTAGCAAAGAATACAGATTCCTCGTCGGCTCTTACAGGTAAGAGGACTTCGAATAGTAATCTTTGAGATCTGATACTTCTCGAGCTTCTCAATGACTTCTTCATCGATTTCTTCATTGGCTTTAACAATTGGCTTTTTCGTCACTGGATCTTTGATGTCAAACAAAGCAACTCGACCCAAGACTCGCTCGCTCAAAGGCTCAATCACTTCGCCGCCTTCGACAAGCGCTTCAGTATCAACGCCCTCCAGAGTACCGCAATCCAATTCATAAACGACGAGGTCCTGAGCAACGTCCACAAGACGTCGAGTCAAGTAACCAGCGTTAGCAGTCTTCAAGGCGGTATCGGCAAGACCCTTACGAGCACCGTGGGTTGAAATGAAGTATTCCAACACCGTCAAACCTTCTCGGAAGTTTGACAAAATCGGGGTCTCAATGATCTCTCCTGATGGCTTAGCCATTAGGCCCCGCATACCAGCGAGCTGTCGAATCTGAGCGTTTGAACCCCGAGCGCCGGAGTCCGCCATCATAAAGATCGTATTAAAAGACTTCGACTTCACAGGCTCGCCAGTTCGATCAGCAAAGGCCTTCTTCTTAGTCTCTGGCTTTGCCAAGAATTCCTGCTGACCCAAACCACCCATCATGTCTTTGGCGATACGATCTGCGAGGTTCGTCCAGATATCGATGACTTTGTTTGAGCGCTCACCGTCGGTAATAATACCTTCGGCATACTGCGTCTCGATTTCCTTCACTTCTTTCTTCGCAGAATCCAAAAGATTTTGCTTAGTCGACGGAATAGTCATGTCTTTCATCGCGATTGAAATTCCGAATCGGGTCGCAAATTCAAACCCAAGGTTTTTCAATCGATCGGCCATCAAAACAGTTTTCTTCTGACCGGCTTTTTTGAAAGAGACCTCAACGAGCTTGGCCAAAGTCTTCTTGTCCATTTCCTTGTTCACCAAGGCAAAGGGCACTTCTTCCGGAACAACTGATCGAACTAGAACCCGACCGCAAGTCGTAGCTTCTTTCTTGCCTTCAATTCGGCAGAAAATTCGTGAGTTCAGACCCACTTCCTCAGCTTCGTAGGCGGCTCGCACTTCATCAGCATTCAAGAAGGTTTTTCCTTCGCCCAAACCATATGGCTCTTCTCGGGTCATGGAATACAATCCCAAAACGATGTCTTGAGTTGGGGAAATGATTGGCTTTCCAGATGCTGGTGACAACAAGTTGTTCGTCGACATCATCAGGACTCGAGCTTCTAGCTGAGCTTCGAGAGAAAGAGGAACGTGAACGGCCATCTGGTCACCGTCGAAGTCCGCGTTGAACGCAGTACAAACTAACGGATGCAGTTGAATGGCCTTTCCTTCGATCAAAACAGGTTCAAATGCTTGGATACCTAACCGGTGAAGCGTCGGGGCTCGGTTCAACAGAACTGGATGCTCCTTAATCACCTCTTCCAAGACATCATAGACTTCTGGAGCTTCGAGTTCGACCATTCGCTTCGCAGCTTTGATCGTACTAACGAAGCCTCGCTCTTCCAGCTTGTTAAAGATGAAAGGCTTAAACAACTCGAGGGCCATCTTTTTGGGCAGACCGCATTGATGCAACCGGAGGTTTGGTCCAACAACGATAACCGATCGACCAGAGTAATCGACACGCTTACCAAGAAGGTTCTGTCGGAATCGACCCTGCTTTCCTTTGATCATGTCAGACAGCGACTTCAAAGGACGCTTGTTCGTTCCAGTGACGACTTTTCCTCGTCGACCGTTGTCAAACAACGAATCAACAGCTTCTTGGAGCATTCGCTTTTCGTTGCGCAAGATAATTTCAGGCGCATCCAACTCAATGAGTCTCTTCAATCGATTGTTTCGGTTGATCACTCGGCGATAGAGATCGTTCAGGTCTGAGGTTGCAAACCTTCCACCATCGAGCGGCACGAGAGGTCGCAAATCCGGAGGAAGAACAGGAACGACGTCCATAATCATCCAGTCCGGCTTATTGTCTGACTGCAAGAAAGCCTCGATCACTCGCAATCGCTTCACGAGCTTTTTCTTCTTAGCTTCGGAGGTCACATCTCGCAGCTCATCTCTGAGCTCTTTTCTCAATGTAGCCAGATCGAGCTTAGAAAGGAGTTCTTTAATGACTTCAGCACCCATTCCTGCGGTGAACTCAGCGCCAAACTGGTCTTGAGCTCGTCGAAACTCAGCTTCGCTCAAGACTTGTCCAACACGGAAAGGCGTCTCACCGGGCTCAACAACAATGTATGACTCGTAGTAGAGGACTCTCTCAAGCTCTCTCAGAGTCAAATCGATCATTGCTCCGATACGAGAGGGCAAGCTTCTTAGGAACCAAATATGTGCCACGGGTGTTGCAAGTTTGACGTGGCCCATTCGCTCACGACGCACCTTGCTTTCGATCACCTCGGTACCGCACTTTTCGCAAACAACACCGCGATGCTTCATTCGCTTGTACTTGCCGCAAATACACTCGTAGTCCTTTACCGGTCCAAAGATAGCACCGCAGAACAGTCCGCCTCGTTCCGGCTTGAAAGTTCTGTAGTTAATCGTCTCCGGCTTTTTGACCTCACCGTATGACCACTCCAGAATCTGTTCTGGAGAGGCAATACTCAGCTTGAAAGCTTTGATGAAGCTGGGATTTTTTGGCTTTTGAAATAAATTAAAAAAGTTTTCCACGTTCGACCTCCACTACACCTTAAGCTGATTGACCTTCGTTGTTCTGATCCTGAACCAGCTCAACATTAAGACCCAGAGCTCGAAGCTCTTTGGTCAACACGTTGAACGACTCTGGCAAACCAGGCTCAAGGTTGTACTCACCTTTGACAATCGACTCATACATTCGTGTACGGCCAATGATGTCATCGGACTTCACTGTGAGGAACTCTTGCAGGGCATAAGCAGCACCGTAAGCTTCCATTGCCCACACTTCCATCTCTCCGAGACGCTGGCCCCCGAACTGAGCCTTACCGCCCAGAGGTTGCTGCGTAACAATTGAGTATGGACCAATGCTTCGAGCATGGATCTTATCTTCAGCGATATGGTGGAGTTTCAACATATAGATTGTTCCCACCGTCACTCGCCGCTCAAAGGTTTCCCCCGTTCGACCGTCAAACAGATACACCTGACCATCCGTTGGCAATCCGGCTAAATCGAGGAGTCGAGAAATTTCGCCCTCATCAGTTCCGTCAAACACTGGAATTGCAAGGGTGACACCTTCACGAAGCTTCTTCGCAAAATCCACAAGCTCTTCTCGCTTGGCATCTTTCAGAAACTTCTGAACACTCTCAGTTGAATAAATCTTCATCAAATAGCTTCTCAGCAATTCGACTTCAGCATTCTTCTCGAGCATTTGATTGATCACGCGTCCGATTCCGGAAGCCGCTCCACCAAGATGGGTCTCAAGCAACTGACCGACGTTCATACGAGAAGGAACGCCCAAAGGATTCAAAATGATATCCACTGGTGTTCCGTCTGCCAGATAAGGCAAATCTTCTTCTGGAAGAACTCTTGAGATAACCCCTTTGTTTCCGTGACGTCCGGCCATCTTATCGCCGACTTCAATCTTTCGCTTGATCGCGATATAGACTTTAACCATTTTG